>DWWD01000032.1 GCA_019119895.1 Candidatus Anaerostipes avistercoris | reverse complement strand
GATGACAGACTGGTAATTCAGGCGGGTCTGCAGCAGGGGCTGAAAGTAGCACAGATTGCTAAAAATATCGGAAAGCACAGGTCCACTGTCAGCAGAGAGATCAAAGCACACCGCAGATTGGTCTCCACTTCCAAAGGCAACAACGGAAATATTCCAGTGGCTGAGGAAATCTCTTGGAGATAAGAAGTTTTGGATGCTGTTCCAGGTCATCCTTACGGATCGGGGGAGCGAATTCAGCGATCCCGAAAAGATCGAAACAGATCAGGAGACCGCAACTCTCCTGGGCCTTGAGAAAATCCCATCCGATTCCATAAACCTGACACCGGCATTATTGAAATAAGCCGGGATTAATAATAAGAGAAGGCAGGATTATTAAAAAAACAGAAACACAAACAGGGTGCAATTACAACTTCATAAGGTTTCCAATGTGCGGTTACAACTTCAATGTTGCAGTAAAGATTTCAGTTAACCCGGGTTTCTTTTATTGAAAGATAAAATGCTTTTTGGCTATAGAAAGAGATACAGGATAAGTATTTGATGTTTTTGCCTGAAAAGAATAGACTAAAACTATAAAGATCAGGAATTTTGGAAGGCAGGTAAGATAGATGAAAACAGTAGAAAAACAGACATTAGACCAGGAAAGAGCTTTGTATGGAAGCAGAGACCTGATGGTAAAAGATTGTATATTTGACGGACCGGCAGACGGAGAAAGCGCATTAAAAGAATGCAGCAATATTCAGGTGGAGAGATGCTTCTGGAATCTCCGGTATCCATTCTGGCATGACCGCGGATTAAAAATTACAGACACAGAATTGACGGAATTATGCAGGGCGGCGCTCTGGTACTCTGATCATATTGAGATTTGTGGAACTAAAATGCACGGTATCAAGGCGCTGAGAGAATGCAGCGATGTTGTGATCAGAGACTGCGATATCATTTCACCGGAATTCGGATGGTCCGTAAAAAATATCCGTATGGAGGATACCAAAGCGGAAAGTGAATACTTTATGATGCGTTCAGAGAATCTGCATTTTAACCATGTGGAATTTAAAGGGAAATATTCTTTCCAGTATATTAAAAATGCGGTTTTTGAAAACTGCGTTTTCGATACCAAGGATGCTTTCTGGCACGCTGAGAATGTGACTGTGAAAAACAGTGTAGTAAAAGGGGAATATCTGGCATGGTATTCAGACGGGCTTACACTGGAGAACTGTAAAATCATCGGTACACAGCCGTTATGCTACTGCAGAAATCTGAAGCTGATCAACTGCGAGATGATCGATACAGATCTTGCTTTTGAGAAATCTCAGGTGGAAGCAGAAGTTACAACACCGGTGATCAGTATCAAGAACCCGAAATCAGGTGTCATCAGAGTGCCGCAGGTTGATGAAATCATCATGGATGACGAAACAGCCGAAGGCAGAGTGATTGTAGATAATTCATGCAAAAAATGCCGGAAAGCGGCTTGTGCATAGAAAGATGCGGGAGAAACAAAATGACAGAAAGAATGTGGAACGGGAACTTGTAGAAATTATAAGGAAGGAACAGGAGCCGACAGCAAAACAGAAGCTGTTTCTTCTATATAAAATGAGTATCCCGTCGATTCTTTCACAGATTACTTCTATTGTCATGCAGTATATTGATGCGGCGATGGTCGGGAATCTGGGTGCAGGCGCATCTGCATCCATTGGAGTGGTATCAACCAGTACATGGCTTTTGAGCGGACTGTGCAGTGCGGTCTCTACAGGATTTTCTGTTCAGTCGGCCCATCAGATTGGAGCCGGAAACGAAGAAGGTGCGAGAAATGTATTAAAGCACGGAATCGTGACGGCTCTTCTTTTTTCTTCAATGCTGGCCCTGACAGGAGTGTTCATAAGCGGGAATCTGCCGATATGGCTGAAGGCAGATCTATCCATCAGAAAGCAGGCTTCCAGTTATTTTCTGGTATATGCCTGTTCTCTTCCATTTGTTCAGCTGAATTCCATGTGTAGTTCCATGCTGCAAAGCAGCGGCAACATGAAGACGCCAAGTATATTAAACGCTTCTATGTGTCTGCTGGATGTATTTTTTAACTGGATTTTTATCCGGTATTTGGGTGTCATGGGGGCGGCGCTGGAAAAAGAAAACTTGCAAGGAGTTTCTCAAATATGGCGGTTTTGTCAGGAGCTGTTGTTATGGGACTTGCAGGGTGCGTGATGTTCTTTCTGTGCCCGGCAGTGTTTCAGCTGCTGACACCGGATCTCCGGGTCAGAAAACTGGCAGTGGAAGTGCTTCGGATTGAATTGTTTGCAGAACCTTTGTATGGAGTATCCATTGTTGCGGCAGGAGCCCTCAGGGGAGCGGGAGATTCCCTGGGCCCCAGTCTTCTGAATTTGATCAGTATATGGGGCGTGAGAATTACTTTATCGATTCTCCTTGTGAACCGATGGGGTCTGCACGGCGTCTGGCTTGCCATGTGTGTGGAATTATGTGTTCGTGGAATCCTCTTGTGGGTGCGCCAATACAGGAAATTATGACGGAAATGTGATAACAACTCATGATTTGTTACAGAATTATTACAAAAATATTGAAGAAGGTGTTTACAAAGCGTAATAAATGTGATATATTATTCATCGTAAGAAAAATGTAAGAAATAAAAACAAGCAAATAAGCACATTAATTGGGAGGAACGAGAAACTTATGTACCGAAGATTCTGTACAAAAGCCGCAGCTTGCGCGATGAGTCTTATGATGGCAGGCGGGGTTTCAGTCATAACCAGTGAAAATAGTAATATAAAAAATGTATCTGCATCTTCTACATATTACAGATATGTAACAGCATCATCTTTAAATGTCAGATCAGGTGCATCCACAAGATATTCAAGAGTTGGATCCTATAAAAAAGGAACTAAAGTTACATGTTACGGAACAAGCGGAAGCTGGACGAAAGTAAAATACAGCGGAAAGACAAGATATGTCTCCAGCCAGTATTTATCTACAAAGAAACCAGGATCCAGCACGAGTTCCAGCACAAGTACTTCTGCATATTCAAGATATGTGACAGCATCATCGCTGAATATCAGGTCCAAAGCAAGCACAAGTTCATCCAGAGTGGGTTCTTATAAAAAAGGAACCAAAGTTTCCTGCTATGGAAAAAGCGGAAGCTGGACAAAGGTAAAACACAGCGGAAAGACAAGATATGTCTCCAGCCAGTATTTGTCCACAAAGAAACCAGGATCATCTGCAAGCAGCAGTTCAACTTCATCCAGCAGCAGTAAAGGACAGCAGATTGCTAACTATGCACAGCAGTTTGTTGGAAATCCATACCGCTATGGCGGAACAAGCTTAACAAAAGGAGCTGACTGCTCAGGATTTACACAGTCAGTATACAAACACTTTGGATATAGCATTCCAAGAACATCTTCATCACAGAGAAGCGCAGGAAAGAAAGTAAGCTGGTCACAGAGAAAAGCAGGAGATTTGATCTGCTATTCAGGACATGTGGCAATCTACATTGGAAACAATAAGATCGTACATGCCAGCAACGCAAAAGATGGAATCAAGATTACATCACCTGCAAACTACCGCACAGTATTAAGTGTAAGAAGAATTGCAAATTAATTTTATAAGAAAATTAAGAAAAAGATAATATAGAAAAGGCAAAACCTCATGGGTTCTGCCTTTTTTTTTCTTATTTTACATGCTATAATAACCGTATTGGATACAAGACAATCCGGAATGAGCATCTGTGATGTGCGATGAAACGGAGTGATACCGATGATTTCAGAAGAAAAAGTAAAAATTATGACGGAACTTGCCCGTTATGAAAAAGAATATGGAAAAAGAGATTTTTACATCAATCGATATCAGAAAGAAGATTACGTCCGCCTGGAGACGATTAAAGTCATCATATCTCTGACGGTAGCTTTTCTGGGCACTATGCTGGTTTTGGCTGTATTCCAGATGGATTTGGTCATTTCTCTGCTGCGGAGAGAGAGACTGACACTCATTTTGCTGGGTGTGCTTGCAGCCTATCTCTTACTATTCTTTATCTATACGCATTTTGCAAAAAAAAGAGCAGAGAGAGAATATCAGGAAGTGGAAGTAAGAATTAAAGTTTATGATAAACGTTTGGAGGAACTCCTTCGGTTTTATGAAGAAAAAGAGAAGGAGGACGATAGTCCTACAATAATTTCGGAGGAAAATGAAGATGGGGAATTTGTTAATATTTAGAGAACGGATTTTAAAATTTCTTGCGTCCAAAGATAAGGCGCTTCGCCTTGTGGGGAGATTCCTTGGGGGAACTTTACTGTTCTTTGTGACAGGAGAGATGTATGGATATGGTTCTCTGGTGGCGCAGCCGTTTATGTCTGTTATTTTCGGACTGATCTGTGCATTTGTGCCGGTATCCGTTGTCTTTCTGTTATATCATTTGGTTGTTTTCCTGCAGCTGTCAGCAATGGCGGTTGAAGTGGGAATTTTATATCTGATTCTGATTGGTCTGTATTTCCTTATCTATCAGAGAATGTTCAAGAAGACAGAAATTATATTTCTGATAACCCCGATTTTTTTCTATTTTCATATACCAGCCGTTCTTCCGCTGTTTGTCGGATCCTTTGTCGGATTATACGGACTGCCGGCCATTTTAATGGGAAGCTGCTGTTATTATTTCGCTGCCACAGTGCAGGAAGCAGTGATTCAAATGAATAATGGAACTGAGAATGGTCAGATTTATAATCTTGTGGTAGACAGCACAACAGGAAATACAGAACTGATGCTCTGCATTGTGATCTTTATCCTGGTCGTAGCAGTTGTCACAGGAATACGAAAGATGTGGATTGCATATGGATGGTATATCGCAATCCTTGCAGGAGGCGTTATTTACACGTTTGCGATGCTGATCGGAGGATACTTCGCAAATAATGAGGTGAATATCCTGGCAGAGATTCTTTCGATCGTTGTAAGTTTTTTGATTGTTATGATTGGGCAGTTTCTGTATAGTGTGATTGATTATACCAGAGAAGAAAATCTGGAATATGAAGATGAAGAATATTATTATTATGTAAGAGCCATACCGAAAATCACCATGGAGGAAGAGATGAGCGTTAAAAAAGTCTTTGTACCTGCCAGGAGATTTTATTTGAAACATAAAGAAAAGCAGGATAATGGGGGAGAGAAGTCTTGAGTGATATTTTGAATACAGTGGAAAAATATTTATATTGGTTATCCATACCCCAGATTAGTCTTACGGACGTACTGGATATTCTGATTGTCAGTGTTTTATTTTATCAGATTGTGAAATGGATCAAGACAACCAGGGCATGGGTATTATTAAAAGGAATTATACTGCTGCTGTGCATTGCGCTTGCCGCGTATCTGCTGCAGCTGCATACAATTACATTTATTCTCGCCAATACGATGAGTGTGGGAATTACGGCCATTTTGATTGTTTTCCAGCCGGAACTCAGAAATGCTCTGGAGCAGCTGGGACGAAAAAACTGGATTGCGAATATATTTTCTACAGATACCAGCCAGGTAAAAGAAGGGTATACTGCCAGGACACTGCAGGAAATTTACAGGGCTGCCATTGAAATGGGAAAGGCAAAGACAGGCGCCCTGATCGTAATCGAAAGGGAAGTTATGCTGGGTGAATATGAGCGGACGGGGATTCCAATTGATGGAAAAGTCAGCAGCCAGCTTCTGATCAATATATTTGAACATAATACGCCTCTGCACGATGGAGCGGTGATCATACGAAACAATCGTATTGTTTCTGCGACCTGTTATCTGCCGCTGAGCGACAGTGTGGAGATTGGAAAAGAATTAGGAACGAGACATCGGGCAGCTGTGGGAATCAGCGAGGTGTCTGACAGTATAACAGTCATTGTCTCTGAGGAAACCGGAGATATCTCTGTCGCTGTGAACGGAAAGATCAAACATGCGCTGAATCCACAGGCTTTCAGAGATGAACTTTCCGTTTTAAGAGAGGAAAATTCCGGAAACAAGAAGTTTAAGCTATGGAAGGGACTGAATCGCAATGAAAGAAAAAATAGGGAATAATCTGGTTTTGAAAATATTTTCCGTCATTTTTGCGTTTTTCTTGTGGGTTTTTGTCATAAATGTGGACAATCCAGTTATCACAAGGAGCTTTTCAGATGTGCCGGTAGATATGCTGAATGAGCAGGTACTGGACGATCTGAATCAGACATATACCATTGAAGACGGAGAAACGGTAAGCTTTACTGTGAGGGGAAAGAAAGATATCGTCGATCAGCTGAAGAAGACCGATTTCCGGGCAACAGCCGATGTGTCATCCATGTCAGATGTGCACGCGATTCCGATCCAGGTCGATGCCCTGAAGTATAAGGAACAGCTGGAAATCGATACGGGAAATGCCACAGTGAAAGTTGTGCTGGAGGATCTAAAAAACGATCAGTTCCCGGTAACCGTCAGGATTAAGGGAGAACCTGCCAGCGGCTATACAGTGACAGATCAAACGGCAAGTCCGAATCTGGTGTCAGTATCCGGGCCGAAGAGTATGATCAACCGGATTGATGAGATTGTAGCGGAAGTGGATGTAAGCGGACTGAAGAAGGATGTAACGACTACGCAGACTCTGAAATGTTATGACGCGGACGGAGATGAAATCAGCCAGGATACGATTACTCTGGATACGACACAAATCAGCGTCCATGTGCAGCTTTCAAGGACAAAGACAGTGCCGTTCTCAGTGAAAACCCAGGGAAGTCCGGCCGACGGATATATCCTGGGAAGTGTAAGCTATGATCCGAAGAAAATTGAAATAACCGGAAATGCAGATGACCTTGCCAAAATTGATGAAATCGAATTGGAAACGCTGGATATCAGCGACAGCACAGAAGATGTGGAAAAGACGATCAAAGCATCGGATATCAAGCTTCCGGACGGCATAAGCTTTGTACAGGATACCAGTGATATCGGAAATATTGTAATCCGCGCCAACATAGAAAAACAGAAAGAGCGCACCATAGAAATACCAGTCAGCCAGATTACACTGGAAAACAATACTAAGAATTACGATGTCACATTCGCAGATAAGAACATTGAGGTCAATATTACAGGGCTGCAGTCTGCGGTAGATGATGTGGAAGTGAAAGACTTGAAGCCGAGGATTGACATGAGTCTGTATCAGAAAGGAACCCACACGGTTCAGGTACAGCTTGCGGAGATTGACAATGTATCGATCAGAGGAAATGTCAGTACGACGATAACAGTAAAGTAAGGAGACCATGAAGTTATGGATAAAACACTGTCGATAGTTCTTCCGTCATACAATGAAGAACAGATGATTGAGAAAACTACAGAAACCATCACTGATCTTATGGAGCAGGAGGGAATTCCCTTCGAATTGATTTTTGTCAATGACGGCTCCAAAGATGGAACATGGGAAGAAATTCTAAAACAGAAAGATATCAATCCGCACGTCAAAGGTGTATGCTTTTCCAGAAATTTTGGAAAAGAGGCGGCAATTTCCGCGGGAATGGATCAGGCGGCCGGAGCCTGTGTTGCCGTTATGGACTGTGATCTGCAGCATCCGCCGGAAACCCTGGTGACAATGTACCGTCTCTGGGAAAGCGGTTTCCAGGTGATCGAAGGAATCAAGGCATCCAGAGGAAAAGAAAGTCTTATTTATAAAATGTTCGCAAAGACATTTTACAAAATTATCAGCAATGCAACCGGCATTGATATGTCCAGAGCCTCTGATTTCAAGCTGCTGGACCGCCAGGTAGTGGATGAATATCTGAGACTGCCGGAACGAAATGTATTCTTCAGAGCGCTGTCATCCTGGGTAGGCTTTAAGACTACATATGTAGAATTTGATGTGCAGCAGAGAACGGCAGGAAAATCCAAATGGTCATTTAAATCTCTGGCCAGATATGCTGTTAATAACATTACATCATTCAGCGCGGCCCCGATGCAGATTGTGACATTTTTTGGATTTATATTTTTCCTGGTTGCGGTAATTCTTGGAATACAGTCTCTTTATATGTATTTTTCAGGACATGCCGTGGAAGGATTTACAACAGTAATCTTACTGCTTCTGTTCGTAGGAAGTGTACTGATGTTCAGTCTCGGCGTGATCGGATACTATATTTCCAAGATATATGAAGAGGTGAAGATGCGTCCAAGATATATTATTTCAGAAATTGTTGGAACTGATATAGATTAAATCGAAAGATAAAAGTAAAGGATGCTGGCTATTGATGGCCAGCATCCTTTGTTTGCTCCTGCTTATTTTTCACACGATTCCAGTCAGATGCCTTGATCCATTGTTCATAAGGATGCATCAGCCGGTGCTTTTTGATAGTATTTCGTTCCCTGTAATACGGCCGGAACATTTTCTGCTTCACTTCAAGATATTCGCGGCTTACCGTCACGATATTCTTTACATCTTTTATATCCCACTGATAAATTCCGAAATAATTTAAGCGGTCATATAGTCCGCCGTCCCGGCAGGCCTTTGTAACAATACGGGAAGTCGCGATATGATGCTGATGCCCGTACTCGCCGTCAGGATTATGGGTTGCTATTTCCTTCCAGTCACGATAGGACAGAAGAAGACGGATATCTTTTTCGATGTCTTTCTCATACGGAGACCAGTCGATCCGGTGTCCGTTTTCGTAATCCGGATAATCCAGAATTACATTCGGGGTATCTGTGATCTTCATGGCATTTTTAAATTCCCAGTAACGCCGGTAATTATAAGTCTTTGCATTCGTCAGGCACACGACAAAATACCGGTGCTGCGCCAGATGGGCCCCTCCCCAGAGACTCTCATCGTCCGGATGGGCAACGATCATGATACGGTCAACGCCGGACAGATTCAGCTTGTCCAGATAGGAAGGATGTACGTGATCATCCATATCAGGGTTATTGATGTTCATGATACAGATGAAGCCGAACACCATGCAAAATAGAATAAATATCTTTTGTACTCGGTCCAGATGCATATGATCACGCTTTTCCGCCTGTTGATTTGAAAACCAGGAATTTGCTGATAAAGTAATTGACAACTGTGACAATTACCTGCGTTTCCAGTTTTGCAATCATTTCCGGCTGATGGAGAATCTCTACGCAGAACGGCACGCCGCCGACTTCCACAGCCATCGTGACGAGACGGCCGAGGACAAAACGATAAAATTCTTTGAATGTCTCGCTGACAGAACTTGTCCTGGACTGAAAGACAAAAAATTTGTTGACCACAAAGGCAAAACAGATTGCCACGGCAACAGAAAAGAAATTACTGATTCGGTAATCGATCCCCAGAGGACCTTTCAGAACAGCAAACAGTCCAAGATTCACCAGCGTTGTACATCCGCCGAAAAACAGATAACGGATTCGTGAATCATGATAAAGTTTTTTAATAAAGTGCAACATAACCTACTCCTTTTTCCTTATAAAACACAGACAATTCCTTTCAGGAAAGAAAATTGTCATAATACTGGTAATATCTTAAGACATTTTTTAAGATTTTTCAACCGCAATTTGGTATACTACTTCTTAAGGATTTATGAAGGAATCCTGAATAGGAGAAAACAAGGAGAAAAAAAGAGATGGTGGAAGAGAAAAAAAGAGGGAAAATATATCTGATCTATACCCTGATGTTCCTGGCCATGTGTGTAGCGGCTTTTTATCCCTTTTATGCAGAAGGCAAAGGGTTCATATGGGGAGCCGGGGTAGAAGACGGATTAAGTCAGCATTTCTCGGCACTGAGCTACTATGGGCGATGGCTCAGAGAAGCAGCGGGGAATATACTGAGCGGTAATTTTGACCTGCCCATGTGGGATATGAGCATCGGATACGGAGCGGATATCCTGGCGACATTGAATTATTATGGAATCGGAGATCCGCTGAACCTGCTTTATGGATTTGTTTCGTCAGAACATACAGAACAGATGTATAACTTCATGATTCTGCTTCGGATGTATCTGGCAGGATTTACATTCATCATATACTGCAGGAAAATGAAAAAGAGAACCTTTGGGACCGTTATGGGAGCGCTGGTCTATGTATTTTGCGGTTTCAGCTTCCGTTTGGGATTAAGGCATCCGTTTTTCTTAAATTCCATGATTTATTTTCCAATGCTGTGTTATGGAATCGAGAAGATTTTCAAAAAGGAAAAACCATATGCTTTCATTGTTACCGTATGTGTGGCGGCGATGAGCAACTACTATTTTCTGTATATGCTGACGATTTTTTCAGTCATATATGCATGGATCCGGTTTTATGACTACGTCAAAGAAGACCGAATCCGCCGGTTTTTCATGACAGTGGGACAGTTTATCCTCTATTATGTGCTGGGAATCGCCATGTCGGCGGCTGTTCTGCTGCCGGCGGTGATCGGTTTCCTTGGAAACGGCCGTTATGGAAACGGGGTGGACATTGCGACTTTGATTGTTTATCCGGCAAAATTTTATATTCTGGTTCTGGATAATATTATTGGTTATGGCAACGCGGGAAGTAATACGAACGTAGGATACCTGCCGATTGCAGGAGTTGCGGTCCTGTTCATTCTATTCTCTCAGAGAATGAAACATAAGAAATATAAAGCAGCTTTCATAGCCTGTATCATAGCGCTGGCGTTTCCGATTTTCGGATTTGCCTTCAACGGATTTTCCTATGCCAGCAACCGCTGGAGCTTTGTTCTGAGCTTTATTGCGGCACTGCTGGTTGCGGAAGTATATCCGAGATTCTTTATGATGTCAAAGAAGCAGAAAATAGGTATCGGAGCAGGAATTCTTCTGTATATGGGGATTGTAGGTCTGAGCCTTCTGCTGGGCAATGAATCGCTGATTAATAACAACCAGGGAAATCTGATCGCAGGACTTCTGATGGCAGCCTTTTTCCTGATTTTCCTGCTGGCCCAGAGTATTGGCTGGAATAACAAAACCAGAATCTGCCGTGTTCTCGTTGCAGTTCTTATGATCGTATCCGTGGGAGTTCATGGTTATTACCGTTTTGACATGGATCAGAAAGGCTATGTCAAAGAATTTCTGGATTACGGAACGGCAGCAGAAACACTGCAGGCAAAACAGGTAAAAATGCTGGATAGCATTGATGACGATTCTTTTTACCGGGTGCATGCGGAAGGATACAAATACAAAAACTATGGACTGTACAACAATTTGAATACCATCAGCGGTTATTACAGCATTACTCCGGGAAATATATCAAAAACCATCAACAGTTTTCAGACCCTGGGAATGCAGTATTCCGACAAATATCACGGTCTGGATCAGAGAATGGGCCTTCTGACTCTGTCAGGGGTTAAATATATGACTTCAAACAAGGAAGATGATGTGCCATACGGTTTTAAGAAAATCAGCCAGGATGGAAAAACAGGCTTATATGAGAATCAGTATGCCCTGCCGCTGGCTTATGCCTATGACACATATATAACGGAAAATCAGTATAATGCCCTCAACGGCGTAAGCCGTGAACAGGCAATGCTGGAGAATATTGTGCTGGAGGAAGAAGTAAAAGGTTCTTCCATAAAACATGAAAAAGTGGCGGACAATACATCGGTTACGACGATTCCTCTGTCAGGCAACCGGATTTCTTCACCGGAAGGAGAAGAGTATGCGGAAATCACTATTTCGGCAGATGACAGCAAAGAGACTTATTTATATTTTCAGAATCTGACATATGATGATTCCCAGAGCAATACAGGAAACATTTTTATGAGCGGTAAAAAAAGCACAGATGGAATCCGAGTGGTGCAGGACGATATCAGCAAAAAGATTTACATTCAGAGTACATTCAGCCCGTATTATTTTGGACGGACGGATTATATGATCAAGCTCAATCATGAGGGAAACGGTGAGACAGAGCAGATAAAACTGTATTTCCTGTCACCGGGAACATATCAGTTTGACCAGCTGTATCTGGTGGAAGTTGACAAAGCAGAGACTATTGAAAAAATTCAGAATCTTCAGAAGAACGCGCTGGAAAATATATCTTACAGCGGCAATCATTTTTCCGGAGAGATGAAAGCGGACCAGGATAAGATGGTATGTGTGGCAATTCCTTACTCCAGCGGATGGAAAGCATCCGTTGACGGCAGAGAGACAGAAATCTATCAGGCAAACGGCATGTATATGGGAATTCCCGTCAGCGCCGGAGATCATAAGATTGAGTTAACGTACACGACGCCGGGACTGAAGATCGGACTTGTCATCAGCGCGGCAGGCTGGGCGGCTTTTGTGGTACTGATCATTGTGATGCAGCGCAGAAAACGAATCAAAATAGAAAACAATGAGTAAAATGCAAAAGAATATCATGAAACAGAAAGCAGGAATTCGATCGTTGACCGGATTCCTGTGTTTTTTTACCTGTGCCTTACCTATTCTTTACCTGTACTTTTTTGATATTTTCGGCCATATTCCGTAACATAAATTTAAAACAGGAAGACAGGAGGATGGGAAGATGAGAGAACAGGAACGACGGCAGGTTTATGCGAAATTTTATACACAGCATCCAATAGAAAAAAATCATATTTTATACGAATCCTATTATGGAAGAGGGATGCTGTGCAATCCCTATGGCATTTTCCGGGCATTTAAGAAAAGAAAGGATTTTACAGAATATGAACATTTCTGGGTGATCAAAAATTGGAAAGAGAATACCAGAATAATGGAACTGTACAAAAATGACAGAAATGTACATTTTATTCGGTATATGAGTGAAGAATATCTGTATCATGTGGCAACGGCAGCGTATCTTATCAATAATCTGGCATTTCCTTCTTTTTATACACCGAGAAATGGTCAGATTTATCTGAATACGTGGCACGAAGCGGCATCAGAGAAAGAGGGATTTGACGCCCCGGAAGGAAATGTAGAAGCCAGAAATATCATTCGGAATTTCCTGGCAGCAGATTATCTGCTGGCATTTGATGATAAGATGAAAGAAACCTATGAGAAATCTTTTAAACTGAAAGGAATCTACAATGGGATTCTTCTGTATCCTGAGGCAGAAGAATCCTATGATAACAAGCGAAATCCAAAAGAAGATGAAAGAAATGGAATGCGGATTCTGAATATGATCATTGATCATGAGGGAATCTCGAAGCAGGAATCGTTTTTTGAGAAAATACAGAGAAAAATAACCCGAAAAAAAGAAAAAATTCTGGTTTATGGAAGTGACTTGAGGGGAAATGGTGTAACTTCATCTCTGCTGAGTCTTCTGGATTACATAAATTACAAAAAGTATGACGTGACTTTGCTGGTGGTATTGAACCGGGAAGGAACGAACCGGGAGAAAATATGTGCCGTTCATCCTAAGGTGCGTGTTATCACAAGATTCGGCGCGCCAAACGGGACGCCGCAGGAACAGGAACGATATGAAAAAGCACTGGAACAGGGAATTCCGGCAGACGCAGTGGAAAGAGAAGCCCTGAGACAATATATGGAAAGAGAGTTTCATCGAATGTTCGGCAGAACTGATTTCGATCATCTCATTGAGTTTACAGGTTACAGTCCTCATTATGGAATGCTTTTTGCGGCTGTAAAAAACGGAAGAAAATATATCTGGCAGCATAATGATCTGGGACGGGAGACAAAAAGAAAAACAAAAACAGGCGTCAGCCTGAAGCGTACCCTGGGAACTGTTTTCTCTCTGTATCCGTATTATGATAAAATCGTGGCCTGCAGTCAGAGCGTCAGAAATCTCAACAGAAGGTCACTGGTCAATGAAGCAACGAAAGATAAATTTGTGTATGTCAGAAACAGTTTTTCTGCGGACCGGGTGCGGAGAGATGCAGAGGTGCCATATGATCAGATCGAAGAATACCGGCAGTTTCAGCGTCCGGAGAAAGAATGTATGGTGTATGCGAATATGGGACGTCTGTCACCGGAAAAGAATCAGAAAAACCTGATAGAGGCATTCCGAAAACTGCACGAAGAATATCGTGATACAAAATTGTATATCCTGGGAGACGGGCCGCTGAAGGAAGAATTGGAGACTTTGGTCAGAGAATATCATCTGGAGCAGGATGTGATTTTAACCGGAAATCTGCCGAATCCATTTGCTCTGCTGAAAGAATGCGGATGTTTCGTGCTGCCTTCCCTGTATGAAGGGCAGCCCATGTCTATTCTGGAAGTAAGAGTATTGGGACTTCCGATTATTATCTCCGATTTTGAGACAAGGACAGACGTCTGTATGCCGGATGGACAGCTTGTGGTGAAGCAGGATCCGGAGAGTATATACCAGGGGATGAAACAGGTGTATCAAAACAGGGAATGCAGCTATCGGTTCAAGCCGGAACGGTACAACAAAAAAGTGTACCGGGAATTTGAAAAACTGCTGAAGGAAAATAGAAGTATACTTTAGAGTAAAGAAATGGTTAACAAACTCCTGAAATATAAATATAATAAATATATGGAAAAAATAGTAAATAGAAAGGCGATCATTTGACATAACAAAGAAGGATGAGAGGAAGGATGACTATGGCAGGAGTAAAAGTAAAACTTACACCACAGGTTCTTGATTGGGTCCGCACGAAGATGTTATTGGAAAACAATGTGGATACATATGTCCTGGAACGATTAAAAATGTGGAAAACAGGAAAGAAAATTCCTACATTCCATCAAATTCAGGAAGTTAGTCGAAAAACACATATTCCGTTTGGATATTTCTTTTTGGAAGTACCTCCGGAAGAAGAGTGTGAAATTCTGAAATATCGAACAGTCGATCGCCGTGGAGTTCGGGAACCCAGCAGAAATTTAAGAGATGTGATCGATATGATGGCTGATATACAGGAGTGGATGGCAGAGTATCAGGAAAACAGCGGTCAGGAGCCGGTGCCTTTTGTCGGTTGTGATCAAAAAGAAAAAGATCCGGATATTATAGCAGGACATATAAGAGAAGACTTAAAATTAAAGAAAGACTGGATGGAAAACTACAGTCAGGCATCAGAAGCTTTCGGACTGATTCGAAGTCAATTGGAAGAGAAAGGAATTTTGGTCATGATGAGCGGGATTGTCGGAAATCAGACCAGAAGAAAACTGAATGTAGAGGAGTTTCGGGCATTTACTTTAATTGATCCATATGCTCCTTTGATTTTTATCAATGGATGTGATTCAGAAAATGGGAAATTATTTTCTGTACTGCATGAAACAGCACATATTTGGAGGGGAAACAATAGTTTTTATAATGAAGAGCCATGGTATGAGGAGGGAATAAAGGAGACGGAGGTTATATGTAATGCAGTGGCAGCAGAGATTTTGACTCCAGAAGAAATCTTTTTAAAAAAGTGGCAGGAATGCAGGACAAATACAACAGATAGGGCAGGAATCTTATCAAAATATTTTAACTGCAGTCAATTTGTTATAATTCGAAGAGCATCTGACCTTGGACTTATATCAGCAGAAAAGTATCATGAATTAACAAAGACGATGAAACAGCAATATCAAAGATGGAGAGACGATCGGAAGATGGAGAAAAATGCTGGAGGGAATTATTACAGTACAATGAAGAGCCGGATGGATCGCCGGTTTATTCTGGCATTAGATCAAAGTACGAGAGAGGGGAGAACACAGTATACGGAGGCCTTTCGAATGACAGGAACGAATAGAACAACCTTTGAGCGGCTTGTCGAAGAGATAACAGGGGGTTAGGAATGACAAAAGAAAAATTTTTATTAGATGCCAATGTATTTATAACACCGTATAAAAGTTATTATCCATTTGACTTTGCACCGGGTTTTTGGAAACAGTTGTCGCCTAAATTAACATACGATGAAATTGGAGTTTTAGATATAGTCAAAGATGAAATTACAAAAGGCAGTGATACATTGTCTGAGTGGATAGAAAGTGTAGAAAACATACATATAATTTCTCGGAAAGATGAAGATATTATAAAAGGATATACAGAGGTAGTAGATTATTTAAAAAACAGCAATCTATATAGTAAAAGAGCATTAAAAGCGTGGTCAATGGAGGGAATAGCTGATCCATGGCTGATTGCGGCGGCTTTGGCATATCAATATACGATTATAACTTTGGAGACAGCGACGGGCAAAATAACTACTGTGTGTAACAAACCTAAGATTCCCAGTGTTGGGCAGGATTTAGGAGTAAAATGTGAATCGTTGTTTCCCTTCATGAGAAAAATGCAATTTAAATTGTAGGAAAAACTGATTTGCGGATGTTGGGAAGACTCACATCCGTAAATCAGTTTTTTTATTTCATCGGAAATTCCATTCCTATGAAATAAAAAGCTTTGTTTTATAAGAATAGTTTTGCAAAAAAATGAAGAAAATGAAGGTATAGGCAAATGAAACCATAAAATGAATACGGATGGAGACGGTTGTATGAATACATTAAGAAAAATAAAAACAATCCGGCAGGAATGGGAAGCTGTAAAAAAAGAAAGCCGCGTCTTTATCAATCAAACAGAAGCCAGACAATCCAGCGTAAAATTTGCAGAAGCATATAAGAGGCAAAAAGTGAATGAAAATAAGATTCTCTATGAAAGTTACTGGGGCAGAGGGATGATTGATAATCCATATGCGATATTTCTGGAGCTGATGTCCAGGGATAAGTATCAGAAATTCACCCATATCTGGGTGCTGGATGATTTTGAAAAGAATGGTCCCGTTTTGCAGAAGTATCAGAACAATCCGCAGGTACAGTTTGTGCTTTTTGGAAGTCAGGAATATTTAAATGCACTGGCCAGCGCAAAGTATCTGATCAATAATACGACATTTCCGCATTATTTTGTAAAAAAGCAAGAACAGATTTATATGAACACCTGGCATGGAACGCCGTTAAAAAGTATGGGATATGATGTGCCGGACGGAAGCAGCAGTTCTGCCAACACGATCCGAAATTTTCTGCATGCGGATTATCTTTTATCGGCCAACAGGCTGATGACGAAGATGTATCTGAAAAGCTATAAGCTGGAAGGAATTCTTCCCGGACAGATCATAGAAGAAGGACAGCCGCGCAATGATCTGCTGATTCGGGGAGAAAAGGAACCTTTGTATGAGAAACTGAGACAGTATGGCATTTTCGTTGAAAAAGAGAAAAAGATCATTTTATATGCACCGACATGGAGAGAAGCCCAGGAAGGCGGGCTGAAGGTAAACCCAGATGAACTGATTCATGTGAAAGAGAGGCTGGAAGAAAATATTGATACAAGAGAATACCAGATTTTGATCAAACCTCATCAGTATGTATATCAGCAGTTAAAAGACAGGGAAGAATACCGAAATCTTTTAATTCCTGCCGCGATGGATGCAAACGAGCTGATGGTTCTGACGGATATACTGATTTCCGATTATTCCAGCATTTTTCTGGACTATATGGTCCTGGACCGGCCGATTCTGTTTTATGTTCCGGATTTGGAGAATTACAAAGAAATGAGAGGACTGGATATCAAATTAGAAGATCTTCCCGGGCCGTACAGCAGTCATATTTGCGATATTGCCGGATATATCAAACATATAGAATGGGTGCAGCAGGAATATAAAGAAAAATATCAGGAGATGAAACAGAACATTTGCGGCATGGACGATGGAAATGTCTGTCAGAGGATTGTAGATGGTATCTTTGAAAAAAGACGAAAATGCAGGTCAATCACAGGGCAGCACAGGAAAAAGCGTCTGCTGATTTCCTGCGGCGGACTGGCAGAAAACGGAATTACCCATTCTTTTATGAGCCTGTTAGAGCAGATGGATTATAATGACTGGGATGTCACGGCTCTGGTGGGTGATAATCCGAAGGACAGAGCAAAGCACAGAAAAGTCAATGGGCTGAACCAAAATGTCAGGACACTTGTCTTATGCGGATTCCGGGCGTCCACATTAAAAGAAGAACAGCGGCGGATGATCACAGCGCGGCATGGACTGTATCACCCTGTCTGGAAGGGAGTTTGTCCGTGGGAAATGTATGAGAGAGAATACAGAAGAATTGTGGGAATGGCACAGTTTGATTATATTGTCGACTTTCAGGGATATAATGTCATTCTGACGTCTGTTTTAAGCAGGGGAAAGGCAAAGAAAAAATCAATTTGGCTGCATAATGACATACTGGCCGATATGAATAAAAAGGTAAATGGAAAGAAAAAGAACTGGGAGTCTCTGCATTACAATGTATCGATGTATCCCTATTTTGATTTCCTGGTTTCATGCAGCAAAGAGGTAATGAAAGTAAACAGAGAAAAATTATCTGTCAGGGAGACATACGGAAAGTTCAGATATGCAAAAAATACAGTCAATCAAAAACGAATCGAATATTATCTGAAACATCAGGAAATCATCAAAGTAAGGAGCCGGGAATATCTGATGAAAAATGAAAACCAGGCGGGATGGGATTCCAGGCGGGTGGATATTGTAAGACTCCCGGAGAGGGAGAATATTAATTTTCTGACAATGGGAAGGATGTCCGTAGAAAAAAATCACACTGCCCTGATCCATGCATTTTCCAGGCTGCATGAAAAATATGAAACAGTAAGGTTATTTATAATAGGAGCGGGACCTCTTGATGAGAAAATCAGGCAGTGTATTTCGGATCTGGATTTATGTTCATATATAACGCTGACTGGCAATATAGAAAATCCTTTTGCGTTTATGAAGAGGAGCGACTGTTTCATTCTGCCGTCCATTCATGAAGGACAGCCCATGGTGCTTTTGGAAGCACGAGTCTGCGGTCTGCCGATTATCGTATCCGATTTCTCTACGGTAAACGACAGCCTGTATCCGGATGGCCAGCTGCTGATCGGAACAGACGAGGAGAGTATCTACAATGGTCTGAAAACATTTATAGAAGGAACGGTGCCCAAATGTGAATTTGATCTGGAAACATATAATCAGGAAGCATATGAAGAATTTCAGACAGCAATACAGTGAGGAAGGGGAAATATGGAGTCTTTAAATTCTTTCAAAGATGTATACAGTGATTTCAAAACGGATTTAGAAGATAAAATGACGAAACAAAAAGGAAGAATAAAGGATGGGGTCGTATATGGAGGATGTTATGACCTGCCGGTGATAAAAAGTAAAATAGTATTTTATTTTCATAATGAGGACTGCCGGAATCATGTTTTCCGGATTATGACAGATTATACCCTGCCTGAAATACAGGAAAGGGAGAAGCTGCTGTCCATTATCATAGAAAATAAAACTCAGAGAGAAGCGCTGCCGGAGAAGTACAGGAGTTTCATACTGGAGGAAAATACAACAGAAGCAAAAGAAGCCATTGCTCGTGCGGAATTTATAATTGCAGGCAGCGGCCTTCCCAAATATTTTGTGAAAAAGAAACAGCAGATGGTCATCCGCTTTTTATCTCCTGTGAGAGAAAAACCAGGACGTGACTGGCTGGCGCAGAACAGAATCTCCTGGTTTATGAATTCTTCTATGATTTTTGTGAAGACAGAAGAAGAAAAAAGAATTCTGGAAAGAGATTATCAATTAAACGGTTTCTTCGAAGGGGAAATCGCAGTCATATCGGAACATCTGATCAAAAAGAACTGGATTTCGGAACTGAAACAAAGAATATCCCAACATGATCAGCGGACCGAGGATATGGACACTTCCAGAAAAAAGATTCTGATATTAAATGGACAGGGAATGAGGGAAGAGGGCAGAATGATCGAAATCATTGCGGACTCTCTGGATCCCCGCCGGTATGATCTTACGCTGGCGATGAAGAAAAAGACCAATACAGAAGGCGGAGAAATCAATGATTTAAATGCAAATATCCGGCTGATTTACCGGGAGGGCTCTTTTTCGTGCAGTATGGAGGAATACATCGATATCCAGTACCTGCTGAAAAATTTTCATGCCTTTGATCATTTGGAGAAGGCATATAGATTCCTGAACCAGAAAATAGTGCGGAGGGAGTGCCGAAGATTATGGGGCAGCGCAGAGTTTGATGCGGTCATTTACGTTGGCAATCACAGCGCCGTATGGCCGGCGATCGCCAGTGGAGTCAAAGCAAAGAAGAAGATCCGCATCGAATCGAGGAATCTGGAACAGGAAGAACAGAAGTGTCAGACGAAGAATAAAAAGAAATCTTTTCGAAACATGATGCAGCTGTATCAGCTTATTTTCGACCAAATGATATTTCCGTCAAAAGCAGATATGAGGCAGGCTGTTAGACAAGGGTTTATCAAGGAAGGAAAAGGAGCGTATTTTTATTATCCGACCGGAAATGTGATACCGAAGCGGGAGTACAGGGAAAATATAATCTGGCATCAGAATCGCAAATTTTTCACAGCGTCTGAAAAAATGAACGCCTGTGGAAGAGGACAGATACAGCTGCTGCCTCTGCCGGATGAAAAACAGAAAACATATCTGATTGACGGCGATCTGCATTGTGCAGAAGAAGTTTTAAAAGAAATCCGAAAGCTGTCTCCGCAAAATAAGGATGTCGAGCTTATGATCTGTGCTGCGGAGATGTATGATATGAAACAGATCAGGGAGAAATATCAGACAAACAGCCTGAAAATCATTGACAGAAATATGTTAACAGGATCTCCGTTTATGAGCGAGTATTTAAACTATTTTGACGGATGTATTACTACGCCGGATTGGGAATTCAGTCCGATTCGGATCAGTATGGAATTTCTCGGAAAAGAAATTTTCACGTATGAGAATCATCAATTGATCAGGCAGGCTGAAACATGTTTTAACAGCGAACAGGATTATCTGAATTATATGAAAAAAAGCTGGGAAGAGATATTAATGAAGAAATAAGGGATCACAAGAAATCAGTTTCTGAGGAGTCAGACAGGATAGAAACAGAAACTGATTTTCTTACATAGAAAACTTATTGTTACAAGAATATAATATAAAAGTAAAAACAAAGTTAAAATACATAGATTCAAAAGATGTATTTTGACAATATATTATCATTAAGATATAATAATCAATATTAAAAAAAGAGGATTTTTGAAATATGATCAAATAGATTATTTGATTCAGGAGGGAAATGATGGGAAATACGATAAAAGCAAAGGCCTGCAGTAAGTTTTACAAAATTCTTCTTGTGAGTCTGCTGGTCTTAGTGGGAATTTTTATCTGGCAGGGATTATTTTATATCAACGGAGAGCCGTCTATCGACAAATATAGTCCGTCAATATTGCTGCTGGGTATCTTTGTCTTAAGTGCCAGTCTTATGGCTGTTGCTAACATCATAAAGTCCTGTTCTGAAAAAGGGCTGAGGATCATCAGTTTCATTTTACTGGCAGCAATACTGGCAAATCTTATTTTTTTCGGGACTCAGCTTACATATGTCCCGCCGTATGATCTGATCAATATTCACGCAGAGGCCGTCAATATGCTGGAAAATGGCAGAATCTCTAATATTGAGTATTATGCCGGTTATACGAATCAGCAGCCGCTGGCGATTCTGCTCTTTTTCTTATTTTCAATTGCAAAAAATTTAGGAATTACAGATTACAATGCGGTTGGTATCGGGTTCAATATTTTTATGATTTTTCTGTCCGCATGGTGTACTTATAAAATATGCTCCTTATGGTCTTTGAGAGCGGGCGTTATCAGTCTGATCGTATTTCTGATCGATCCGATGCTTTTCAGCTGGGCGTCTCATTATTACACAGATACCATATGCATGCCGTTTATGCTGGGAGGAGTTCTATTATTTCTTCATGCAGAGAAGACGGAATTGAAAAAGAAAAAAATTCTGCTTTTGATTTTATCCGCTTTTCTTATTTTTATCGGCGGGCAGATACGTATGACGGCAGTTTTTCCGCTTATAGCAATCTGTATTTTTTTGTTTATAAAATATCCGGTGAAATCCTTCCTGAAAAGATTCAGTTTTATCGTAATCGGATTGTTTTGCGCAATGGTATTAATGAACAGTATACTGAACACATATGGCGTAAAAGACAGAAGATATGAATATCCGATCACTCACTGGTTAAAATTAGGATTGAGTGAAAACGGAATGTATACAACGGAAGATAACAATACAACAAAAGCACAGGACAGTTATGAAAAAAAGGTAAAAGAAAATATCAATACAATAAAAAGCAGGATAAAGGAAAAAGGAATCCCGGGCCTGGAAAAGCTGTATTTGAAGAAAATCAGTAAAAGCTGGTCATCAGCGGCAAGTACAGAACGGCTTCAGACAACCGTTGAAAGTTATAATACGCTGTATAAATATACCATAGGCCGATCGTCGAAAGCATTCAAATACTGGCTCCAAATCGTCCGCTGCACGATGCTGATCTTTGTTTTTATCGGCGGGATACTGGCGCTGAAACGAAAAGCAGATGTGAACGCCTGGATGTTTATTACGATTTTAGGCGGAATTGTGTTCTATATTTTCTGGGAAGTGAAACCTAAGTATATTCTCTGCTTTTTACCGGTTTTTTATATCATTCAGTCATACAGTATCACCGGATTATCAGGAATTTTTAAAATTAACAGTATAAAAATCCGGCGGGACGACCAAAAGGAATACAGATTCAATCGACGGTCGTTACAGCCATGGATCAAAGGAGTCACCATTTTTGTTGTGCTGTTTACGATTGTAACAGGAGTTTTGTCCTATTCCCGGTATGTGTCAGAGCGGAGTGTGCAAAAAGATTTAAGAGTATATCAGACAACCCTGTACAGGGAAGGAAGAATGGAAGAAATAGGATATGAGGGCGTGTCACAGTCTTTTACAGCGGAAGGAGATTTTAATACCATAGAAATTAATTTTATAAATCCTGATCAGCTGAAAGGACAAAAATATACCTTATCCATTTTAGACAGTAAAAAGAATGTGATTTACGAAAAAATCTTTTCTTCTGATGATATAAAAGACAGTGAAATGCATACATTTCATTTGGACGAAATACATGCGCATAAAGAAACAATGTTTGCTGCGATCCGTCCATGTCAGGAATATGAGGAGTATATAGGAGTGAATACTGCGATTTTCCCTTCCTATCATGGTTATAAAGAATCACCGGATTATTATCCTGGCGGCTGCTTATATGTTGGCGGTCAGGCAAGACAATCCAACGATTTAACATTTATCGTATCCGAACAGTACACGGATTCGATCTTTTCACAGCGAATATTCCTTTTGATTTGGAGTCTGGTAATCATAATAGAAATTGCTGCTGGCGTATTTTTCTATAAAACAGTTGGAGCGCGGGAGGGCTAATGAGATAAAATGAAGGATATATTATATTTGGTAATTCCATGTTATAACGAGGAAGCAGTTTTACATGAAACAGCAAAGAGGCTGAAAGAAAAGATATCGACGATGGTATCCGAGGGTATGATTTCTATGAAAAGCCGCATTATGTTTGTAAATGATGGCTCGAAAGATGATACATGGAATATCATCCGAAAGTTTCATGAAAAGGATTCTGTTTTCAGCGGTGTTTCGCTCAGCAGGAACAGGGGACATCAGAACGCATTGCTGGCAGGCTTGATGACAGCGAAGGAATATGCTGATATGGTGATCTCCATGGATGCTGATCTTCAGGATGATATTGATGCCATCGATAAGTTCGTAGAAAAATATTACGAGGGATACGATATTGTTTATGGAGTAAGAAATAAAAGAGAAACCGACACGTTTTTTAAGCGGAATACGGCACTGGCATTCTACAAATTTCAGGCGCTCATGGGAGTTGACGCAGTCTATAATCATGCGGATTACCGCCTGATGAGCAAGAGAGCATTGGAGGGATTAGAAGGATTTAAGGAAGTGAATCTGTTCTTAAGAGGAATTGTTCCTCTGATCGGCTATCAGTACACGACAGTTGCCTATGACAGAAACGAACGGTTTGCCGGTGAATCGAAATATCCTCTCAAGAAAATGCTGGCCTTTGCATTAGATGGAATTACTTCTTTCAGTATCAAACCAATTCGGTTTGTTACCATGACAGGATTTATCATTTTTTTGGGAAGCATTTTGGTTATCCTCTATTCTTTCATAAGAAAAATATTAGGCTTTACGGTAGGAGGATGGGCCTTCTTGGCTTGTTCCATCTGGCTGTTAGGCGGAATTGAGCTGCTGGGACTTGGCGTTGTAGGGGAATACATTGGAAAAATATACAATGAAGCCAAACAGCGGCCGCGGTATATTATTTCTGATATACTGAATGTAGTAAATTAAAATTATTTTGTGAATAAAAAAGATATAAGAAGTCTGTGAGATGACGAAATACAGTTGTCGCAGACTTCTTTTGTTTGGTAAAGGATGATATAGATGTCTTATTTTACACTGCAACATGTTAAAAAATATATGATTAAACAAAGTCCACAGGAAGATTTGAGAGTCAATCAGACATCCTTTTCCTGGGAGGGAAGAATTAATGAAATAAGTAATCAAGGTGTTACACAGTCGTTTATGTCTGATGGTGATTTTAATAGAATTAAAATTAGTTTTTTAAATCCGAAACAGATTTCTGACCAAAACTATATTTTAGAAATTCAGGATAAAAATAAAAATGCTTTGCGCAGAATCGAGTTTTCATCGAATAATATAACGAGCAGCAAAATGCATACTTTCAAAATAAAAAAAATAAATGTTGAATGTAAGCAAAGATATTACCTTAAAATTTATCCCAAACAAGAATATACCCAGAACATAGGAGTAAATAGTGCTTTATACTCATTATATAATCAGTACAAGGAAGCACCGGACTACTATCCAGAAGGCCAGTTGTACCATAAAGAAAATATGCTAAAGAATAATGATTTGACATTTCTTGTTTTGAACGAATGTACAGATTCCACTTTTTCTCCATATGTCTTTTTTAGCATTTGGGGAGCTTTGATTATTATTGAAATTAAAATTAGTATATATTTCTCAAAAAATATAATAGGAGACAGGAGGAAAAAATGAAGAAACGGTTTTAGTTGAAACTTTTAGAAAGTTAAAAAAAAGATATCAGTTATGATAACTAATGGTTTCATGACAGTGAAAGAATATGATGATATGGTAATCTCTCATGATGCTGAGCTTCAGGATGATATAAAAATACCACCGATAAGTTCGCAAAAAAGTATTACGAGGGATATAAATATACGTCAGTTGTCTATAATATAAATAAACGGTTTGCCAGTGAATCAAAATATCTTCTCAGAAAAATGCTCGTATTTGCTTTCGATGAAATTACTTCTTTTAGTGTTAAAACTGTTAGATTTGTAGCTATGACAAGTTTTCTCCTTTTTGCAGGCAGCATTCTGGTCATTATATATTTTAATAAGAAAGACCTTGGGATATGCCGTAAATAGTTGGACATTTTTAGCGTGTTCTATTTGGCTGCCTGGAGGCGGGCAGTTATTAGGACTTGGGATTATGGGGGAATATAGAAAAAATGTCTGTAGTGAAACAAAAAAAGAGCCCTAGATATATTATTGCTGACATTATTAATAAAAGGTAAGGAGAGGCTTTTATAATGCTCATATAAAAATTCGGTAAATTTTTAGATTTGAGAGTTTACCGGATTTTTAGTTTGCCTTAAAAATGATTGCCTAAAATATGCCAAGATGATAAAATTGAAAAGAATATATAAAAAGAATGTAAAGTAATTTGGCTGGATATTAATATATGTGATAAGAAAAGATGTCAGTAGAATCCAGATAAGAATTTTAACCAAAATTTCACAGTTGAATTGCATAAATGTTACAAATGTGTTAAAGTTATGTGAAGTAATGGCAGTTGAGAGGAGAAAAAATGAAATTTTCAAAAGATGATACATTGCTCATGAAGGGCTTCGCGATTATTTTTTTATGTTGTTATCATTGCTTTTCAGATTATTCCAGATTAAGCGGTGTTGATGTCAATTTTTTCCCATTATCCCAGAAGACTGGAATTTATATATCTGAAAGCTTGAATTTATGTGTTGGTATGTTTGCCTTTTTATCTGTTTATGGTATGACGCTGACATTAAAAGGGAAAAAAATAGATTTAGCTTTGAGTATAAAGGAAAAATTGCAGTTTGTTACAGGGCGTTATATCGGATTGATTGGAGGTTTTCTAATTCCTTTTTTCTTTTGTCATATCGTTTCTGCAATTTTGTCTTATGACCCATATGGAGAAGGGGTTGTGAATCATGTCTGCAATTTTATACTGGATATGCTGGGAGTCAGCAAATTTTTTGATACACCATTAATGACAGAAACCTGGTGGTATATGAGTCTGGCGGTATTGTTTATCATAGTTTTTCCATTTGTAATTGATATATACAGAAAATATAGTGTACTAATTATACCATTAGTTGCGGCGTTTTTGCTTTTATCAGTGGATCATATTGAGAATATGAATCGATGGTTATTTATAATACCCTTAGGTGTATGTTTTGCTGATTTAGACTGGTTTCAAAAATTATATCAATGGATTCGAAAAAATAGTAAAACAAGCTGGATTAAAAGAATAGTAATTTATTTTTTGTTCTTAGTGGTTGTGTATTTAAGACCGCATCCATGGGGATTAGCTCATATTCCTTTAATTGTAAATAGTGTAACATCTATTTTTATGATTTTCATTCTTTATGATATTTTTTATACGCCTTCTAAACTGAAAAGAGCCTTTATGTTTTTAGGACGTCATTCTGCAAATATATTTTATATACATACATTCATAAGAGACATATGGTTTAATAAGCTGACATATTCATTTCGATATGCTGCTTTGATTTTGTTGTTTGTGCTGATTACAACATTATTAATTTCTGTGATACTTGAGCGTTTTAAATATATTATAAAATGGAATGAAAAGATAAGGTCAGTAAAGCAATTATGTTGTCAAAAAATTGAGAAATGTAAAATAAGAGGGTAGAAAGGAGAAAAAATACGAATGAAAAAAGTAAGCGTTATTGTACCAGTATATAATGTGGAGAGTTATCTGGAACGCTGTTTGAATAGTTTAGTGAAACAGACAATAGACGATATTGAAATTATCGTTATAAATGATGGAAGTACAGATGAAAGCCAGAAAATTATTAACTCGTTTGAAAGAAAATATCCGGATAAAGTAATTGGAATTGAAATTGAAAACAGTGGGGTTGCGCATGCGCGTAATATAGGTTTAAAACATGCTACAGGTGAATTCATTGGGTTTGTTGACAGTGATGATTATGTAGATGTAACTATGTATGAAGAATTATATAAGAAGGCTGAAGAGGAAGCGGCGGATATTGTTGTATCTGGATATACCAGAATCTATGCCGCAAGTTCTAAAGATTTTCAGCTGGGTGAAATTGAAATATATGGGAAAAATTTAAGGGAAAATCCGGAGATATTAGTGGCAGGGGTTCCTTACATATGGAATAAGATTTTCAAGAAGCAAATGATAGAAGAAAATAAGATTTCTTTTAATGAATTTGGAATTTTTGAAGATCTTTTGTTTACATATCAGTGTTTTCTTTATGCAGAACGTATTTCGAAACGCGATAAAGCATTTTATTATTATCGTGTAAGGCGGGAAGGTTCAGCAACACATCATTTTAATGAGAAATTTTTTGACATATTTAATGTGATGGATATATTGATTCAGACGGCTAAGGAGACAGGGCAGTTTGAAATGTTACAGGATGAACTAATGTACACTGCATTAAATCATACAATAATTCGCTGGGAAACAAAAGTGGTTCCAGAGGAGCTGGAAATAAAAAAAGAATTTTTTAATAAATCTTTGGAATATATTCAGAAAAATTTTTCGAATTATCGAGAACATAAATTGTATTTTGAAAGATATCCGGATAAAGATCCGAAACAGTATTTTAACAAACGTTATTGGTATAATCGATTGAAGAAAGATTTAATTTATCCAGAAAAACCGGCAAGCTATCCAAGGCGCGCTGCACGAAAACTCAGGGATAAATTAAGAAAAATAAAAAAAGAAACAATGAACTCATTGCAGTCCAAAAGTAAAAATCCAGCAGCCGAATATTTAAAATATGCAAAAGAATTACCGATTAATGATAAAAGTATTTTCTTTGATCCTCAGCATGGAGCGGATATGAATGGTAATATGTTCTATTTGTTGAAAGAATTGCATTTTAATAATGTTTATGCAGGATATCATTATTATGTAGCGGTAGAGAAGAGTCGCTTGGAAGAGTTTAAAGAAAAATTATCTTTCTATGGAATGGAAAATGTAAGATTTGTGCTATATGAATCGTCTGAACATCTGAAAATAATGGCTACAGCAAAGTACTTGTTTACAGATACAAGTTTTCCAGTATATTTTATCAAGAGAAAAGGACAGGTGTACTTAAACACATGGCATGGTACACCGTTTAAGACGTTAGGTCGTAGTTCTCATGATGAAATGCACCGTATAGGAAATTTGCAGCGCAATTTTAGAATTGCTGATTACATTTTATATCCAAGTGAATACATGAAAAAGCATATGTTGGAAGATTATATGCTGGATAATGTCAGTAACAATAAAATTTTATTGACAGGATATCCAAGGAATGTTGTATTCTTTGAAAAACCAAATCAGAAAATTATAGATTCTGAAAAGATGGAAGGAAAAGAAGTAATTGCATATTTGCCGACATGGAGAGGTAATCTGAATGATGCATCAGGAGAGGACGAAATAGTAACGTATTTAAGACAATTGGATTCTTCATTGAGCAGTCATCAATTGTGTTACGTTAATCTCCATCCATATTTAAAAGGAAGTATAGATTTCAGTCAATTTAAAAATTTGAGAACAATACCATTTAAATATGAGACATACGACTTTTTGAACTGCTGTGATGTATTGATTACAGATTATTCAAGTGTTTTCTTTGACTTTGCAAATACAAGAAAAAAAATTGTATTGTTTGCGTATGATGAGGAAGAATATTTTAGAGATAGAGGAGTATACTTTGATTTTAAAGAACTTCCATTTACAAAAGTACAGACAGTAGATGAATTAATGACTGCCATTGAAAAACCAATAAATTATGATGATACAGAATTTCTTAAAAGATTTTGCCCGTATGAAAGTGGAGATATCGCAGGAAAGATTTGTGAACATATAATTTTAGGTCGAAAAACTGATTTGGTTATTGAAGATATTCCTCAAAATAAGAAAGAAAATGTATTGGTTTTTGTAGGAAGTATGAGAAACAATCTGATCATAGATCAGTTGTTTAATACTTTATATGAAATGGATTTTGAAAATCAGAATATTTATTTGACTTTCCGGTCATGGAAAGTGGCAAGAAATAAACGAATTCTGCGTACATTACCCCCAAATATCAAATATTTGAGTCAGTTAGGAGGCCTATCAACAACAAACAAAGAAGCCAGACTGGTACATAAATTTTGTCATCGGCCAGAAATTTATGGAAAATATAAAAACTATTTAGATACATTGTTTATCGATGAGAAAAAAAGATTATTTGATCATACCAAAATTGATAAAGTAATTTATTACGGAGCTTATGATAGAATGGAAATGGCGGTATTAGGAAAATTTGATTGTAAGAAATATTTTTATATAGCAACTTCAAATTTCAAAAATGTACCAGTGAGTCCATTGATTTATGAAATGTATGATGTAATTTGGGTAAATGACATGGAAATGAAAGAATTCATGGAAAAGAAAAAATACGTAAAAAGAGTTCAGATTTTAAAAGAGAAAGAAGACCTCTTCATATAAAATTTGTAAGTAAAGATAAATTTTGAATATTTTACAGGATAGAAGGGTAGGTGTTATATATACAGGATTCAAGGTCAAAAGATGATAACGAATCTTGAAAAAGTTTTTAATAAAAGGATGGTATAATGAAAAGACGAATAAAGTATATTGATTTGTGTAAGGGCCTGGGGATATTGATGGTAACTTTGGGGCATGTGACAACTCTGGCAAATCCACTGGATCAGTGGATGTCGTCCATGAAACTGAGTATTTTCTTTGTGGCAGCAGGATATCTGATTTGTTATACAGATTCTTATCAGAAGCAAACATTCAAAAGATATGTTGTCAAACTGGTCAAATCATTGATGGTGCCGTATGTGCTGTTCAGTGCATTTGGAATCGCTTTTCGGTTTTTTGCGATGGTCATGCAGAATGCGGTAAATATGGATTCCATCAAATCCTATATATTTGCCACCATTACGTTGAGAGGTATTTTCGCTCTCTGGTTTTTGCCGGTGTTGTTTTTGGCAGAAATTCTGTTTTTCTGTCTGATACGATATGCTCCGAAAATAGTGAAACTGCTGGTAATTTTATTACCGCCGCTGATCGCCACATGGTACGGCGGATATTTGGAACAGCTGCAGATGGTATTGTCACCGCTCTGGTATGAAAGGGTTTCTTTTGTACTGTTCCCGGCAGGTAAAACCATTGTGGCGTTATGGTATCTGTACATTGGCTACCTGGGATGCAGATTATGTCAGCAGCTTCAAAATGGGAAACTGCTGTTTGGGGCCGGAATTATATTCTCTGTTATCAATATTTATATGTCACAGCAGAATATGGAAGTTGATATGAATCATATGGATTTTGGCATCCGCCCGGAATTATTTTTTATCGGAGGAATCCTGGGATCTTTTGGGGCTTTACTCGTCTTTCAATTACTGGAACAATATTGGAGCTTTCCGGTTTTGAATTATTTCGGAAAGAACTCCCTGATTCTTATGTCGACACAAAGAGCATTTTATATTCTGGCTGTTGGAAAAGTGGGATGGCAGGAAATATCCGGAGCTGCGGAAGTGCTGTCCTGGAGATACTATTTAGATAGCCTGGGAGAGCTGGCTATCGTGCTGATTCTGGAATATTCCATTATTACATTTATTAATAAAAGAGCAAAGTTTATGATTGGTAAGTTTTAGCATTGGAAATGTTGAATAATTGCGCATTCGATAGTATAATAGAGCAGAGAATGTTCGAAAATGGAGAAAAGTAATGAAAACTTATATTGAGAATTTTAAGAAGTACAGGTTCCTGTTATGGGAGCTTGTAAAAAAAGGTGTCAAGTTAAAGTACCGGCGGTCTTATCTGGGAATCCTCTGGACTCTGCTGGAACCGCTGCTCACAATGATCGTTCTGAGCATTGTATTCGGAACTCTGTTTGGAAATGATGATCCGCATTTCCCTGTTTATATTCTGTGCGGAAGACTGATGTACAGTTTCTTTTCCTCAGGAACCAATGGAGCCATGAAGGCGATTCGGACCAATGCGGGCATGATCAAGAAAGTTTATGTTCCGAAGTACATTTATCCGCTATCCAGTGTGCTGTTTAACTATATTATTTTTCTGATTTCTCTGATTGTACTGGTAGCGGTAGGAATCGTGTTGAAAGTGTATCCTACGATATATATGCTGCAGGCAGTTGTACCGTTGATTTTAATTTTGTTTACGGCATTCGGCGTTGGAATGATTCTTTCCACAATGGCAGTTTTTTTCCGTGACCTGGAATATCTCTGGTCTGTGGGCTTGATGATTATTATGTATGCGTCTGCGATTTTCTATTATCCGGAGAGGTTATTAAATTCCGGATTTGGATGGATCCTAAAATGCAACCCGCTGTATCTGCTGATCCATAATTTCAGGCAGGCAGTATTTGGACGGCCGATGAACATGAAATTCTTAGCCGCATCTATTGTGTTTGCAATTGTGTCAGTGCTTGTAGGACTGTATTTCTTTTATAAGAAGCAGGATGAATTTATTCTGCATATTTAGGAGGGCGTCATGGCGAAGAAAGAAGTATTGCGGGTTGAACATGTCGGTATGAAGTTTAATCTGAGTCAGGAAAAAGTCGATGACCTGAAAGATTATATTATAAAGCTGATAAAACACCAGATTTCCTATAATGAATTCTGGGCGCTGAAGGATGTGAGTTTCTCTCTTAATAAAGGAGACCGTCTGGGAATTCTTGGGCTGAATGGAGCAGGGAAAAGTACTCTGCTGAAAGTCATTGCCGGGGTATTAAAGGCAACAGAGGGAACAGTGACCTCCAAAGGAAAGATAGCGCCTTTGCTGGAATTAGGTGCCGGTTTTGATCAGCAGTATACAGGAAGAGAAAATATTTATTTATATGGGGCGGTTCTTGGTTTTTCCAAGAAGTTCCTGGATGAGAAACTGGATGAGATCATTGAATTTTCAGAACTGGGTAAATTCATTGATGTTCCGGTAAAGAATTATTCTTCCGGAATGAAATCCAGACTTGGATTTTCCGTGGCGACACTGGTGGAACCGGATATTTTGATTCTGGATGAGGTGTTGTCTGTGGGAGATGCCAAGTTCCGGAAAAAGAGTGAGGCAAAGATTATGAGCATGTTTGATAAGGGGGTCACAGTATTGTTTGTATCCCATTCTCTGGATCAGGTAAAGCGGCTTTGCAATAAGGCGATTTTGCTGGAAAAGGGACGAATCATAGCGGATGGAAGCATTGAGGATGTCAGCAAAATATATTTGGAAAAAACAAAATAAGAAAGAGGTATATCATTCATGAAGAAAGTAATCACTTATGGAACTTTTGATCTGCTGCATGCAGGTCATATTAATCTGCTTAGAAGAGCAAAAGAATTGGGCGATTATCTGATCGTCGTTGTCTCTACCGATGAATTCAATTGGGAGCAGAAACAGAAAAAATGTTATTTTTCCTATGAGGAGCGAAAGAAACTGGTAGAAGCTGTCCGCTATGTGGATCTGGTAATACCGGAAACGAGCTGGGAGCAGAAAATTAATGATGTGAAAGAATATCACGTAGATACTTTTGTGATGGGCGATGACTGGAAAGGAAAGTTTGATTTTCTGAAAGACTACTGTGAGGTTGTATATCTCCCTAGAACAGAAGGAATTTCCACAACAAAGATTAAAGAAGACCTTGGCTTAGGCGGACAGACTAAAGACGAAGAAACAGTGGAATAAGGAGGACCAGTATGAGCAAGAGAACCCAGAGGGTGAGGAAGGCCGTGATTCCGGCCGCAGGATTAGGAACTAGATTTTTGCCGGCAACGAAGGCGATTCCGAAAGAAATGCTGCCAATCGTAGATATTCCTACGGTACAGTATATTGTGGAAGAAGCTGTTGCCAGTGGGATTGAGGAGATTTTGATCATTACCAATTCCAACAAACACTGCATGGAAAATCATTTTGACAAAGATTACGAACTGGAAGCCCGTTTAACAGAATCCGGCAAGATGAAAGAAGTGGAGATGATCAACGACATCGCAAATATGGCGAATATTTATTATGTCCGTCAGAAAGAGCCGAAAGGACTGGGACATGCAGTGCTGTGCGCCAAATCTTTCATCGGCAATGAACCGTTTGCTGTGCTTCTGGGAGATGACGTGGTCATCAACAAAGGCGGAGAACCGGCGCTGCAGCAGCTGATTCATGCTTATGACAAGCATCACGCTTCAGTGGTTGGCGTTCAGACGGTTGCGGAAGATCAGGTCAGCAAATATGGAATCGTGGCGCCGAATCAGAATGTTCCGGCAGACGGACGCGCGGTGAAATTGGACAACATGGTAGAGAAACCGAGGCAGGAAGAAGCGCCGAGCCGGATGGCAGTCCTGGGACGCTATGTACTGACGCCGGAGATTTTTGAATTACTGGAGAGTCAGGGAGCCGGAGCAGGCGGGGAGATTCAGCTGACAGATGCAATCTGCCGTCTCATTGATACTCAGGCCGTGTATGCTTATGACTTTGAGGGAATTCGCTATGATGTGGGAGATAAATTCGGATTCATTAAAGCGACCATTGATTTCGCCCTAGATCGTCCGGAACTGAGAGATCAGGTAATGGAATATATCCAGAGTATTGCTGAAAAGAATTAGAGGAATAGATAAGAAGCAGATATGGAATACTGAAGTTAAAAAGGAATTTCAACTACAAACAGGAATCCTGTTTGAAAGGAGAAATTCTTTTTTCATGCAGGAAGGACAATAGTCTCAGACTATGCTATAATACAAAAGTATCAGATTTTTTAGAATAATAATCCATTATACAAAATTTGCTGCTTTTCTGTGAAAAAACAGATAAAGGAAGGAAGAAACGTGAATATCAAAAAGTCTATTAAAAAAATTATTATCACAGCTTATAAATGTCTGACACCAGTGATACCATTGAAAAAAAATCTCATTCTGTTTCAGAGTAATAACGGCGTAAATTATTCGGGAAATCCGAGATATATTTATGAGGAGATGGTCCGTCAGGGGCTGGATCAGGAATATGACTGTGTATGGATTCTTCTGGATACTTCCATTGAAGTGCCGGGAAAATGCCGTAAAATAAGACGTAATTATCCGAAGTTTTTCTGGAATCTGATGCGGGCGAAGTTCTGGATCTTTGACAGCAGACAGGAGAAAATGTATGTAAAGAAAAAAGATACAGTGTATATCCAGACCTGGCATGGAACGCCGCTGAAGAAACTGGCGCTGGATATGGATCAGATGGATATGGCAGGAAACCAGAATATTGAGAGATATCATGAAAACTTCCGCATTGCCTGCAGGGACTGGGATTATCTTGTATCCCAGAATAAGTTTTCCACGGAAGTATTTAAATCCTGCTTTGATTTTGCCGATAAGCCGATTCTGGAAATCGGATATCCGAGAAATGATGTCTTATTTCAGAAAAATAATGAGAAAGATATCAGGGAATTAAAAGAAAAGTTAGGGCTCCCTCTGGATAAGAAGATTATGCTGTATGCGCCGACCTGGAGAGATAATGAGTTTTATCAGAAGGGCGCTTATAAATTTGCCACAGAATTGGATTTTGACCGTATGCGGGAGGCGTTTTCAGATGAATACTGCATGATCGTGAAATATCATTATCTGGTTTCTGAAAATATTGACTGGACACCGTATAAAGGTTTTGTATATACTTTTGATGAGACCAATGATATTGCATGGCTGTATCTGGTTTCTGATATACTGATTACAGATTATTCTTCTGTTATGTTCGATTATAGTCTTTTGAATCGTCCAATGTTCTTCTTTGCCTATGATCTGGAAGATTATCAGAATCATCTGAGAGGTTTCTACTTTGATTTCATCAACGAGATACCAGGGCCGATTTCTCAGGATACAAAGACGCTGATTTCAGATATCAGGAATTATAAGGAAAAAGAGTGGGAAGAAAAATATAAGGCGTATCATGATAAATTTAACAATGTGGATTGCGGCGACGCTTCCAGTCAGATTATACAGTTAGTTCAGAAAAAAACAAAAGAATCCTAGGAATTCCCGGCAGATGATGAAGAAGGTTCTTTTCCTGGAGGATACAAATTAGGAGGTTGGTGTCACATGGTAACGATTCTTTTAGCGACGCTGAATGGAGAGAAATATTTAAAAGCGCAGTTAGAATCTATAGCAGCCCAGACGTATGAAAATTGGCAGCTGGTAGTGGGGGATGATGGTTCTACGGATCAGACTCTGGAGATTCTGAAGGAGTTCCAGAAGCAGCACCCCAATCAGGTGACGATTTATGAGAATGATCCTCCGTTTGGAAGCGCGAAGGGGAATTTTATCAATTTACTCCGCAATTCTTACGGCCCTCACTTTATGTTCTGCGATCAGGATGATGTGTGGAAAAGGGATAAGATTTATCTCACACTTCAGAAAATGGAAGCGCTGGAGACTCGTTACGGAGAAAAAGTTCCGATTCTGGTACATTCGGACCTTTCTGTGGTGGATGAGAATCTGGAAATGGTGGCAGAGTCGTTTTTCCAGTATGCCAATCTGCCGAGAAGAGTGATGCTCAATCGGCTGATCGTACAGAATTCGGTGACCGGATGCACTGTGATGATCAACCGGTGCCTGCAGCAGTATTTTCTGCGACAGCTTCCGGTTTCCAAAATCATCATGCATGATTACTGGGCAGCGCTGATCGCCAAGGTGTTCGGAAAGATCGGGTATGTGAATGAGCCAACCATGCTGTACCGGCAGCATGGGCATAATTCAGTGGGCGCCAAAGATGCGATGAACCTGAAATTTCTTTATGGCCGGTTGAAAGAGGGCAGAAATTCTTATCGGAGATCCATGATCGAGTCCATGGAGCAGATTCAGGGCTTTGTCTCTGCATATGGAATGGAGATCAAGGATCTCGACAGCTACGAATTGCTGAAGAACTACGGAGATTTGTATTACAAAGGAAAAATCCGCCGTCTGGCATTTTACAGGAACAATCAGGTGTTGAAAGAAGGAAAGGTACGAAAGCTCATGCAGTGGCTTTGGGGATAAAAAATGAAAAATGCAGTAAGTCTTTTGATAAAATATATGATGATGTATTTATCTTGTCTGGTTCCGCGCAGCCGGAAAATTTATGTGTTTGGCGCGTGGCTGGGAGAGAAATTTGCGGATAACCCCAAATATTTATTTTTGGAAGCGCAGCGTGATCCGGATATCCGTCCGGTATGGATCACAAAAGATCCGGAGGTCTGCAGACAGGTCCGTGCTATGGGATATGAAGCATATCTTCATGCCAGCCTGAAGGGAATCTGGATACAGCTCCGGGCGAAATATGCAGTGGTGTGCAACGGAATCAGTGATGTAAATCACACATTCCTGGGAAGAGCCGTGTTCCTGAATCTCTGGCATGGAGTGCCTCTGAAGAAGGTGGGATATGATGATGATAAGGTAAAGAACTGGGACAGCCAGGGACAGAAAATACGGCGCATGATCCAGCAGATTCCTCTGGGAAGAGAATATGTGGTAGCCACCAGTGAAAATTATGCGCCGATTTATGAAAGCGCCTTTCGGAGACCGGCAGATCATGTGTTGGTGATGGGCCAGCCGAGGAATGATATATTTTTCGATGAAGAAGGCAGATTCCACGCGCAGCATAAACTGAGACATGCGGCGAGGGGAAAGAAAATCATCCTGTATGCGCCGACTCATCGGAAAGAAGGACAGATTCCATTTCCGCTGGAGGAGAATTTTGATTTTCAACGGCTGAATCAGTGGTGCCGGGAGCATCAGGCTGTGTTTGTGATCAAGCGCCATTTTTATCACCGGGAGGATCCGGTTGACTTTTCAGGATTTTCCAACATTGCGGATATAACGGAGAAATCCATGGATATCCAGGAAATCCTCATGGACACAGATCTTCTGGTCACGGATTATTCCAGCACATACATCGATTATCTGCTGCTGGACCGCCCGATGGTATTTTATGATTTTGACTATCAGGATTATTTAAAAACAGACCGGGAAATGTATTATAATTATGAGGATGTCACACCGGGATATAAAGCAGAGACATTTGACCGGCTGCTGGAGGAAATGGATATGATCTTTCAGGGAAAAGATCAGTTCAGAGATGACCGCAGGAAGGTGAGAGATCTGTTTTACTGTGAGCAGGGACAAAAAGCAGTGGGAAGTAAACTGCTGGAGTTTCTGAAGAAGATGTCGTAGAAGGACAGGGAATATTGTATCAGGGCCTGCCGGGCAGGCCGCGTAAGAAGGGAAAGGAACTGTAAGAAGTGAATACATTTTTGCCAGCAGATATATTAATGCCCCGGGTGGATTCCATGGGGAAATGGGCGGTGATTGCCTGCGATCAGTACTCTTCTGAGCCGGAATACTGGGAAGAAGTCAGGGAAAAGGTACAGAACGCGCCGTCGTCACTGCATCTGATTTTGCCGGAAGTAGAACTGGGGACCGGCAGGGAGAAGGAAAAGATTGAGAAAATCCACAGAACCATGAACCGGTATCTGACGAACCAGATGTTCCGTTCTTATCCGCATGCTCTGGTGTATGTGGAGCGGACACTGCAGAACGGGAAAGTTCGAAAAGGAATTGTAGGACGGATCGATCTGGAGGAATATAGTTATACGCCGGGAAAAGAAGCAAAAATCCGGGCTACCGAGAAAACAGTGATGGAACGGATTCCGCCAAGAATGAAGATACGCTATAATGCGTCTGTGGAACTGCCCCATGTGATTCTTCTCTGTGATGACCGGAAGAAAAAGCTGATCGAGCCGATCACCAGGAAGAAAAAGAGTTTTACAAAGCTGTATGATTTTCAGCTGATGAAAGGCGGCGGACGTGTGACCGGATGGCTGATTCAGGGAGAGGATACAGATGCCTTTGTCCGGAGAACCGAAGAATATGAGCATGAGATGCTCGAGAAATACATAGAATTTGGAGAGACGCCGATGGTTTACGCTGTGGGAGACGGCAATCATTCTCTGGCTACGGCAAAAGCCTGTTATGAGAGACTGAAGCAGACCCATCCGGATGAAGATTTTTCAGAACATCCTGCCAGGTATGCGCTGGTGGAACTTGAAAACCTTCACGACGATGCCCAGCAGTTTGAACCAATCCATCGGATTATCACCAGTGTGGATACGGAGGAATTACTGGAACAGCTGAAAGAATCTTCCTGCAGGGAAGGCGGTTTTCCAATCACATGGTATTCCGGGACGAAAAGAGGAAAAATTTACCTGGATCTTAAGAAAAATCAGCTTCCGGTGGATAAATTGCAGACATTTCTGGATCAGTATCTTGCAGAGAATACAGGAGAAATGGACTATATTCATGGAGACGGAACCCTCAGAAAACTGGCCCGCCAGGAAAAATCCATCGGATTTTTGCTGCCGGCAGTGGAAAAAGACCAGCTGTTTCCGAGTGTGATGACAGACGGCACGCTGCCGAGAAAAACCTTTTCCATGGGGCATGCCTGTGAGAAACGCTATTACATTGAAGGAAGAAGAATCCGATAAACAGAAAAAAATGATTTAAGAAGAAAAAAATCTCCGGAAATCATGAAGATGATTTTCCGGAGATTTTTTTATTTCTTCAGATCAGGAGCCGACTCGGTTTATGATTTTCTGATTGATTCTGCCCAGTTCATCACTGATCTGATAGCTGCTGGTTCCAAACAGATATTCATGGGTGCGAACGGCGTTTTCCTCTAATGTGGCAGGGAAGCCATAATAAGCGCCATTGTATCTGAGTTCTTTCTGATCCCACGGGAATCCCTGCTGGTCTTTGATATCGTATCGGAAGACAGACAGCAGCATACTGAACAATTCGGAACGATCCATGTTCGTTTTAATCTGAGAAAGGACAGTATCCATGGCACTCAGCAGTTTCAGCGGACTTCGTTTTCCTTTTTCGAAGATTTTCTGAAGGACTTCCCGCTGTCTTCCGGCTCTTGCCAGGTCGCCGCCTTCAGTGTAGCGGATTCTTGAGTAAGCCACAGCCTGATTGCCGTCCAGAGTGTAAGTTCCGGCGGAAGGAATCTGAGGAGAATCACCGCCGTTGATCCGGTTCATATCGCCGATATAGTCGTTCAGATTATTGAGAATGCTGGAATCGATATCCATTTCAATGCCGCCCAGAGCATCCACAATATCAGCCATAATCTGGAAATTTACTGTAGCATATTTTTCAATGTTCAGATCCAGATTCCGGTTGATGGTGCTGACAGCCAGTTCCGGGCCGCCCCAGGAATAAGCCGCATTGATTTTATTATACTGGCCGTTGATGCTCACGAAAGTATCCCGGTAAATGGAAAGAAGCTTGACATCTTTTGTCTGATTGTTGACGCTGACGACAATAATAGAGTCAGAACGGTTACCGGTATCTGACATGCTTCCTGTCTGGGAATCAATGCCAAACAGAGCATAGTTGGTATAATCCTGCATGTTTGCATCTTCATTGACCGTTACCAGTCGGCTTTCATCCATATCGGTTGTCTGGATATTGCCCAGTTTTACGAAGGCAATCCCGAGAAAGATAAGGACAATGAGAAGCAGAAGAACCAGCAGGAAAAGAATGGTCCGCAGCGGGGAACGCCTTTTTCTTTTCATCTGTTTTTGATGCTGTGCTTTTTTCATAACAACCCTCCAATCAAATAAGAAAGGACGGCACGAAGGCCGCCCGGTTTAGTAAGCGTTTTTATTGATAAATCCTTTAAAGAATGTTAAAAACAGAATTTTAATATCCAGCCCGAGGGACCAGTTTTCAATATAATAAAGGTCATGCTCGATTCTTCCGCGGATGGAAGTATCCCCGCGGAATCCATTGACCTGCGCCCAGCCGGTGATCCCCGGACGCACCTGGTGTTTGATCATATAACGCGGTATTTCTTCCTTGAACTTCTCTACAAACAGAGGACGCTCCGGACGCGGACCGATCAGGCTCATGTCACCCTTTAATACATTCCAGAACTGTGGAAGTTCGTCCAGACTTGTCTTGCGGATAATCCTTCCCACAGGCGTCACACGGGCGTCATTTTTAGTTGTCCACTGTTTTGCCTCTTTTTTCGGATCCTGGACGCCCATGGAGCGGAATTTATACATTTTAAATGGTTTGTTTCCCAGTCCGATTCGTTCCTGAGCAAATATGATAGGACCCGGTGAACTTTTCTTTACCAGGATCGCTACCACCAGCATAATAGGAGAGAACAGAATCAGAGCGACAATGGATCCCATAATATCAATGGCCCGCTTGATGATCCGGTTCATGGTATTAGTAAGCGGTACATTTCGAATATTAATGACCGGAAGTCCGTCCAGATCTTCTGTATAAGGGTTCGTAGAAATAAAGTTATAATAATCAGGAACAAACTTTGTATGAACTCCTGACTTCTCGCAGATGGCTACGACTTTTTCCAGCTTGTGGTATTCATTCAGGTTCAGTGTTATGGCGACCTCATCCAGAGAAGTATGTTCCAGATAAGAAGCCAGATCCTTTAACGTTCCGATTCGTTTGACGCCGCGGTATTCGAAATTCTCACTGACCGTATCATCGAAAATTCCATGTACTTCAAGGCCCCAGTGAGGGTTGGATTTGATCCGGTCAATGTAGGCGGCAGCGGAGGTGCTGAATCCCACAAACACCGTATGTTTGATATTATGCCCTCTCTTGCGGTTTACTTTCAGTATTTTCCGGATAATATATCTGGAGATCACGCCGTAAATAAAGTTGACGATGAAAAACAGCAGATACAGGGAACGCGGGAAATTCTGAATCTGAAAAATCGTAATGACAAAAGCCGCGATGCCCAGTCCGATAACATTGGATTTCAACAGGTTTACCAGTTCTCTGCTGCCTCTTTGATATCGCTTCGGGGTATAAAGACCAAAAGATGCATATAATATCAAAAGTACGATCAACGTTATGATAAGAGGAACCTGGTAATATCGAAACGGGAACGGATATCGGTTATAAGTAAATACATATTTATATACTTCAAAACCGAAGATGCTCAGATTAAAACGAATCTGATAGGCCGTGATTCCCGCAAGGTAAATACAGATTGCATCGATCAGGACGTGCAGTCTGTTTAAATAAGTTTGGTTTTGCTTAATCATAGAATCAATACTCCTTTTTTACTTCTTATTATTATAAGGGAAAATGTACATATGCACAATGGAAAAAAACTTAGGTTTTTCTTACGGTTTTTCTTACAGGGCATGCAGATCCTTTTCTCAGTTTTGTAACAATTAAAACACAATTTAAACACAAATATTGAGTATATTTAATACCAGGATAAGCAATTAGGGTTCAGGATTAAGAAAGAAAGGAGACTTGTATCATGAACGAATATGATAATAACATAAATGACAATGTAAATGATGACGGTCAGTGGAAAACTGCGGAAGAGTGGAGACAGGAGGAAGAAACCCATCAGAAGAAAAAAGGATTTTTCTTCCGCAGAAATAAGAAAGATAACAGCGGTGAGAGACCAGAAAGAACAGGAAAAGGAAGAGGCTACTGGGTGAAAGTAGGCGCTACGGCCATTGTATTTGGTCTGGTTGCCGGAGTGGCATTTGAAGGCGTTCAGTATGGATTTTCCAGAGCGGGAATCGGAAGCAGCGGAACGCAGCTTGCGACGACAAAGACCAGCAGCGGATCTTCTTCCAGTTCCAGCAGCGGGATTTCTCAGGTAGCTGAAAATGCGATGCCGGCCATTGTTTCCATTACAAGTATTTATGAAAATACTTCACAGGGATGGTTCGGACAGCAGCAGAGCAGTCAGTCTGAAGGCGCTGGATCCGGTGTCATCATCGGAAAAGAAGACAATAAGCTCCTGATCGTCACCAACAACCACGTGGTGGAGGACGCAGATTCCCTTTCTGTCGGATTTGTAGATGGAGAAACTGCTGACGCCAGTGTCCGGGGAACCGACAGCGATGCTGATCTGGCAGTGGTTGAGGTAAACTTAAGTGATATGAAAGATTCTACGCAGAAAGAAATTGCGATTATCACAATGGGAGATTCTGACGAATTGAAAGCCGGCGAGCAGGCAATTGCCATCGGAAATGCTCTTGGATATGGACAGTCTGTAACCGGAGGATATATCAGCGCCGTGAACCGTGAAGTCCAGATGACAGACAATACGATGACACTGATCCAGACAGACGCAGCTATTAATCCGGGTAACAGCGGAGGGGCTCTGTTAAACAGCAAGGGCGAGCTGATCGGAATCAATACGGTCAAGTATTCATCTACCGATGTAGAGGGAATGGGATATGCTATCCCGATCAACACAGCGAAACCGATCATTGAACAGCTGATCGCAAACGAAGCGCCGTCAGAAGATGAGCAGTCTTATCTCGGAATTTCCGGCCAGACGGTTGACAGTTCCATGGCGTCCCAGTTTGATATGCCGACCGGCGTTTATGTTCAGCAGGTAGTCAGCGGATCTCCGGCGGAGACAGCGGGAATCAGCGCAGGTGACATTATCACCAAGTTCAATGGAAGCACAGTATCTACCATGGATGGTCTTCAGTCCAGGATGTCTAACCTGAAGGCAGGAACGAAGGTAGAAGTTGTCGTTCAGCGCCAGAATCAGCAGGGAACCTATGAATCAAAAACAGTAACCGTGACCCTTGGAAAGAAATCTGACGCACCGTCAACATCATCTTCTGACAGCAGTTCCGGAAATTCCGGAAGCAGCAGCTCCCAGAATGGATCCGGAAGTGGTTATGGCAGCTATTACAGCAGATAATAAAAATAGATTGAAAAAATAACAGATAGAATATACAATGAGATGGACAGCAGGTTTGCTGTCCATTTTCTTAGTATGGAGAAAAAATTGTCAGTTGTCATATCAGGAGATAAAAAATGATTGCAGTAGAGATTGAAAATATTAAAAGATTTATGGCAGGATTCCTTGGAGGAGACTTATTCGATGATTTTTTGATGAATGAAGGCAAATTATCTATGGATATTGCATATGAATTCAATGGAAAAGTTTTAAAGGAGTTTTATGATACGGAAGAATGGGAAAAATATGGTACATATCCGTATATTCCGTGGGAACGGGAGAAGAGCCGAATGTTTGCCCTGATCAAAGGGAAGAAAACCCCGCTTGGTTTTCAGTTTGTTATGATGCTGAAGCCGGAGAAGGTGGGAGAATTTCTCGTGAAATATAATCTTGCGGTAAATCAGGAAGAGATTGCAGGATTGTTTGTGAATCTTCTGTATGACAGGCAGAGTTTAAAATGTACTTCCGGAGTTTCCAGAAGATCTTTTACCCTGGACCGGGGTCTGGAAGAGTACTGGGACAAGGAAGTCAGTGAGCGTTTAAAGGAGTTTATGTAAATGAAGTTATTAAAAGAAATATGCAGGGGATCCCTGCTGGGAGTGGCAAATATCATGCCGGGGGTCAGCGGGGGGACCCTGGCTATTTCCATGGGAATTTACGATAAGATTATTTATGCTGTCACGCATCTGAGAAAGGATCTGAAAAACAGCATCCGGATTCTGACGCCGATCGGAATTGGCGTTATTTTAGGATTCGCAGGATTATCTTTCGTGATCCGATGGCTGTTTAATGAATATCCGCTGCAGACCAATTTATTATTTGTGGGGCTGGTATTGGGCGGAATACCGGAAATTTTGAAGCCAATCCGGACAGAAAGAGTGAATCCGGCCAGAATTCTGGTATTTTTTTTCTTTTTCTTTCTGGTGGCGGTTCTACCGCTGCTGAATATCAGCGGAGAGGAAGCGGTCATGGAAATTTCTGTTTCCACAGCGGTCAAAATGTTTGGAATCGGAGTGATTTCCGCGGCGACAATGGTCGTGCCGGGAGTCAGCGGATCTATGATTCTTCTGCTGCTGGGATATTATCAGCCGCTTCTGGATGAAATTACGGGATGCATCAATGGATTTTTGTTTATGAATGCAGATCAGATGATTCGGGGAATACTAATTCTGGCACCGGCTGCGGCAGGCCTCGGAGTGGGAATCATTGTGATCGCCAAAATTGTGGAATATCTGCTTGAACACTGCAAAGTAACGACGTACTGGGGCGTTTTAGGCCTGATTGTTGCGTCACCGGTTGGAATTCTGGCGGAAATGCACAGTGTATCTGTAAATGTGGTATCGGTTATCACAGGAATTCTGGCGCTTCTGGCAGGTCTGCTGGTGGCAGACCGTCTGGGGGATAAAGAGTCCTGACAAAGGGATTGTACTGTCTGCCGGTATATGATAGAATAAGTAGTAATCAATACCAGATAATGAAGTAATGAAAAAGGAGATATTGATATGAGCTTTCATATTGTATGCGACAGCTGTACAGATTTGACGAAAGAGGATTTTGACAGAGGATGCTTCACATGGATTCCTCTGACACTGATCGTAGACGGTCAGGAGATTTTGGATGATGAAACATTTGATCAGGCAGACTTTCTAAAAAAGGTGGCAGAGAGTACAGGGGAGGTAAAATCAGCCTGTCCTGCGCCGGAGCAGTATATGGAAGCCTATGATAAAGCAGATGATATTTATGTTGTAACCTTATCTGCACAGCTGAGCGGCTCTTATAACAGTGCGGTTCTTGGGAAAAATCTCTACGAAGAAGAGAAGGGTAAGAAGAACATTTATGTTTTTAATTCCAGAGGGGCCTCCACCACCCAGTTTCTGATCGCGCAGAAGATTTATGAATATGCCTCCGGCGGCATGGAATTCCAGGAGGTTGTGATGAAGGTGGAAGAATATATTTCCACTCAGCGAACATATTTTGTATTGGAGACTCTGGAAGTTTTAAGGAGGAACGGACGGCTTTCCGGACTGACCGCTACGCTGGCCGGCGCTCTTAATATCAAACCGGTCATGGAAGGCACCAGCGAGGGGACAATCCAGAAGCTGACCCAGGCCAGGGGCATGAAAAAGGCTCTGTCAAGAATGGTGGAATATATTGTAAAGGAAGGCAGGGATTTGTCCCGGCGAATGCTTGCCATAGCCCACTGCAACTGCCCGAAAAAAGCAGAATTTGTAAAAAATTTAATAGAAAAAAGTCTGGATGTGGGAGAAATCGTGATTATCGAGACAAAAGGCGTCAGTTCGCTGTATGCGTGCGACGGCGGAGTTATTTTGTCCTATTAAGTGATTTTTTGTATCAATAAAGGCAGAGTTCTTCAGAGGAGAACCCTGCCTTGTCTTTTATTATAGAATTGTATATAATTAGGAACAATAGGTGATCGGAGATTAAATTTGGGTGCGGACAGGCGCCCGAATGATACAGAAGGAGGAATTTATGAGTCGTTTAGAATTACAGACCCCCAATCATGCGCAGCTTGTAGTGGAAGGACTCTATAAGGATCTGGAACGCAGGATTGAATCCAGTCCGCCTGGACTGTGCCCGGTGGATATTTCGCGTGCCTTTCTGGAGCTCTGTCATGCCCAGAGCTGTGGAAAATGTGTCCCGTGCAGGGTAGGGCTCGGACAGCTTAAAAATCTGCTGACTGATGTGCTGGACGGGAAAGCAGACGTCAGGACGCTGACGGTAATCCGGGAGACGGCACAGTCCATTATGGAATCAGCGGACTGCGCCATTGGTTATGAGGCAGCGAATATGGTGTACAAAGGAGCCGTCGGCTTCAAAGAAGATTATCTGGAACACATCATGTATCACCGCTGTCTGAGCACACTGAATCAGCCGGTGCCTTGTATGTTCCGGTGTCCGGCCAGAGTAGATATTCCGGGATACATAGCATTGGTCAGAGAAGAACGTTATGAGGATGCCATACGGCTGATCCGCAAAGACAATCCATTCCCGACGACCTGCGGATTTATCTGCGAGCACCCGTGCGAAGCCCTGTGCCGCAGAAATATGATCGATGACGCGGTCAATATAAGAGGATTGAAACGAATGGCAGCGGACGCCGCCGGATATGTGGCACCGCCGGAATGTGCGCTGTCCACGGGCAAAAATGTGGCGGTTGTGGGAGGAGGACCGAGCGGACTCAGCGCGGCCTATTACCTGCAGCTGATGGGACATCAGGTTACGGTATTTGAGATGCTGCCGAAACTGGGAGGCATGCTGCGTTATGGAATTCCCAACTACCGTCTTCCAAAAGACCGTCTGGATCAGGATATTCAGGCCATCCTGGACACAGGAGTCAAAGTAGAATTTGGAAAAGATATCGGAAAGGACATTTCCCTGACAGAGTTAAAGGAACAGTATGATGCTGTCCTGATCAGTATCGGCGCAAGCACGGATAAGAAAATGGGACTGGAAGGAGAGGAGGCCGACGGGGTTATCTCTGCGGTCCAGTTCCTGAGGAATGTGGCTCTTGGACAGGAAGAAAGGCTGGACGGACAGGAAGTGGCCGTGATCGGAGGCGGAAATGTGTCCATGGACGCTGTCCGCACGGCAGTCAGACTGGGAGCGAAGAAAGTAAGTATTTTATACCGCAGAAGAGTGGCGGATATGACGGCGCTGCCGGATGAAATACAGGGAGCGGAAGCAGAAGGCGTGGAAATCAGGACGCTGATGGCTCCGTCCAGAGTCGAGAAAAATGCGGAAGGCAGAGTAGAAGGAATCTGGGTAACGCCTCAGATGATTAGTGTGATCCGGGACGGCCGGCCAAGCGTAAGGCCATCCGGGGAAGAGGATGTGCTGATTCCATGTCAGACGCTGGTCGTGGCAATCGGGCAGGATATTGAATACCAGCATTTTGAAGAATCCGGCGTGCCGGTGCAGCGGGGAAGGATCAGCGTTGAGAAGTTCGGAGGATTTGAAGAAATGCCGGGTGTATTTGCCGGAGGAGACTGTGCTTCCGGACCATCTACCGTAATTTCCGCGGTAGCAGCAGGCAAGGTCATTGCGGCCAACATTGATGAGTATCTTGGATTCCATCATGAAATCAGAGCCGATGTGGAAATTCCGGAACCGAGACTTGAGGATAAGCAGCCATGCGGAAGAGTGAATATGACAGAACGGGAAGCAGGAGAACGTATCTGTGATTTCGAAGGCGTAGAAAATTGCATGACAAAAGCTGAGGCATGTCAGGAGGCATCCAGATGTCTTCGGTGCGATCATTTCGGCTACGGAGTATTCAAAGGAGGCAGAGATATAAAATGGTAAATGTTACGATCAATCACCGTGAAATTTCCGTTCCGGAAGGAACGACCATTATGGAAGCGGCGGCGGGTATCCATATACAGATTCCCAAATTATGCTACCTGAAAGATATCAATGAAATCAGTGCCTGCCGTGTCTGTGTGGTAGAGGTAGAAGGACAGAGCCGTCTGGTGACGGCATGCAATAATGTAGTGGAAGAGGGAATGGTAATTTATACCAACAGTCCGAGAGTCCGCAGAAACCGGCGTCATACCATAGAAATGCTGTTATCTCAGCACAACACGGAATGTCCGATGTGTGTGCGCAGCGGAAACTGCAGCCTGCAGTCCATCGCCAATGATCTGAATGTTGTCGATAATGCTTATAAAAAAGAACTGACGCTTCAGGAATGGGATATGCATTTCCCGCTGATCCGGGAGGCAAACAAATGCATCAAATGTATGCGCTGCATCCAGATTTGTGATAAAGTCCAGGGAATAAACGTATGGGATGTATCCGGAACCGGATCCAGGACGACGGTCGGGGTATCCGGATGCAGGGATATCAAATCAGCTGACTGTACGCTGTGCGGACAGTGTGTCACTCACTGCCCGACAGGAGCTCTGAGAGAAAGAGATGATACGAGAAGCTTTTACCGCGCTCTTGAAAGAGAGGACACGGTCGTGGTGGCGCAGATCGCGCCGGCGGTCCGCGCGGCATGGGGTGAATCTCTGGGATTATCAAGAGAAGAAGCGACGGTAGGAAAGATTGCAGACGCTCTGAAACGTATGGGTGTGGATTATGTATTTGACACTTCTTTTTCCGCGGATCTTACGATCATGGAAGAAGGAAATGAATTTGTACAGAGATATACCAAAGGTGAATTGGAAGAATATCCGATGTTTACATCCTGCTGTCCGGGCTGGGTGAGCTTTATGAAATCTCAGTATCCGCAGATGACGGGACGGCTGTCCACTGCAAAATCTCCGCAGCAGATGTTTGGAGCTGTGATGAAGAGTGCATTTGCGAAGGAGCTTGGAATCGAAGCAGACAGAATATACACAGTATCCATTATGCCGTGCCTTGCCAAGAAGGCAGAGAGAGAAATGACGCTGTTTTATGAAGAATTTGCCGGCCATGATGTGGACTGTGTTCTCACAACCAGAGAGCTGGACAGAATGCTGAAAGCAGATTATATTGATCCGAAGACGCTGGAAGATGTGGAATTTGACAGCCCGTTCCAGGAAGGAAGCGGCGCAGGTGTAATCTTCGGCGCCACCGGAGGGGTAATGGAAGCGGCTCTCAGATCGGCTTATTTCCTGATCACAGGAGAAAATCCGCCGGCTGAAGCTTTCCGGGAAATCCGAGGCGTAAAACGCCAGGGCTGGACAGAAGCGGAATTTGACATTGCCGGAAATAAAGTGTCAATCGCGGTCGTAAGCGGATTGAAAAACACAAGAAAGCTTATGGAAGCGGTCCGGAAGAAAGAAGTACATTATCATTTTGTAGAAGTAATGGCATGTCCGGGCGGATGTTCCGGAGGCGGCGGTCAGCCAATTCATGATGGATATGAGCTGGCGGAAGAAAGAGGAGAAAATCTTTATTTCCTTGATCAGAACGCGCCGATTCGCTTTTCTCATGAGAATCCGGATATTCAGAAACTGTATAAAGAGTATATTGGGAAGCCGGGATGCCACAGGGCGCATCAGCTCCTGCATACAGAGCATAGGATCTAGAAAACATCGAAAGGCTGCTTTCAAAAGAGCGGCCTTTCGATTGTTCTTTTTTTGGTATAATATTTACAGAATTCAGTTTTTTCGCTATAATAGAGCCTAAAAGGCTGATAAAACAGCCTTGCAGCAAAGAAATAACACCAGAGGAGGAACAATCATGAGCAAGATTCAGATGACGACCCCGTTAGTTGAGATGGACGGAGATGAAATGACAAGAATTCTTTGGAAGATGATCAAAGAACAGCTGATTCTCCCATTTGTAGATCTGAAAACTGAATATTACGATTTAGGGCTGGAACATAGAAATGAAACCAATGACCAGGTAACATTTGACTCTGCGGAAGCGACAAAGAAATACGGTGTTGCGGTAAAATGCGCAACCATCACACCGAATGCGGCCCGCATGGATGAATATGATCTGAAAGAAATGTGGAAGAGTCCCAACGGAACGATCCGTGCCATTCTGGACGGAACTGTATTCCGCGCGCCAATCACAGTAAAAGGCATCACACCTACCGTCAGCAAGTGGAAGAAACCAATCACAATCGCCAGACATGCGTACGGCGACGTCTATAAAGGCGTAGAGATCAAGGTGCCGGGACCTGGTAAGGCAGAACTTGTCTTCACAGGAGAAGACGGACAGGAAATCAGAGAAACCATCCATGACTTTGATGGTCCGGGAATCATCCAGGGAATGCATAATGTAGATGCTTCCATTGAAAGTTTTGCAAGAAGCTGCTTTACATATGCGCTGGATACAAAACAGGATCTCTGGTTTGCAACAAAGGATACAATTTCCAAGAAATATGACCATAACTTTAAGGATATTTTTCAGGAGATTTATGATAAGGAATTTGCAGATAAATTTGAGGCAGCAGGCATCGAGTATTTCTATACACTGATTGATGACGCGGTTGCGAGAGTTATGAGATCAGAAGGCGGATTTATCTGGGCGTGCAAGAACTACGACGGAGATGTTATGAGTGATATGATTTCTTCTGCATTCGGTTCCCTTGCCATGATGACATCCGTACTGGTATCCCCGCAGGGCTATTATGAGTACGAAGCGGCTCATGGAACAGTGCAGCGTCATTATTACAAACACCTGAAAGGGGAAGAAACATCTACAAACTCTGTAGCGACTATTTTCGCATGGACAGGAGCTTTGAGAAAACGCGGCGAGTTAGACGGCAATCAGGAATTGATGGACTTTGCGGATAAATTGGAAAAAGCAACATTAGATACCATCGAGTCCGGAACGATGACCAAAGACCTGGCTCTGATCACCACTCTGGAAAATGTAAATGCAGTCAACAGCGAAGACTTTATCAAAGCAATCGCAGAAAGATTATAAGAAAAATGAAAAACAGGAACGATGTTCGGAAAAAGCCGAGGGTCGTTCCGCTTTTTTATTTCACAGGAAACTCCGCTCCTGTGAAATAAAAACGCTCCGCGAGGATCGCACTGCGGCGGAAAGGAAAATGCCGCTTATGCGCCCCGCCGCAGGCGGAGAATCCTGCAAAGCAGAATTCTATTTCAGGAGCTGCTGGCAATATCATAAATAAATTGGTAATTATTTACTTTTTACCTCAAAACTATTTACAACAAAGTATAAATTTGATATTATAAATGAAAGCATATATATTTTCTATCGTTTCACGATTCTCGGGGCAGACGCCCAGAGTCTAATATCATTTCACTGCCGGATTAAAACGGCATCTTTTCAGAAAATTCGTGCTTACATCCATAAATACAGCAGGAGTTTTCGGAAAAGACGAAACCTCCTGAACATAAAAAGAAAAAGGAGGCAGAAATGAAACAGGAAGAACATCAGCTGCTGCAGTGGCATCCTGCGTTTTATGCGGATCTGCAGATAGAGCTGGAGTCAGAAAGAAGCAGTCTGATACTGGAAAATGAACATCAGCTGGGAACGAAGCCTATGGAAATTGATGTTCTGATTTTAAGAAAACGATGCGATCTGCCCATCAGAAAGAATATTGGCAGGATCTTTGACCGGTATAATATTATTGAGTATAAAAGCCCGGATGATTATGTGAGTATCAATGATTTTTATAAGGTCTGGGCCTATGCGTGTCTTTACAAATCAGAAAATAATATTATTATGGAAGAGATGACGATCACATTTGCCTGCAGCAGATACCCGAGAAAGCTGTTTCAGTATCTTCGAAGGGAGAAATCATACAAAGTGGAGAGGGCGGATGAAGGAATTTACTATGTCACAGGGGCAGATATCCCTATTCAGTTTATCCTGCTCCATAAATTATCAAGAAAGAACAACCTGTGGCTTCGGAGTATTGGCGGGAAACTGTCAAAACGGGAAGAGGCGATAGAGCTGATTCAGGAGTATAAGAAACATAAGAAAGACGAACGATATGAGTCTGTTATGGACCTGATCGTGCGGGCAAATAAAGAATTGTTTTTGGAGGTGAAGACAATGTGCCAGGCACTGGAAGAATTAATGAAAGATGAATTGGAAGCGATGCGAAAAAGCGGCTGGGAGGCTGGTGAGAAATACGGCTGGGAAGCCGGAGAAAAACAGGGCAAGGAAAGAGGAGCCAGAGAAGGTATCAGCAGGTTTGCAAAACTCTCCGGGATTTTGCTGAGGCAGAATCAGCAGGCTCAGCTGCTGAGGGCTTCAGAGGATGAGCAGTACAGGGAAGAACTCTTCAGAAAATATGAAATTTAACTTCATGCAGCAGGAAGTCCTGCCTCTATGCCCGGCATAGGCAGCAGGAGTAAGTCATGCAGATGAAAGGCTGAAACTTAGGAAAAGGAAACATGAAAAAGAAAAACAGAATCTTGTGGGGCAGTGCCCTGATAATGATTGGGATCATTGCAGCAGCAGGAATATTTCTCAGCAGGAATGATTCACAGGAAAATCGAAAAGATACAGGATGGCAGACATATTGGGATGATGTGAAGGACGACTGGACACAGATTTCCCTGCTTCCCGGAAGTGATGAATCCAAACTTAATTTTGCCTGGTATACACCGGAAGATACCACTGATGAAGAGAGCGATCCGGATATGGAAGCTCTCGCGGAAAAAACGGATCCGGAAGCGGCAGAGGCAAAAGTGCCTTCTTTGTTAATCGGAGAAGGGAAGGATATGAAGAAAGCAAAGTTTTATCCGGCTGTCCAGGCACCGGCAGAAGGAGTGAAAGATTCCAGAGGAGAAACGTACCATTATAATTATGTAACAGTCTCCGGGCTGAAAGAAAATACAGTATATTATTACAGCTATGATAATGGAAAAGGATACACAGAACCTGCAGAATACCGGACAAAAGGAACGGAGGAATTCAGCTTTATTTTCGCAGGAGATCCTCAGATTGGATCTTCAAGCCAGGTGGAAGACACAGGTTCTGACGCATTCGCAAAAGCTCAGGAGGAAGCAGTCCGCCGGGATGCTGAAGGCTGGAATCAGACGATTCAGTCAGCTTTGGAACAGACAAAAGGAGATGCCGCTTTTATGATTTCGGCAGGGGATCAGATTCAGACGCCGCAGTCGCAGTGTCCAGACAGGGATGTATCATACAATGAGATGGAATATACGGGATACTTAAGCCCTCAGGCGCTGAGATCTCTTCCGGCGGCAGTTTCTGTCGGAAACCATGACGGAGATAATACGAATTTTTCTTATCATTTCCATATGCCCAATCAAAGCAGTATGGGAAAAACAGCAGCAGCGGGAGATTATTATTTTACTTACGGGAAGGCGCTGTTTCTGATGATCAACGCCCAGAGTGATAATATGGAAGAACACAGGCAGTTTATAGAAGAAACAGTCAGCAGAAATGAAGACTGCAGATGGCGGATTGTTATACTGCATCAGGACATTTACGGTTCTGCTCTGCACTCCAATGAGCCGGAAATTCTGATGCTGCGGGAACAGATGACGCCGATTCTGGAGGAAAATGATATTGATCTGGTATTGTCCGGACACGATCATGCCTATTCCAGAAGCCGGATGCTGAAAGAAGGAAAAGAATCGGATCAGGGAACTGAAACAGAACAACGAATTATCTATCAGAATCCCGCAGGCATTCTTTATCTGACCGGTGGATCTTCTTCCGGCAGCAAATATTATGATCTTACGGAAAAACAGCAATCTTATATCGCGGCACGCTGGCAGGAAAATGTACCGACATACTCTATTATTAAAGTATCCGGTAACAGCCTTACAATCAATACATACCAGACCGATCATGGGGAAAAAATCGATCAGGAAGTGGTCATAGAGAAAGAATAAGGCTGGGAAGCAGGCGAAAAGCAGGGCAGGGAAAGGGCGCAACGGAAGGTATCAGCCGGTTTGCAAAACTCTCCGGGATTTTGCTGAGACAGAATCAGACGGAATATTTGCTGAGAGCTTCTGAGGATGAAGATTACCGGGAGAAACTCTTCAAACAATATGGAATTTAAATCAGCAGGAGGAATCATATCCTTCTGCTTTTTTTTATGTTCAATGGCCGTTATAATAGAGGGGGAATGTAAGAAATTTGAAAGATTTCTATCCATGTAAAATACAGAATTAACTGATATGATAATATCATAAAAGATAGGGAGGGCATTATGAATCAAACGAAAATTCTTGTAGTGGATGATGACAGAGAAATTGTCGGAGCAATTAAAAAACGTCTGGAACTGGAAGGCTACCAGGTTCTGGCAGCTTACGATGGATTAGAAGCAATGGATATGCTGATGTCACAGGATGTCCAGCTGCTCATTATAGACGTAATGATGCCAAAGATGGATGGGTTATCCGCAACTATGAAAATTCGCGAGAGTAAGAACATACCTATCATTATCTTATCAGCCAAAACAGAGGAGAGCGATAAGATTCTTGGATTGTCCATGGGTGCCGATGATTATGTCAGCAAGCCGTTCCGGCCGGATGAGCTTGTAGCCAGAGTCAAATCACAGCTTCGCAGATACATGCAGCTGGGGAGCATGAGTTCCGCCAAACAAAGCAAAGATAAAATTGTAAATGGAGGACTGATTCTGGATACAGAAGGGAAGCGGATTCTGGTCGATGGGGAGCCGGTGAAGCTGACAGCGACAGAATATAAAATACTCTATCTTTTGATGAATCATCTGGGCCGTGTGTTTTCAGCAGACGAAATCTATGAAAGAGTCTGGCAGGAGGAGGCATATGCGACGGAAAATACGGTGATGGTCCATATTCGAAGGATTCGTGAAAAAATAGAAATTGACACGAAGAATCCAAAATATTTAAAGGTGGTGTGGGGAATTGGATACAAAATGGAAAAGATGGATTAATACGCTGTGTATTGCGGTCGTACTCTGCCTGATGGCAGCGGGAGGTGTGTACGGAATTAACGGCACCAACGGAGCGGCCTCTTTACAGGCAGGGGTTTCAATGGATGAATTCCAGGAAAATGGATATTTCACCAATTTATACCAGCAGGGTCTGCTGTTTCAGTGGGCGCAGGAACAGGGGTATGCTTTGGAGAGTGAAGGTTATCAGGGGATTTCTGAAGACCTGCTCAGTAAATTAAAAGATGAGATGGCGCTGGATGCCGCGCTGGTGATCAAACCGTATGGAAAAAGAACGGTTCAGGAAGAAACACAATATGGAAATCAAAAGGCTGATTTCCGCGGCGGCAATACGATGGAAATGACAATTGCAAGGGATCAAAGCGAGCCGGTCAACCGGGCAGGACAATTCACTCAATGGGAAAACGGATATGACGGTGAATACGATCCGGAGGCGTTTTATCAGGTTTCAGGAGACATGATGATTACTCTGCCGGAAGGTCTGCTGATCAATGGGGAAGAAGGACAGCGGCTGGAATCAGGAACGATTCGCATCCGCATCACTCAAAAGGGTATGGATTTGATTGAACAGGAATATAAAAAAGAGCAGACGCAGCTGATCCAGTATGTAAAAGAAATCACTGTCATTCTGGCGCTGGAAGCAGTCGGATGTATCCTTCTGATTATACTATTTGCACTGCAGGAAAAACGTACCAGATTTTTCCGGTGGCTGGATCATATCTGGTGGGAAGTCATCGTGGTAGCAGCTTTCTGGATTGGAGTCGGAATTCTTGGATTATGTGCATGGACATGGGGGGTAAGTCAGGACTATGCTACTGGTTTGACGGACAGAACTCAGGTGGATCTGATTATGATGATCTGCTGGTTCGCTCTGCCGGGGCTCATTGCTCTGTTTGCGGTCTGCATACAGACAACAGTCTGGAGAATCAAAGAGCACAATCTTCTGGATTCTACCCTCTGTGTAGGATATTTCCGGAAATGGTATCGAAATTCTAAGAAGAGGCGGGAGCTGGAATATGAAGCCATGAGCTTTGAACAGCAGCATGTGGAAGACCGAATCCGTCAATACCGGCTTGGAAGAAGAATCCTGATTGTATTTATCATCTTTGGAGTTGGAATTATGAATCTGTCCGGCGTCCTGGGTCTTGGATTTATTATCCTTGGAGCCGTCGGACTGAAATATCTGGTAAGATATTCTGATAAATACGCTGCGGAACAAAAGGACTTAAACAAACTGGTAGAACAGATTGACCGGATCGCCAACGGAGAACTGACGGCAACAACGGATATCGAAGAGGGAACCATCTATTACGATTACAGCCAGAAACTTGCAAACATTGGAAACGGCATGGAAAAAGCCCTGGAAGACCAGATGCGGAATGAACGTATGAAAATTGATTTGATTACGAACGTATCTCATGATCTGAAAACGCCGCTGACTTCTATTATAGGGTATGTGGATCTTCTGAGCAGGGATGAAACGCTGTCACCGGAGGCAAAAGATTACGTGAGAATCCTGACGCAGAAAACAGAGCGTCTGAAAAATATCATTTCAGATCTGTTTGAACTGGCGAAATCTACCAGCGGCAATGCCAAGATTTCCATGGAAGTCATGGATATGCGCAGGCTGCTGGAGCAGACTCTGGTGGATATGGAAGATAAGATTGAAGCATCCGGTTTTCATATCCGGTTTCAGTGTACAGCGCAGAATACAAAATTCCTGGGCGACGTCAACCGCATGTACCGCGTGGTACAAAATGTCCTGGAAAATGCGCTGAAGTATTCTATGAAGGGAACCCGTATTTTTATCGACATCAGTGAAACTGCCGACCGGCTGAAACTTGAGGTTGTCAATACGGCTTCTTACGAGATGGACTTTACGGAAGAAGAAATTATGGAACGGTTTGCACGGGCGGAGAAATCCAGGACCAGTGAAGGAAATGGACTGGGACTGTCCATTGCGGATAGTTTTACTCAAAACTGCGGCGGAAAATTCGGAATCGAAATCCGAGGAGATCAGTTCCGGGTAGAGATTTCTTTCCAGAAATACACAGAAAAAGTCAAATGATGTAAAAAAACAGGCGATATACCGCCCAAAAATCAAAAAAATGAAAAAAAATTGTATTTTTTCAAATAAACAGTAGAAAATGTAAATAGAAAAGTATATACTATATAATGTACTGAGGAATATGCGGAAGTGTGGGACGGTATAGCTTATGATACATGGTTGACGGTATCGTTCGCCTTATATTTCAGGTACGGTTTAGAGGAAGTTCTTGCCGCCCTTGGGCAGGAACTTTTTCTTTTTTATTTCATGGGAAATTGCTTTCCCATGAAATAAAAACGCTCCGCGAGGATCGTACTGCGGCGGAAAGGAAGATGCCGCCTATGCGACCCGCCGCAGGCGGAGAATCCTGTAAAACAGGATTCCTTCTTATGGGAAACTGCGTTCCTGTCTATTCACAGAAGATTCATGGACAGTTTTTGGGAAAAATGATATACTGATATCAAACTTCACAGGAGTGAGTCTCGAAAGAAAGGAATGCGAAAGATGAAGCGAAGGATTGTAAGCCTTGTTTTAATTTTTATCATGCTCTTTTGCGCCGGATGCCAGTCAAAGCAGAACGATAAAGATACTACGGTAAAAACAGAAGATCTGGACGAAGCGACCCTGAGAGGTATGGCAGAAGATATTACTGACGCGATGTCTCTGGAGGATAAGATCGGACAGATGTTTATTACATCTTTATATTCTCTGGATGAGGGGGATACCAAATCCCAGCAGAGCGTTACCAGCCAGATGAAGAAAACCATCGATCAGTATTCCATCGGCGGCGTCGTTCTGTTTTCCAGAAATATGAAGGACTCTGACCAGACAAAGGAACTGATCAGCAATCTGCAGGATGCTTCCGACATTCCGCTGTTTGCGGCCGTTGACGAGGAAGGAGGATCTGTCGCCCGGGTATCATCCAATGAAGATATGGGCGTCACACATTATCCGTCAGCGAAAGAAGTCGGCGAGACCTATGACGATGACCAGATTGAAGAAATGGGAAAGACGCAGAGCAGCCAGCTGAAAAAGCTGGGATTCAATATGAATCTGGCGCCGGTGGCAGATGTCCTGACCAACGAATCCAACACAGAAATCGGAGACCGGAGCTTTGGATCTGACGCTGGTGATGTGTCTGATATTATAAGCATCCTGGTAAAAAGCATGCAGGGGCAGCAGATTTCTGCGGTACTGAAGCATTTTCCAGGCAGCGGCGATACCTGGGGAGATACTCACAGAGGCAGCGCGGAAGCCGAACAGACCATTCAGACACTCAGAAAAGTCGACTTTAAACCTTTTGAGGCGGGAATCGACGCAGATGTAGATTCTATTATGGTATCTCATCTGATGCTGAGCAATGTTACAGATCAGAGAGAGCCGTCGACTTTAAGCAAGAGGGTTGTCACCGATATTTTAAGGAATGAGCTGGAATTTAACGGTATGATCATGACAGACGCCATGAACATGAAAGCCATTACCAACGATTATTCTGCAGGAGACGCAGCTGTCAAAGCCATCCAGGCGGGAGTGGACGTCATCCTGATGCCCAATGATCTGGGCGAGGCCTATGACGCAGTAAAAAAAGCCGTGGATGACGGAGATATCAAAAAATCAAGAATCAATGATTCTGTAGAGCGGATTATCTATACAAAGTTAAAACGCGGGGTCATACCGCCGGATACAGATTTGCTGAATGATAACGAATAGCAGAGAAGCTGCAGGGAATCCTTCCTTGCAGTTTCTTCTTTCATATGGTAGTATCTAGAAGGAGTAAGTCTTGAAATGGCAAGAAAGAAGGAGTTTCATCATGCAAAAAAGAAGCTTACGGTATGAAGGAAAGGCAAAAAGGATGTTTGAAACAGACGATCCGGATTTGCTGATCATCGATTATAAAGACGATATCACTGCCTGTGACGGGAAGAAAAAAGGAATCATCAAAGACAAGGGAATCGTCAACAATCGGATGACCAACTACATGCTGAGAATTATAGAACAAAATGGAATTCCGACCCATTATGTACAGGAAATCAGCGACCGGGAAACGGTCGTTAAGAAAGCGGAGATCGTTCCGATGGAAGTCATTGTCCGAAACATTGCGGCGGGAAGCATCGCCAGAAGGCTTGGGATCCCGGAAGGGTATGAACTGCTGCCGCCGACCCTGGAGTTTCACTTTAAAGATGACAGGCGGAACAACCCATGGATCAATGAGCACTATGCTCTGACACTGGGGATAGGAACGCCGGAAGAAATCAAAACGATCACCGACTATGCATTCCGGATCAACGAGGTAATGATAGGAGAACTCATCAAAGCCGGTATCAAGCTGGTGGATTTTAAGGTCGAGTTCGGACGCTATGAAGGAGAAATCATCCTTGTGGATGAAATCTCGCCGGATACCTGCCGCCTCTGGGATGCGCAGACCAATGAAAAGCTGGACCGGGACAGATTCCGTTATGATATGGGAAATGTCGAGGCAGTTTATGAAGAAGTGTATAGAAGATTAGTATTATGATAGGAAGGCTTGAAACTACAATGAGCAGAGAGAACTTTGATAAGTTAGGAGAAGAATGCGGAGTTTTTGGAATTTACGATTTCGATGGAAATAATGTAGCTTCCACCATTTATTACGGACTGTTCGCATTGCAGCACAGAGGCCAGGAAAGCTGCGGAATCGCCGTGGCGGACACCAACGGGCCAAAACGCAACATTTGCACCCACAAGGGAATGGGACTTTGCAACGAAGTATTCACACCGGAAATTTTAGCAGGCTTAAAGGGAGATATCGGCGTAGGACATGTCCGCTACTCCACTGCCGGAGAGAGTACAAGAGAAAATGCCCAGCCGCTGGTGCTGAACTATGTAAAAGGAATCCTGGGCGTAGCCCACAACGGAAACCTGATCAACGCACTGGAATTAAGGGAAGAACTGGAACAGACAGGAGCTATTTTCCAGACGACCATTGATTCAGAGGTGATCGCGTATCATATTGCGAGAGAAAGAATCAAAGTAGATTCTGTTGAAAAGGCAGTGGCAAACGCCATGGATAAGATCAAAGGGGCCTACTCCCTGATTGTTATGTCTCCGCGCAAACTGATCGGTGCAAGAGATCCTTACGGATTCAAGCCTCTTTGCATTGGAAAACGTGACAACGCCTATATTCTGGCATCCGAAAGCTGTGCCCTGGATACCATTGGCGCGGAATTTGTCCGGGATGTAAGACCGGGAGAGATTGTTGTCATCACAAAAGACGGCATTCAGTCCAATTGTGAAAAATGTCTTCCAGAAGAACAGGAAGCAAGGTGTATCTTTGAATATATCTACTTTGCAAGACCGGACAGCCGGATTGACGGCGTGGACGTCTATGATTCCAGAATCAAGGCAGGACGTTTCCTGGCACAGGATTCTCCGGTAGAAGCAGACATGGTAGTCGGCGTGCCGGAATCCGGAAACACGGCAGCTCTGGGATATTCCAGAGAATCCGGAATTCCTTACGGAAAGGCCTTTGTAAAGAACGCTTATGTGGGAAGAACTTTCATTAAGCCGGGTCAGAGCAGCAGGGAATCCAGCGTACAGATCAAATTGAACGTGATCAAGGAAGCGGTGGAAGGAAAGAGAATCATTATGATCGATGACTCCATTGTAAGAGGAACGACCAGCGACCGCATCGTTTCCATGTTAAGGGATGCAGGGGCGACCGAGGTCCACGTAAGGATCAGTTCACCGCCATTCTTATGGCCATGCTATTTTGGAACCGACATTCCGGCCAGAGAGCAGCTGATCGCATATAACCGCACCATTGAAGACATCCGCAAAGTCATTGGAGCTGACAGCCTGGGCTATCTGAGAGAGGAAAGGCTCTCTGAAATGGTCAAAGGCCTGCCGATCTGCAAAGGATGCTTCACAGGAAAATACCCAATGGAACCGCCAACACGGGATATCCGTGGCAACTATGAAAAGTAAGGAGTTAATATGAGTAACGACAGATACCAGAGCCCATTATCAGAACGCTACGCCAGCAAAGAAATGCAGTACATCTTTTCTCCGGATAAGAAATTCAAAACATGGAGAAAGCTGTGGATCGCACTGGCAGAAACAGAAAAAGAATTAGGACTGGACATCACCCAGGAACAGATCGATGAGCTGAAAGCTCACGCAGACGACATCAACTATGACGTGGCAAAAGAAAGAGAAAAACTGGTGCGCCATGATGTTATGTCCCATGTATACGCTTACGGTCAGCAGTGCCCGAAAGCCAAAGGAATCATCCATCTGGGCGCCACATCCTGCTACGTGGGAGACAACACAGACATTATCATTATGACAGAAGCGTTAAAATTAGTGCGCAGAAAACTTCTGAACGTCATGAACGAACTTTCCAAGTTCGCCATGAAATACAAAGACCTGCCGACCCTGGGATTCACCCACTTCCAGCCGGCACAGCCGACAACCGTAGGAAAGAGAGCTTCCTTATGGCTGATGGATCTTGTATATGATTTGGAAGATTTGGATCATGTGATCAAAAACATGCGCCTCTTAGGTTCTAAAGGGACGACCGGAACCCAGGCAAGTTTCCTGGAGCTGTTTGAGGGAGACCATGAAACGATCAAGAAGATTGACGGTATGATTGCAGAAAAAATGGGATTTGACAAATGTCAGCCGGTTTCCGGACAGACTTATTCAAGAAAAATTGATTCCCGCGTGATCAATGTATTAAGCCAGATTGCACAGTCTGCCCATAAATTCTCCAACGACATCCGTCTGCTCCAGCATTTAAAAGAAATCGAAGAGCCGTTTGAGAAGAATCAGATCGGGTCATCTGCCATGGCATACAAGAGAAACCCAATGAGGAGCGAAAGAATTGCCTCTCTGGCAAACTATGTGATGGCAGACGCCATGAACCCGGCAATGGTAGCATCCACCCAGTGGTTTGAGAGAACTTTGGATGACTCTGCTAACAAACGTTTATCCGTACCGGAAGGCTTCCTTGCCATCGACGGTATCCTGGATCTGTACCTGAACGTAGTAGACGGCCTGGTAGTATATCCGAAAGTTATCGAAAGCCGCCTGATGAGCGAACTGCCATTTATGGCAACCGAAAACATCATGATGGATGCGGTGAAAGCCGGCGGAGACCGTCAGGAACTTCATGAGAGAATCCGTGTGCATTCCATGGCAGCAGGAAAAGTCGTAAAAGAAGAAGGAAAACCAAATGATCTGTTAACCAGAATCGCCAATGATCCGGCGTTTGGAATGACCATGGAACAGCTGGAATCCATTATGGATCCAAAGAATTTCGTAGGACGCGCACCGCAGCAGACAGAAGAATTCATTCAGGAAGTGGTACAGCCGATCTTAGACGAAAACAAAGACGTCCTTGGAATGACAGCCGAAATCAACGTATAAATGTAAATAAGAAGAAACACCATTACCGCCGGAGGAAATAATCCGGCGGTTTCTTTGTGATTGGCAGGGGAAGGAATCTTCCCCTATTCGATTATGGAAGAAAACGAAAATATATGTAAAAATTCGGTAAGATGAATGCCGAAATCTTTCATATTATGTATAAAAGGACAAAATACAGCGGGAATGGAAACGAGAAAAGTAAAAAAAGATGATATAATATAGATAATATGCCTAAATAGAATGAGTGTGAAGAAGTGAAAAGAAAAAAGGAGATAAAAATATGGGGTATCATACAATCAAATTTCCAGAAGGAACAAAATTCCTTGTAACAGGGGGAGCAGGATTTATTGGATCAAATCTTTGTGAGGCAATCTTAGGACTGGGGTATCCGGTCGTCTGTCTCGATAATCTTTCCACAGGAAAGATGGAAAACATGGAAGAATTTATGAACCATCCGGATTTCGAATTCATAAAAGGAGACATCCGGGACTTTGATACATGTATGAGAGCCTGCGAAGGAGTCGATTATATCCTTCATGAGGCGGCTCTTGGAAGCGTGCCGGGCAGCATTGAGAACCCGCTGGAGTATGACGCAGTCAACGCCCAGGGAACCTTACATATGATGGAAGCAGCCAGACGCCAGGGAGTGAAACGTTTCATTTACGCATCCAGCTCCGCCGTATACGGAGACTGCGATGTCATCCCGAATAAAGAGGGATACGAAGCACAGGTTCTGTCACCATACGCCCTTCACAAGAAAACCTGTGAAGAATACGGACGTCTGTATACAGATCTGTATGGCCTGCAGACCTGCGGTCTCCGTTACTTTAACGTGTTTGGAAGACGCCAGGATCCGGAAGGCGCTTATGCGGCCGTCATTCCAAAATTCATCAAAATCCTGCTGGAAGGCAGAGCGCCGAAAATCAATGGTGACGGAAAGCAGACAAGAGACTTTACCTTTGTAGAAAATGTGGTAGAAGCCAATTTAAAAGCCTGCCAGGCACCGGAGGAATGTGCCGGAGAGGCTTTCAACATCGCATACGGCGCTGAAGAAAGCCTGATTCACGTATACGATGTATTATGCGAAACCCTGAACCTTGATATTAAACCGGAATTCGGGCCGGAACGTCAGGGTGACATCAAGTTCTCCAATGCGGATATCACAAAAGCCAAAGAAAAGCTGGGATATGATCCGGACTATGACTTCGAAACCGGGTTAAAACTGGCCATCGACTGGTATAAAGAGAACTTGTAGAAAGAAACGCAGAGGAAAAGAAAATGAAGATAAAGGAAAAATTCATGCGAAAAAGGTCAGCCATTGTCCTGCTTCTTTGTGATATTGTGGGACTTCAGATGGCATCAGCTCTGGCAATTCTGACAAGGTTTGAATTTCAGCCGTCAACGGTAGAACCATACTTTGTAGATACTTTACTGCGGTATGCGCTCTTAAATACATTCTGCAGTTTATTTATTTTTGCGGCCTACCGCCTGTATGCAATCCTTTGGAGATTCGCCAGTGTAATGGACTTCTTTAATGTGGTAAAAGCAGTTCTGGTGGCCAGCGCATTTCAGTTTATCGGAATGCATCTGCTGGCGTGGCCGATTCCGAGAAGTTATATCATCCTCTATATCGGATGGGCAGGACTGATCGTCGTAACACCAAGAATTCTGATTCGGGTACTGCGGGGAGGCAGAAAGATTCCGCTGCAGAAAGTGGACAAGCAGCCGACGGCCGTTATGCTGATCGGAGCCGGAGAAGCCGGAAATATGATTTTAAATGAAATCAAGAACAGCCAGTTCGTAGACAAAGAAGTCTGCTGCATCATTGATGATGATTCCAAGAAATGGGGCTCTTTCTTAAACGGCGTTCCTGTAGTAGGCGGACGGCATAAGATTCTGCAGTATACCGTAAGATTTGGAATCAAAGAAATCATTCTGGCGGTGCCGACGATCGAGGCTCATGACCGGAAAGAAATCTTAAATATATGCAAACAGACGGGATGCAAGCTCAGCATGCTCCCGGGCATGTACCAGCTGATCAACAGTGAGGTCAAAGTATCTATGCTGAGAGATGTGCAGATTGAAGACCTGCTGGGAAGAGAACCGGTCAAAACAGATCTTCCGGATATTATGCAGTATGTAGAAGGGCATAAGGTTATGGTAACCGGAGGCGGAGGCTCCATCGGAAGCGAGTTGTGCCGTCAGATTGCCAATTATCATCCGGAATCCCTGCTGATTCTGGACAATTACGAGAATAACGCCTACGAACTTCAGATGGAGTTAAAGCGTCACTATCCGGAGCTGGATGTGATGGTTCTCATCGTTTCTGTACAGAACCGTCAGAGAATTCATAATATTTTCGCGAAATACCGTCCGGAGATTGTATTCCACGCGGCAGCTCACAAACATGTGCCGCTGATGGAAAACAGTCCATGCGACGCTATTAAGAATAATGTATTCGGAACCATCAATGTGGCAAAAGAAGCAGGTGCCGTAGGCGCAAAACGTATGGTGCTGATTTCTACGGACAAAGCCGTAAGACCGACCAATATTATGGGTGCGTCCAAACGAATCTGCGAAATGGTCATCCAGACTTTTAATCAGCACTCCGATACGGAATATGTAGCAGTACGTTTTGGAAACGTCCTGGGAAGCAACGGAAGCGTAGTGCCGCTGTTCCGGAAACAGATTCAGGAAGGCGGACCGGTTACAGTCACTCATCCGGAGATTATCCGGTATTTCATGACCATACCGGAAGCTGTCAGTCTGGTACTGCAGGCCGGGGCCTACGCCAAAGGCGGAGAAATTTTTATCCTTGATATGGGTGAGCCGGTGAAAATCCTGGATCTTGCAGAAAACATGATTCGTCTGTCAGGACTGACTCCGGGAGAGGATATTGAAATTAAGTTTACCGGATTACGGCCGGGAGAGAAGCTCTATGAAGAACTGTTGATTGATGAAGATAACAAGAAAGAAACACCGAACAAACGAATCTTTATCGGACAGCCGATTCTGCTGAATGAAGAGAAATTTATCGAAGACATCAGAAGACTGGAAACAGCAGCATTCTCAGAAGACCCGAACATCCGGGACATTGTAAAGCAGCTGGTGCCGGAATATACAATTAATGGACATTAGGAGAAAAGAAGTATGTATCAGAAAGTAATCAAACGATGGCTGGATATCATATGCTGCGGAGGCGCTATGATATTTCTGTGGCCAGTATTCCTTATCATCGCTTTGCTGATCAAACTGGATTCCAAAGGACCGGTTTATTTTAAGCAGAAGCGGGTGGGGATTCATAAAACACATTTTTATATTTATAAATTCCGAACCATGCGGACTGATACGCCAAAAGATATGCCGACGCATCTGCTGAAAGATCCAGATGCTTACATTACCAGGATGGGGAAATTTCTTCGGAAAACCAGCCTGGATGAACTGCCGCAGATTTTACATAATGTTCTGATCAACGGGGATATGTCAATCATAGGGCCACGGCCAGCCCTCTGGAATCAGTATGACCTGATTGAAGAGAGAGATAAATATGGAGCAAATGACGTAAAACCGGGAATCTCAGGATGGGCACAGATTCATGGAAGAGATGAACTGGAAATTCCTGTGAAAGCAGAATTGGATGGATATTATGCACAGCATATCGGATTCCTCATGGATGTAAGATGTCTGCTGGGAAGCGTTAAATCTGTATTAAAGAGCGAAGGAGTCGTAGAAGGCGGAACCGGAGCGATGGAAATGGCAGCGGCGAGGGAAAAGAAAGGTAGGATTATGATTCTTACCAATCATTCTTATATGTTATATCAGTTCCGTAAAGAATTGATTCAGGAGTTTATGAAGAAGTATGAAGTAGTTCTCAGCATGCCATATGTAGGCCATGAGGATGATTTTAAGAAGATGGGATGTAAATGTATCGAGACTCCAATTGACCGTAGAGGAATCAATCCAGTGACAGACTTGAAATTGATCAGAGCCTATCGTAGAATGTTAAAAAGTGAAAAACCAGACATGGTAGTGACATTTTCTATTAAGCCGAATATCTATGGGGGATTATTATGCGGATGGATGAAGATCCCATTTTGTGCTAATGTGCAGGGTCTCGGGACTGCATTTCAGAAAAAAGGATTGGCAGAATTTGTTACAGTATTATATAGAATCGCATTTCATCATGTGAAAAAAGTATTTTTTGAAAACCAAGGAAATGCAAAAGAATTTCGAAAACGCAAAATTATTCCTGCAAAAAAACAGGTTGTATTAAAAGGTGCCGGAGTCAACCTGGATCGTTATCGATATTGTCCATCAAGAGAGGAAAATCAGATAAAATTTCTGTTTGTCGGACGTATTATGAAAGAAAAAGGCGTAGACGAATTATTTTATGCGGCAAAGAAATTGAAGAAGGAATACGGAGATAAAATAGAAGTTGGTCTTGTAGGATTTTTTGAAGATGAGTACAAAGAACAGGTTGGGCAGCTGCAGGAAGATGGAGTGGTTTGTTTCTATGGGTTTCAGGAAGATGTCCGCCCATTTTATGAAAATGCCAGCTGTGTTGTTTTGCCGTCTTATCATGAAGGAATGTCCAATGTACTGCTGGAAGCGGCCTCTATTGGAAGGGCGCTAATTACATCTAATATACCTGGATGTAGGGAAGCGGTAGATGAAGGAATTAACGGATACTTATGCAGAGTAAAAAGTGCAAAGAGTCTGTATCAGAAAATGCGAAAGTTTGTTGAATTAACAAAAGAAGAAAGAAAAGAAATGGGAAAAAATGGCCGCAGGAAAATGCAGGCTCAGTTTGATAAGAAGGACGTTGTAAAGAAAACAGTAAAAGCAGTGTTAAGCTAGGAGTAGAAAAATGACCTCAGGATATGTTTTGATCATAATATGGATAGCGATAGCTCCGGTATTGTTGAAAGCAATTGATACACATGAAGAAATTATAGTAGCAGGGCAAAGAGAATACCGGTATAAATTTATATGGGCACTTATCATATTTTTTCCGGTTATTATTATGGCTGGTACTAGAGGAAGCATTGGAGATACTGATTCATATCGACAAATGTTTCAAGATATGCCACAAACTTTTTCTGCGTTGCCTCAATATTTCGAAACGTTAGAGAAGGACAAGGGATTTTTCTTATGTTCTAGTATTATAAAAATAATCATTGGGAATAATGATACAATTTATTTTATGATTATTGCATTCATACAGGGAATTTCTTTGGTTATTGCGTATCGAAAATTCTCTTCTAATTATGTGATGAGTATTTTCTTATTCTTGATTTCCAGTGATTATATATCTTGGATGTTTAACGGAATGAGACAGTTTATTGCAGTTAGTATGACATTCGCATGTATTGGGTTGATTCTGGATAATAAAAGAATAAAACTAATAATAACTATTTTATTAATGGCCACAATACATGGAACAGCATTAATGATGATTCCGTTTGCTTTTATGGCCAAAGGAAGAGCATGGAATAAAAAAACTATGATGTTTATTATTGCGGTAGTAGCAGCTGTGGTTTTTGTTGGAAGATTTACCAATTTATTGGATACAGCGCTGGCAGATACACAATATCAAAACGTAGTAAGCGATTGGGAAGAATTTCAAGACGATGGAACGAGTGTGTTAAGAGTATTGGTCTATGCTGTGCCTACAATTTTATCATATATAGGAAGACGAAGAATCTGGGAGGAAGATAATCCGGTCATTAATCTTAGTGCTAATATGTCAATTGCTTCTACTGGATTGTATGTTGTTTCTATGTTTACCAGTGGAATTATGATTGGACGATTACCAATTTATTTTTCACTTTATAATTATATATTATTGCCATGGGAGATAGAAAATTTATTTACAGAACGGTCCAAAAAGATTGTATATATATTCATGATTTCAGCGTATATTGTATTTTATTATTATCAGATGCATATGACATGGAATTATTTTTAGGAGTAAGTGAAAAATGGCAAAAGAAACAATAAGAGTATTACATATTGTTACATATATGGGGCGTGGCGGACTTGAAACCATGCTAATGAATTATTATCGTCATGTGGATCGAAGCAAGGTTCAATTTGATTTTCTGGTACACCGTGATTTTGAAGCGGATTATGATGAAGAAATCTTGTCACTGGGTGGAAAGATATACCATATTTCTCGTCTTGTTCCATGGAGTAGACAATATCGTAGTGAGTTAAAAGAATTCTTTCAAAAGCATCCGGAATACAAAATTGTGCATGTTCATCAGGATTGTTTGAGTTCAGTTGCATTACAATGTGCCAAGGAATGTAATGTACCTGTCAGAATTGCTCACAGTCATTCCAGTAGTGCTGTGAAAAATATAAAATATTTGATTAAACTCTATTATATGAAGAAAATATCTTGCTATGCAACGGACTTATTTGCTTGCGGACAGCAAGCTGGAGACTGGATGTTTTCAGGAGAAAAATATAAAATAATCAGAAATGCAATTGATACAAAGAAATATGACTATTCTCCAGATATAGAACAAGAAGTTCGACAGGAATTAGGATTAGGTGAAAAAAAGGTAATTGGACATGTTGGAAATTTTACCCCAGCTAAGAATCATACATTTCTAATAAAGATTTTTAAAGAAGTGTTGAAAAAGGATCCAGATTCACAACTTCTGTTGGTTGGTGGAGGAGATGGAATGCTTTCAGTACAGGAAGAAGTTCGAACTATGGGAATGCAAGATAAAGTGACATTTACTGGAGTTCGTAGCGATGTGAACAGATTGATGCAGGTAATGAATGTTTTTGTATTTCCATCTATATATGAAGGTCTTCCTGTAACGATGATTGAAGCACAAGCTTCAGGATTGCCGTGCATTATCTCTGATCGTGTTTCAAATGAATGCATTATAACGAAGGAATTAGTAACAAGCATGAGACTGGAGGATACTCCAGAAAATTGGGCTGATTTGATTATAGAGAAGAGTCGTTGTAAAAGAGAAAATCATAATCAAGAAATTGAAGACGCAGGATATGATATTATGACTGCAGCAAAACAATTGGAAAAATTTTATTTGGAAAATTCAAAGGAGTAATATGGCTTTTTTAACTGTATTTACACCAGCGTATAATAGGGCTAAAACATTGCCAAGAACATATGAGAGTTTATGTAAACAAGATTGTAAAGATTTTGTTTGGCTGATAGTTGATGATGGTTCTACTGATAATACGGCATGTTTAGTAAAAAGCTGGCAAGAAAAGAAAAATGGATTTGAAATCCAATATATCTATAAAGAAAATGGTGGTATGCATACAGCTCATAATACTGCATATGAGAATATTGATACAGAATTAAATGTTTGCATTGATTCAGATGACAGAATGGCTATTGGGGCGGTAAGAAAGATTAAAGATGCTTGGGAGCGAGTTCGGGATAAAGGCTATGCTGGAATGATTGCACTTGATGCTGACTTTTTTGGTAAAATCATTGGGAAAGGTTTTCCTGAAGATATGATTGAAACCACATTAGGAGGTTATTATGCTGCAGGCGGATGCGGAGATAAAAAATTGGTATATCGAACAGATGTGATAAAAAAATATCCTTCTTATCCGGTATTCTCAGGTGAAAAATATGTTGCGCTTGCATATAAGTACAGGCTGATAGACCAGGATTATAAACTTGCTGTATTAAACGAGATTCTTTGTAATGTAGAATATCAGGAAGATGGATCTAGTGCGACCATGTGGAAACAGTATGTAAACAATCCTAAAGGATTTGCATTTTGGAGAAAAGTATGCATGCAATATCCTACGTCAACAAAAAGACTGTGGATGGATTGTATTCACTATGTTTCAGAAAGTATTATTTCAGGTGATAAACAATTTATAAAAGAGTCACCAAAACGAGCTATGACAGTAATTGCAATACCTTTTGGTATAATACTATCAATTTATACAAAAAATAGGGTAAAGAATTTGTAAATAAGGGGCTTTGTATGATGAGAAGCATGGATAAATATTATTCAGATTATTATAGGATGACAGGAAAACAATATAAATTAGGGCTAAAGAGTTTATTACAAAGACATCTGTTTCATAATTTGCAGTTCACCTATTACTTTCGAAAATACGAAGAGAGTGCTGGTTTTTTATCAAGACTTATGATTTATAAGTTATCTCGAAAGTATGGTTTAGAAATTTCACCAAAAGCTCAAATTGGTGAAGGGATGTATTTAGGACATCCATATAATATAACTGTTGGTGATGGTGTTATTATTGGGAAAAATGTTAATTTACATAAAGGATGCACAATAGGACGCACTAATCGAGGAAATATAGGATCACCTGTTATTGGAAATTGTGTGTTTATAGGAATTAATGCTACAATAGTAGGTAATATTCATATTGGAAATGATGTGTTGATTGCACCAAACAGTTATGTAAATATTGATGTGCCTGATCATTCTGTTGTAATTGGAAACCCGGCAATAATACACCATCATAATCATGCAACGAAAGATTATATTGTTTTTACGGTTTAGATATATGAGGGCACTATGAAAAAAATACTTTTTCTTATTCACGATTTGGGACAAGGAGGAGCAGAAAAAGTTCTGGTGAATCTTGTCAATAATATGGATGGTTCAAAATTTGATATAACGGTAATGACTCTTTTTGATGTCGGTGAAAATCGTCAGTTTTTAGGACCTAAGATAAAATACAAAAGTTGGTGCAAAAAAATGATTCCAGGCAATTCACATCTAATGAAGATATTTAGTCCACAACGGTTACATAAACTTATTATCAAAGAACATTACGATATAGAAGTGGCATATTTAGAAGGTCCGTGCGCTAGGGTAATCAGTGGATGCAGTGATCCAGATGTTAAAAAACTGGCTTGGATTCATATCGAGCAGCACACGGCAGAACGGGCAGCTGCATCTTTTAGAAGTATAGCAGAGGCACAGGAGTGTTATCGAAAGTTCGAGCGCATTATTTGTGTTTCTCGGACTGTAAAAAAAGATTTTATGGAGGCATTGCAGATTCCAGTACCGCATGAAGTGTTATACAACACTAATGAAAGTGATAAAATTATCCGGTTTTCACAGGAAATAGTGGATCAGGGAATTATGAATCCAGATGAAATTAAGTTGGTGGGCATAGGAAAGCTATTGAAAAACAAAGGTTTTGATCGATTATTACGGATTGTAAAACGATTGAAAGAGCAGGGTTATCCTGTGCATTTATATGTGCTTGGAGAGGGACCAGAGCGCAATAACCTGCAGGAATATATTCAGCAAAATAATCTTGAAAGCAGTGTTACACTTTTGGGATATCAGTTGAATCCTTATAAATACATAGCAAAATGTGATTTATTTGTTTGTGCTAGTTTTGCAGAAGGATTTTCTACAGCAGCGACTGAATCGTTGATTCTGGGAATTCCTGTTTGCACAGTAGAAGTTTCTGGTATGAAGGAAATGCTGGGAGAAAACAATGAATATGGGGTTGTGGTTGAAAATAATGATGAGGCTTTATATCATGGAATTAAACGTTTCTCTTCAGAACCCGGATTGCTGGAATATTATACAAAGCAGGCAAAAATAAGAGGAAAAGATTTTAGTACAGTGAAAACAGTAAAAGCAGTTGAAAAAAGACTGCTTCAATTGTGCGAGGGTAAGAAAGATGATTAGTGTGATTGTGCCTGCATTTAATGTAGAATCTACGATAATCAGAACATTAGATAGTATTTTGAACCAAACTTATTCAGAAATCGAAATTATTGTAGTAGATGATGGATCAGTAGATGAAACGGGAAAGGTAATTGATATTTATGCATCCCGGCATGAACAGGTTATAGTAATACATACAAAAAATCAGGGAGTAACAGCAGCACGTTTAACAGGTGTATTAAAGGCATCCGGTGAATGGATTGGTTTTGTAGATGCTGATGATGAGATTGAGCCGGATATGTATGAACTGCTGCTAAAAAATGGAGAGAGATATAAGGCTGATATTGCTCATTGTGGATATCAGATGATTTTTGCCGATGGCAGAGTTAGCTATTTTCATAATACAGGCTGTTTTGTGAAGCAGGACAAAATAACAGGTTTAAAGGACTTATTAGATGGTTCAATGGTTGAACCTGGTTTGTGTAACAAGCTTTTTCGAAAAACATTGTTTCACAGTTTATTAAATAATGGGATTATGGATTGCAGTATTAGGA
>DWWD01000001.1 GCA_019119895.1 Candidatus Anaerostipes avistercoris | reverse complement strand
TATCATCTCGAAGTTTCTTTGTCAAGAACTTTTTTCAAGATTTTTTCTATCGTTCTGATCAATCTCTGTCAGCAACTTTTATAGAATATCATCTTTCAGTATCTTTTGTCAAGTACTTTTTTGTTCTTTTTCAACTTTTCTTGATGATTTTTTCTGTCTCTCTCAAAGACAGCTTAGTTATAATATCATGCCAAAATCGCTATGTCAACTATTTTTTATGATTTTTTCAATTTTTTCTCATTTTTATTTCTTTTTCATTACATACTGCATTCAAAGTACAGAAAGACCATACTTTTTCCCTTCAAAAGTACGGTCTTCTTCCTTATTAATATATTTTTATAGATTCACTCCTGTACTGTTTTCCAGCATCTGAGTGAACGGATTGCTTTCCACAAGCATTTCCATAATTCCGCCTGGTCTTACGACCTGCGAATACTGACTGCTTAATCCGATCACCGGCATCAAAGATATAAAGAAGCATACAAACATGATCACCAATGATCCCTTTGCAAATCCGAGAACGCCTCCTGCAATCTTATTGATAAATCCGATTCCCGGCAGATTATTGATCTTATTGATGAAACGGATCACAAAAGAAAAGATAATCCGTACAACAATCGTTACTAATATAAACGCGATCACATACGCAATCTGATCTGTCAGGAAATTCTGAGGCTGTCTCATAATGTACTGAGCCACAGGAGCCTTAAAGTAATCTGCTGCATAATAAGCAATTGCAAATGTAAGGATCCATGCTGCCAGGGTAAGTGCCGCGTGAAGAAACCCCTTACGGTATCCACTCACTACCTGAATCAGTAAATACAACAACAAAATGATTAAAATAATTTCTCCCATATGTACTCTCCATTTCTACCGCAGACTGATCATCTCCATGCCATTTTCATAGGAAACCAGATATCTGCGGGCTTTTCCTGTTGGTGCTATATCTAAAACTCTCTTATCAAAATCGTGGCTGAACATCTCATGACCTGCAAAATTCAGGACAGAACAATGATAACTTCCTATCAGAATTAATTCCTTGTCCCCCAGTGCCGCTTTCGTAAACTCATAAGAGAATCCATGTGACATGACCTGACGGCCTGCCCTGTTATACACCCTTGCCTCATACTGTTCTTCTTCCTTTGATTCTACGATCACAGCGACATAATCATCATTCACGGCAATGCTCGCTATGGATTCATTAATTTCCACTTCACTCTGCATGGATGGCTTTCGGGATGCCTTAAAAATGACAAGTTCATTATCCCCGACGGCGCATACTCTGGAATCTCCCATATAGTTTACCTTAGGTATCACAGTATCTTTAAAATCAAATCCTGCTACCAGCCGGTCTTCTTTTTCCTTTCCTTCATCACCGAAATTATAAAACGCAACCCGGCTCTTGGTTTCAATTCCTTCTACCACAAGATAACTCACTACAAGATTCTCCCCGTCTGATGATAAATCAATATCCATCGGATAACCATTCTGCGTCGGGGTCGTCTTGATACTGACCAGTTTTTCCTGCGCCGCATCATAAAGTTCTATATAGTTTCCATCATCTCCCTGAAGCATCAGAGCTATGACGCCCTGTCCCGCAACTTCTGCGTCAATGATTGGATAAGCGACTGTCAGACTTTTCATATTTCCTGTATCATCCAGCAGCTTCACTTCATTTCCGCTTTTCGCTGCAACTACAATATAATCCCCGCAATAGGAGCCGATTGGGTTTCTGACAGAAAATGTCTTATTCCATTCTGTCTCTCCTTTGCTGTTAAGAAAAGAAATGCCGTCCTCATTATAGCAGATCGTGCCGTTCTGATAGGCAAAAGACTGGGTTGAATCTGACATTTCCCTTGAAATCTCTCTCACGCTGCTCATCGTTCGATAGGTACGATAGCGATATATGAAAAAAGTCATAACGCAGAGAATTGCCAGCGCGACAAAAAGAATTTTTCGATACTTTTTCTTTTTCTCCTGAATCAGCATTGCGTTTTTAATATTTTCGCTGCTGTTAATATAAAGAGAAAACCCTGATTTCGTCTTTTGTTTCATAAAGCTCCTTCCATTCTCTGTCCGTCTTTTCACTTGATAGTAATTAATTATACAATATCCCACACTTTCCGTCCAGTGGCAAGCCGACCAAAGGCCTGTCCCATGCCGGCGGAAACCAGTGTCAGCTGTTTGGGATCACCAGTTTCTGTCCCGGATAAATGCGGTCGCCATTCTCGATATTATTTGCATTTTTAATGTCTTCCGCTTTCTTTTGTGTTCCATACATCCTAACGCTGATGGATACCAGAGTATCCCCTCTTCTCACTGTATATGTCTGCGAAGACCCGGTATTCCCTGAAACCGCCTCCGTGGAAGATGATGCTTCCGTCCTCTCACTGCTGTCATCCTCAGTGCCTGTCTCTGTCCCCGCTGTAGTTTCTGCTTTTTCTTCTGTCGTCTCCTCCGTCTCTGCTTCTGTTTCCAAAGTGGCCGGTATTTCGCTGTCCTCGTCACTGGAAATCTGATCCTTTACGCCATTTCCCATGGTCTGGACCGCACCCCTTACCATATCCCTCAAATTTACGGTTGTATCATTTTTTGCGTAATAATATACACTTCCTCCCACTACGACGACCATCGCCGCCGCTGCCGCAGAAGTCACTTTCCGAAGCATCCCTCTCCGGTTATTGGCCTTTGCAGTCTTGGAGATTTTCTCCCGAAACTGCCGGATCACCTTTTCATCCCGCTTTGCTTCCAGCATATTTTCATAGGACTGCGCCTCCCGAATCTTCTGATTGCGTTCCACCAGATAATCCTGCATCATTGGATTACGTTCATAATATATGTAATATCCATTTTGTCTGACCAAATCCTGTCCTCTGTATACATAAAACGCATCTTCCTGTTCCAGATGATCCACCATATACAGAACCTTTCCCTCTCCCGGGAAATTTTCGAAATGGGTCTTCTTTATTTTGTCATTCAGCCGGACCGAAAATCCCATGCGGGACAACGCCCACCCGATTACCTCCAGATCCGGAAAAAATCTGTCTTTCTGCTGATAGATTTCCCTCCATACTGCGTCGTCAAAAACAGCTTCATCCAAATCCAGCTCCAGATTCTGTCCCTCGATCGCTCCACGAATAAAAATCACAGTGTCTTGATTGATATTTTTCTTCTCACCAAATAGTATCGCTCCCCGCACAAAAGTATTATGATCCATTGCCAGAGCGTTTAAAAAAGTAATTACGTAATCTTCAATGTACACTTTTGTATGACCTGCCGGACTTCCAATCTGCCGGATATTTTTTGGCAACTGCTGTTCTGTCTTCACAAAAAAGCCTCCCTTTCTTCTATAATAAGGAGACTTTAGCATATTCCTTTTATTTTTTTTATCAAACCTCGTCGAAAGAATCCAACTTTTTTTCTACATACTTTCCTTCCTTTTGTATAAACTAGGAAGACAGCACAAAATGGCTGCAGACTAAAAACCGGAGGACCCGTCTCTATGCTACGATCCAATAAAATATTCTACTATCGGCCGACAGAGCCCCACGCCTTTCAGGATTTTCAGACAGATCTGAAAGAGCTGATCAGAAAACACCACAGAAAAAAACAGCCCTTGGTCATTGTCTGTATCGGTACAGACCGTGCGACCGGCGACTGTCTGGGGCCTCTGGTAGGACAATATCTTCAAAATCATTCTTCTCTCTGTTCCGTGTACGGCAGTCTTTCCAGGCCTGTTCATGCCCAGAACCTGAATGAAACGGTCCGAAACATCCACAGACTCTATGAAGATCCCTTTATCATTGCCATTGACGCCTGTCTTGGATGTGAGGAACACGTAGGATGCATCACACTCTCCTCCATGCCCCTGTTTCCAGGGCAGGGTGTATCCAAAATACTGCCTCCCATCGGTGATATTTCTATTACCGGAATTGTCAATCACACATCGGATCATAATGAAAAAATGATACAGAATACACGTTTAAAGGTCGTCGTAAAATTGGCGTCCTTCATCTCATCCGGAATCGAAAATATTTTTATATATCCAGCCTCATATCACCGGTTTTGATCACACCGGCTCTCCTCATGGCTTCCGCTGTAAAATATGTCAGGACTGCCGGCGCCGCCACATACATGACAAACACAAACACCGCTGCCCCGGCATCTGCTCCCATAGCATGGTACGCCGAAATGACTCCGCTCAGACCTGAAGTACCCATAACCGCCCCCTGGGCATCATTGGTCATTTTCAGCACCGCTGCTGAAACAGCGCCAAGAACAGCACTGGACAAAATAGAAGGAATCCAGATCCATGGTTTCCGGATGATATTGGGAAGCTGCAGCATTGACGTTCCAATTCCCTGTGCCAGGAATCCCCCGATGCCATTCTCACGAAGGCCTGCCGCCGCAAATCCTATCATCTGTGCACTGCATCCAGCCGCTGCCGCTCCCGCTGCGATTCCTGATAAATTTAACATGGCGCCAAATGCAATTGGATTGATCGGCAGCGTACAGGCGATTCCCATCACTGCCGCCACAACAGCACCCATGACCAGCGGACTTTGTGTCGTTCCCCAGCGGATGATATCTCCTATCTTTCCAATAAAAATTTCAATATACGGACTAACGATCAGTCCGGCTCCCCCGCCTGCTATAATTGTAAGAAACGGAGCCAGAATTCGAATTGATTTCACCTTTCCCATAACAAGCCGCCCAATCTCAATTCCTACATATGCAGCAACAAATGCTGTCAGCGGCTGTCCCGGTCCATCCAGACGGATCATCCCATCGGTTATGACAAATCCGTCTACAATCTGTGTACTGTATGCTCCGATCATACCGGCTGCTACCGCCGCCGATGTTATGACCGCAGACTCTCCCAGCTTATATGAAACTCCGGCTCCGATGGCCGCTCCGGCAAATACTTTCAGAACAAGCCCTGAAGTCTGCAGTAATCCGCCGGCGCTGCCGCCAATCCAGCTTCCGATCTGCTGTAAAATTGTGCCTGCCACAAAGGTACAAAACCATCCGGTGGTCATTCCGGATAATCCATCTGTAAAAATTCTTTTTAATATTTTCATTCGTATTTCTCCCGCCCTTTTTTTCAAGTATAACACACCTTTTACGCTTTACAAGGAGCAAAAATACTTCTATACTAAAGCCAAAGTAACTATTGAGCACCATCCAGAAAGCAGGAACCTTATGTTTCGAATGTGGGGAAAAATTTTTAAACAAAATCGTATGCTGAACGATACCTTGATCACGGTTGATAATGATCTGAATCGCACCAGAAAAGTCTATCAGGCGCTGGAAGAGATCTGCTACGAGTTCGATCTTCCAAAACCGCTCTGGCTGGAGTCCAACAAACAGGATTTTATCCGCAACAGTAAAACCCGATTCACAAAGGACTCTTTTATCGAAGATATTGCCTTTGATTACCTTGAAATCCAGGTAATTGAAGAGTAATTTTTTCCAAAGATTATTTACAGTGCCCGGCTATTTGAGTATACTAATTGTATAAGAAAAATAATTTTCTTGCAAAAACATGTTTTGAGAAAGAGTGGATATATGAAGCGAGAAACGCTGCGCCCCGTCGGCAGTCAGGTAACGGAATACGTTGCCCATCTTTATAAAGAATACGCCGGTAAACTATTTTATGCCGCATTTAAATATACTTCAGACAAGCATATTGCTGAAGAGGCGGTTCAGCGGGTTTTTGAGAAAGCTCTCTTGTACCCGAAAAGTATTTTGAACGTTCCCGAAGAAGAAGTTCTCTATTTTCTTTCCGCCATGCTTCGCAATGTTATGTACACTATGGCCGATGAGGAGAAAAAGAATTCCCATCTTTCTCTTGACTACGAGGATGGAAATGAATCTTATCATCTGGAAGATCCGGACAACGCTTATCTGAGATTCATTGATCTGGAATCAGTCAAAGAAAAGCTTGCAAGACTGAAGCCGCCGCTGTGTGACGCAATGTTGTTCCATTATGTCTATGGATTCAAATACAGGGAAATTGCTGATATGTTTCATATTTCAGAACGAGCCGTGGCCAAACGAATTGCCTTAGCGAAAAAGGAATTAAGAAAGATGTTTCGAAAAGAGGATTTCTATGAAAGATAATAAGAAGAGAATGGAAGAACAGGAACAGCTCCTGGATCATTTAATAGAATATGGTGGGAAGCAGTATATTGACGATGAGGTTGAGAAATTTGAGGAACTCCCGGAAATGGAGCTTCCAAAGGATTTCGATGACCGCATGGACAAGATGTTCAAAGATGCTTACAAAAAAGAAGTCCACAAAGAACGTGTCCATCTTGGAAAAAAGATTGCCGCGGCTGCCGTTATTATCCTTGGCGCAGCATCCGTCACTGCAATGAATGTAAAAGCTTTTCGAGAACCTATTTTGAATTTTATTTTCCGGAGTTCAGATAAAGACAACCGGACTAAAGTCGATGTTGACGAAACCAATAATAACGAAGATCAATTTCAATTTAATTACATACCAGAAGGATACGAACTTGTTAAAGAACAATATCTACATAACAATACACAAATCATCTATGACTATAAGAATTCCGAAGATAATTATTTATATATAAAAATTCAAATAGACCAATCTTATGATACTTATAGTAATTTAATTAGTAACGATTATACAAAAATAACTAAAAGCAACCAAGTATATTATTATATAGAATCAAATAGAAACCGATTATTTTGGTATAAAAACAATAATATTTTTAGTATCATTTCGAATGAGCCAATTAATGAACTTATTAAAATTTCACAAAATATAAAATAGTTTGCATTTATCCCATGTATTCAATAAATAATTATTGAATACATGGGATTTTTATAGTCCATATTTTTTTCATATTTTTACCGTATGTCCTTTTCTACCTTTAGCTGCTTTTAATTGCAGTAAGGATAGAAAGGATATTTTATGAAAAAATTCCGCAAAATACTCACTTTATGTACTCTTTGTTCTATCTGTCTTTTATCATCAACTATTCCAGTCTCTGCTGCCGATGATTGGGCCGGATTCGAAGATGTTACCATCGGATTATCCTTTGGCACACTAGGTAAAGCTACTTTTTATACATCTGTAATTCCAAGTGTAGGCTCCTACTATTCAACAATTACCATGAAACTTCAGCGATATTCTGGAGGTTCCTGGCACACTTTAACTAGCGGAACTAATGGAGATACCGGAACAAATGCATACAGCCGTTACTACTATGTTACCAAAGGCTATACTTACCGAGTCCACAGCAAAGTTACTATTTACAAATCCAAAGGCGGCGCTAAAGTTAACAGCGACACCTTCACTTATAAACGAAGCTATTAATTTTATTTCATGATACTACTAACTTTGTTTTATTGAATCCTTACTCGTCGTTTTATCATTTTAAAGGCAGACTTCGTCTGTCTTTTCGACGTTTTATGGAAAATCTGGAGAATATTTCTTATATTTCTTAATTATTTTTACTTTTTTTCTATTTTGGTTCCCTTTTTTTTGCTTTTTCCGGTTTATTAAGTGAGAGGAATTTAAGGAGCCGATAAGAAACTATAAACCTAGCAAAATACATGCCTACAATCTTTTACCTAGCTACTCAAACAATCACGATTGGAGGCGGGAAACCCGAAGTATTTTTTATATATACAATGGCTCCGATCCCTCTCACTTTCATAATATAGAGAATCATCCGTTTCTTCAAGACTCCATTTCATGAAAAAAGAGCAGTTACTTCTGCTGTAACTACTCTGATCTTATATTATAAATTTTTAGGCTGATGAATTATGACATGAACATTCTTTTCCTGTGTAATATTTTCGTAAGTTTCCTTAAATACCCTGATATTTTGAATTATTTTTGCTTTATCATATATAAAAAAGTAAATATTTTCCGCACTGTAATGTGTGATATCAGCTTCTATTTCTTCCATTAATTTTTTCTCACCCATTGATGCCCTTGTACATTTTACTTCAATTATATTCTCTGGTCCCAGACAAATATCCGGCCGCACAGTAGCATATCCTGTATCTTCATTCACTTCTGTTCTGACTTCCGGAAATAAAGGCATAAGATATGCATACAAAATATGCTGCAGATCATATTCATTTTTTACTTTTAAACACTCTAGTTGTTCTTTCTTGATACCAGCACTCTTATGCGGTTTCCTTTCCACAAAATTTTCCCAAAACAAATCATAGTTTTCCAGGACCTGAATCAATATACTGTCATTATTTTCATCATCTACAAATTCTTCAAGATAGGTAATTGCTCTTTCTCTTGCTTTCACGATTCTCTTTTTTGTATCTTGTTCAGAATATTCATTTGGAAAATATTTTGCTGATTCTTCAAATTCTTTTATTGTCTGTGCATTTACTCCTGCGTGTTTTAAATACTGTCTTATTATCTTCACGTTATTGTCATACGTTTCCCTATCATCTGCTCTCTGCAAACATTCGACAGCCTCTTCAAGATTTTGAATTTTATGAGCCAATTTTGTTTCCTCCCCATCGTAGATAAAATAAAAATAATGGATCTAATATATAAAGAACTCCCTCTTTCCAGTCCAATACCTTAAAAATATCTTCACGTCCCTTCAATAATTGCTGTAATTTCCCCAAACTTGTTTTTATCACTTGTGGTGTTGGTACCTTGCAGTCATCTGCAATCAACTGGTGGATTCTTTCTTTCATATCTTCAAATTCTAAGCTCATAACTGGAGGATTTTCCGCAATTGACTTTACAATCAGCTCATACACATCATAATTTTGTCCCTCCTTCGTAAGGAACTTATTCCTTCTTTTACCTCTTGTACTCGGTCCCCTCCTTATGAGATTTACCACATCTCCATATTCAAAATTTGCTGTTGTATATCGATATGCCTGCTCCAGGATTTCTTCTTTTACCTGCAAATGTTCATCTTCCGTCATCTCCAAAATTGTACAAATATTCAAACATATATACTGCATCAATTGAGGAGAGGATAAACTCTCAATTGCAATTTTTTCTGCAATATCGTCTTCTATCCCAATATTCAGTTTTGCAAATCCGACTTTCGCAATTTCCTTTAAATCTTCAACCTCCCATGGTTCCATATTAATTAAGCTAAGCCTTCCTGAAAGATCTGCATTCTGTCTGATTGCTTCATCGGCTCTATGCGGCAGTGATACAACAATTGCTTTAAATCCTCTCCTGATGGCATCTTTTAATTGCTGGGCAATTTGAATCCTTTTCTTTTCCGGTGCATAATGGAAGTCATCAATCACCAATACCAAATCTTCTTTTTTATAATGATCTATAATCTTATCTTTTGTTAAAGAAAACGTTTCCTTCCTGGAAAATTTATCACTGGTCTGAGAGTTTTTTTCCTCTGATAAAAATTGACCTTCATAAGATAATCCTGCTTTAGCTGCCACCAGTCTCCAAAAATCTGTGGTTTCATCGAAATCTGCGCCGGAAATTTCTACTATCCTGTCAAATTCAATTACTTTTTCGCAAAGAATTGTTTTCCCCATTTTTGAAGGTCCAACTAAAGATGTTAAAAAACCTGAAACTTTGATTGCCTGTTCTAATCTAAATTCATATGACAAATCTGAAATTTTTGATTTTCGTGATATATATGTATATTTTGGAAAAGCACCCGGTTTGAATACATCTTCTGCTTTTAATTCCATAAACAGCCCTCCTTTAGTAGATTATATCATATTTTACTTTGATTTAGTCATTTTTTATGCGATATACTGCATTTTATTATGTTTTTAATATATTTTAATGATATTTAATGCATTTTAACATTTTTAATGGTTTTTAATACTTTTTTATAATTTTATTCTTCATAATAAAAACCAGAGCCGCCGCCCTGGTTTTCTCTTCGATATTTCTAATTTTTTGTCGTACTGCCGAATCCACCGTTTCGTTCTTCCTCTGCCTGATCGTCTTCCGTAATGCCGTACTGGAAGAAAATTCCCTGCGCCATGCCATTTCCCTGTGACACAGTTACTGTCTTTCCCTCATTGCTGTCATTGGTCATTTTCAGGAAGATATGTCCCTCATTGTCTGAGTCATAATAATCGCTGTCAATCACCCCGACCGTATTATTCATCTGCAGACGATACTTAAATCCCAGTCCGCTTCTCGGGAAAATGCACAGCACCCAGTCTTCCTCCATGGAAACTCTGATTCCCGTGGGAATCTTCAGTGTCTCTCCCGGCTTCAGCTCAAAATCGATCGGGCTGAAGAAATCATATCCCGCAGATCCTTTGGTTGCCCTTGCCGGCAGTTTAATCTTCTCATAAATCTCCCGGATTTCTTCCGGTGAAGTCTCCGGAAAGTCATCTTTCCAGCTTTCTTCAAACTGTTCAAAACTTACTTTATAAAACTTCGCTATTCTCTTCATGTTTACTCCTGTCATTTTTCTTCCATTTTATCAGACATATTTTCTTCTGTAAAGCGGACAATCTTTCTGCATGATTCCCGCTGCCGTTCAATAATCCGGCAGTTTTTTCAGGGAAAGGAATTCATAACCTTCTTTCTTCAAATGATCAATCACCGTTCCCAGCGCCTCCGCGTTGGATTCCGAAACATTGTGCATCAGCGGAATAGCTCCATTGTGAGCATACTGATCAAAATGATCGATCACATACTGTTTTCCCGGCTGATCATCCACCTTGAAATCAACATAAGCCATGCTCCAGAAAATAGTCTTATATCCCATCTTTTTGGTCAGCGCAAGGGTCTGTTCACTGTATTCTCCCATCGGCGGGCGGATAAACAGATCCATATCATATCCCGTAGCCTCTCTGCAGTATTCTGCACAGTCACTGATCTCCTGCTTATTATCTCGGTCAGACAGACCCGGCATACTTTTATGATGTACCGTATGATTTCCCACCACATGTCCTTCTTTTTTCATACGCTTCACCAAATCCGGATTTTCCCGGATAAAAGGCTTGGTTACAAAAAATGCTGCCGGAACCTTCTTTTTCTTTAACACATCCAGTATCTTCGGCGTAAATCCATTTTCATATCCGCAGTCAAAAGTCAGATATATCCGCTTCTTTTTTGCATCAGAAGCCTTAGGATCAATATAGTAGGCATCATATTTTGAAAGATCGATCGTATCTGATACTTCAGGAGGCTGATTTCCCTCCCGCCGCTTCAGCCACCAGGCCTCTTTGCTCTGAGACAGTGTCATCTTTGTCTCTTCCGCGGTTTTCTGTATTTTCTCTTTGCGGTCAGAGTTTCCGCAGCCACAGAGACATAAAAAGATTCCCGCAGCTGCTGCCAGCCGAACCCAATGCTTCATTTTCATCTCCCAGTCTTTTTTACTATTCTATGAAGCATTTTCATTTTTATAATTCATTTATGAAATCTTTCAGAGTCTGAATATCCTCCTGGGTCAGCGTAAGTTCCTTTGCGCTGGCAATCTGCTCCCAGTGGCCGGCAATCTCCTCTGCTTCCTCTTTTTCTTTCTGTACACGGGCTTTCTGTTTCTTCTGCAGCTGCCTGTCCTGATCTTTCTTTTTCATCGATTTGTTCACACGATTTGGCAGAACGTTTTCGAGAAAATTGATCAGATTGGTCCGGATCATCCGTTTCATATGATCCATCTGCACCAGAGAATCTATCATAAAAATGATAAATCCAACCACAGCGCTTACCATAAGACTTCGAAGCCACAGAAAAATATCGGCTCCCTGGGCGATGCCCATTGCCGCCCCGGCGCATCCGAGAAGCATGCACAAAATAGCGCAGAATCCCGGAATCTGTTCCCAAAATGTGATCGTTATCCCCAGCAGCTTATGACTTTCAAAATATTGATCCACAATACAGCCCGTATTATGTACATCTGCATCCAACTGATAATAATTTTCAAATTTCTTCTTCAAAACCCCAATCCACCGTCTCTGAGGTCTGTCCATTTCTCTCGACGCCCGAAGCAGTTTCCTGTAACTTCTCCATACCATTACTTTAGACAATATTCCAATGATCAGCGCTGCTGCCAGTCCCTGAATAAAAAAAGTTTCTCTTAAGATCTCCATACTCATCTCTCCTTTTATTTTCTTTATCTATCATTATAAAAGGAGGCTGGTGGAAACTTAAGAGAAACCATCCTACAAAGTTAGACTATTCTTTGTCTAATATTCCGAGAACAAGCCGAACAATATGCTGAATTGCCATTTTTTCAAACTCTTCATAACTTCCTGCTGCTTCCTGATCCGCTTTATCAGAAATCGCCCGCAGAATCAGAAACGGTACCTGGTTCAGATATGCGGCCTGAGCCATAGCCGCTCCTTCCATCTCCGCACAGTAACCGTCAAAATTGCTGATCAGCTGATGTTTTTTCTCATTATCAGAAATAAACTGATCTCCGCTTACCACTCTTCCGACAAAACACTGAATATCCGGATTCACTTCCCTGCACACTTCCCGGGCTGTTTTTATCATTTCTTTGTCTGCCTGGAAAACAGATGTTTCCATACGTGGAATCACTCCAGGATCGTAGCCGAATCCTGTGGCGTCCATGTCATGCTGCAGGGCGTCGCTGGAAATCACGATATCTCCTACTTCAATATCTTTGTACAGACCTCCGGCAACGCCGGTATTGATCAGATGCGTCACATCAAAACGGTCAATCAAAATCTGAGTACAGACTGCCATATTTACTTTACCAATACCGCTCTGTACGATCACTGTATTTTTCTTCCGCAGGCTTCCCTCGTAAAATGTCATGCCTGCTATCTGACTTTCTTTCTTTTCTTTCATTTCATCGATCAGAAGACGAACTTCTTCTTCCATTGCTCCGATAATTCCAATTTTCATGATCATTTCCTCCTGCCTTTCAGCATATCACACAAAACGTGACTTCGTCCATTCTTTCTTTCAGAATCCTCCTTCCAGCTGGAAGCACCAGGAAGGAATTGGAAGATTCTTCTTGACATCATATACTGGGCTGGATATAATTTAAAAGGATCGTGGTTAGTTGTAGCTAACCTCTATGTTTTAATTTGATTTAGGAGGTTAAGAAAAAGTACGAAATGAAAGTTGAAAATCTGAAATTTATCAAATTAAGCCTGATCATCATGAGTCTGTTATTCATGTTTTCTTTTGCATCTGTCACCTGCTTTGCTCAGGATTCCTCTGACCAAAAGGCTCCCCCTTCTGTTACCGTACAGCGTAATGACCCGACTGGCGATTTTGCCGTCCTTCCATCAGATAATGTTGAGTCCTGGGTCGGCAGCATCACCAGCGTCACAGTCAATGGAATTTCCTATTCCAAAGGCTATGTTACATGGAATCAGCGGTGGAACGACTACGGAGAATACGGTGCTTACGGCTGGCAGCTGAAAGGTATTACCATTGGCGAAGGCTGGGGAAATAATGATACCGGCGTCTGCATTATCAGCGCTTCCGGATATGACGATCTGATTTTAATTCTCAATAAAGATTCTTATACCGGATCTGTTCACACAACCCATTCCGGAGGAACTGCGACCTGCCAGAAACAGGCAAAATGCGAAATCTGCGGACAGGCTTACGGCGAACTGACATCCCACACATTTACTAATTATGTATCTGACGGCAACGCCGGATGCACGGAAGATGGAACCAAAACTGCCATATGCGATGTCTGCCGCACAGCTTCTGACACAGTAACCGATGAAGGTTCTGCCACAGGACATTCTTACGGCAGCTGGGCAGACTGCAAAGACGGTGAAAATCACAAACATACCTGCCAGACCTGCGGACACGAAGAGACAGAAGCTCACCGCTGGGATGACGGCAAAGTGATAAAAGAGCCAGGCGCTTCAGAAAAAGGCGAGAAAACTTACACCTGCTCAGTATGCGGCGCAGAAAAAACAGAAACTCTTCCGGCATCCGGAGAAGAAAATCCTGGAACTCCTTCCACTCCGGATGACACGAAAAATCCGGAAAACCCAACGGTTCCGGATGATACCAAAAACCCTGAAACTCCGGCAGATACCAAAAAACCTGTGAAAGACACATCCCCTAAAACAGGTGATGCGTCATCCTATATTTTATGGATCACACTTCTGGCTGCATCAGCCGCCGGCATGACAGCCATTATCATCTTCAGAAAACAAAAAACTCATTAGTATCATCAGGTTTTCCTAATAAAAAATACCGCTCCGCAAAATGTAAAAAACGGAGCGGTATTTTTCATTCTTTTAAACATCAGACAATATTTTCATAACCGTTTGTTTATCCTGAGCTGTGCGCAGCTTTTCCACATTCTCTATGTCGGAACATGTAATCGCCAGTTTCGCAAGAATATCCAGATGTTCATCATTGACTCCGGCGATCCCTATGACAATATACGCTGTTTTATTTTCACCGAATGAGACTCCCTCGGGAACCTGGATAAAAGATACGCCGGAAGCTTTGATATATTTTTCAGATCCTGCCACTCCGTGAGGAATCGCAACTCCATTTCCAATATATACAGATACTTTTTCATCTCTTTCCAGCATTGCGTCAATATATTCCGGATCGACGCATCCTCTGTCATACAGCATCTTCCCTGCTTTTCGGATTGCCGCAGTCTTATCTTCAAAAGTTTCTTTCAATAATATACTGTCTTCATCAAACACTTTTCTCATAAGCAATACCTCATTTCTGAATTTCCTTCTATTTCTTTCATTTTATCATGAGGTTATATATCACACTACAAAAACCAATGTTACATTTGACAAATTTCCTCCTGACAATTCTTTCTTTATACAACCTGTATCTTTGTGCTATAATAAAATAATTGTAAAATAAAAAAATAATTCATAGATTACACTAGGAGGAGAAATATGGTATACAAAACAAAAGGCACCTGTTCCAGTGCCATTGAATTTGAAATAGAAGACGGAATCCTTACAGATATTAAATTTATCGGAGGCTGCCAGGGCAACACGACAGGAGTGGCCGCACTTGCCAAAGGACTGCCGGTTCAGGAAGTCATCGATAAGCTTTCCGGCATTCAGTGCGGATTCCGTGGAACTTCATGTCCGGATCAGTTATCCAGGGCTTTGAAACAGTATGAAGAAACACATTAATCGGGGAGGATATATAAAATGAAACGCATTGTGTTAACCGGCGGCGGCACAGCCGGTCATGTAACGCCAAATATGGCGCTTGTTCCAAAATTGACGGAAGAGGGCTATGACATTGCCTATATCGGTTCTTATGATGGAATGGAACGCAAACTGATCGAAGATATCGATCTTCCTTATTATGGAATTTCCTCTGGAAAACTGCGCCGGTATTTTGACCCAAAAAACTTTACGGATCCTTTTCGTGTTCTGAAGGGATACTTTGAGGCAAAGAAAATATTAAAGAAACTTCGTCCGAATGTTGTGTTTTCCAAAGGCGGCTTCGTTACGGTTCCCGTGGTGATCGCAGCCAGAAGACTTCACATTCCGGTTATCATCCATGAATCTGATATCACTCCGGGACTTGCCAACAAGCTGAGCATCCCCAGCGCAAGCAGAGTCTGCTGCAATTTCCCTGAAACCATTGAACATCTTCCGAAAGGAAAAGCTGTACTGACCGGATCTCCGATCCGCCAGGAGCTGTTCCAGGGCAGAAGAGATCAGGGGCTTAAACTGTGTGGATTTCAGCCGGATAAACCGGTTCTTCTGATCATTGGCGGAAGTCTCGGTTCTGTGGCGATCAACAATGCCATCCGCAGCAACCTGGATGAACTTTTAAAAACCTATCAGCTGATCCACTTATGCGGAAAAGGTAATCTGGATCAGTCTCTGGAGGGAAGAAAAGGCTACCGTCAGTTCGAATATGTAAAAGACGATCTGAAACATTATTTTGCCTGTGCGGATATTATTGTATCCCGTGCGGGAGCTAATGCAATCTGCGAGCTTCTTGCTCTCCGCAAACCAAATATTCTGATTCCGCTGGGATTAAATGCCAGCCGCGGCGATCAAATCCTTAACGCAAAATCTTTTGAAAAACAGGGATACAGCTATGTTCTTCAGGAAGAAGATGTCACAACCGACACTCTGTTAAACGCTGTAAACACAGTATACAAGAATCGACAGACTTACATTGATGCCATGAATCAGAGTCAGCAGGCAAATCCGATCGACACGATCGTGAATCTCGCCAACGAACTTTCTGCTTCCGGCAGATAAAATAGCATATAGCAAAATCCAGCAGTCTCACTCCGATATGCTGCCCTCTGGCAGGGCGCATCCGTGGAGACTGCTGGATTTTTTATGATATCTCATCCCAGTAACAGAAGGTATCTTTTCCTCTTTTCTTACTCATATACATTGCCTGATCTGCCCGTTCCATACACTGCTTATAGGAAAGCGCCTCGTCTGTCAGAATGTAAATTCCGATACTGCATGTAACCAGCACAGTTTTGCTGTTTTTTAATCTTTTCTGAATCGACCGGAGTCTCTGATCAATCGTATGTCTTGGCATATTCTGAACAAAAACCATAAATTCATCTCCGCCAAACCTTCCGATATCATCACTTTTTCGAAACGCTTCTGTCAGAACAACCGCAAATTCTTTTAAAACATCATCACCGGCCTGATGTCCTCTGCCATCATTGATTTTCTTGAAATTATCAATATCAAAGATCAGCAGTGCGCATCCTCTGGTTCTTTTCTGCTGCCGTATAACCTCCCGGACTGACATTTCAAAATTTCTCCGGTTCATTACTTTGGTCAGAGGATCCATGGCTGCCGCCCTTTCCTGTTTCAAATGTTTTTTCTTCGTTTCATCAATGTCTTTGATATAAAACAGTCCATATGTTTTCCCTGACTCTTTTTCCTCAAATACATGAATCACCAGCTCCATCCAGTGATACACCGCGTCTTCTACCAGCCTGCGGAACTGACAGGTCATAGTTTCTGTTCCTTCCCGATACATTTTTCTTATTTTCTCCAGATCCATACTATCCCTGTATAAATCATAATCCTGTTTTATGACCACTTCTTTAATATATTTTTTCCCTATGGCCTGAAAATTCAGGTGTCTTTCCTGACTCATCTGTGCATATTTCTCCCAGATCCCGCCGCTGCTGTGGATAATTCCGGAATCCAGCTCCACTTCCATATAACCGGTCGTTTCTGACAGCATCGTCTGATAAAAATCACTTTTTATCAGATATTTCTTTTCCACTACGATATTCTGACTGTCAGCCTTCGAAGGCAGCCGTATGATATCATCCATAATCCGATAATATCCTTTTAACTCCGCCACATTATGTTCTGATTTGCTGCAGATGCCAGTCCAGCACATGCTGACTTGTCCCCGCTGAGGATGGTTCCAGACAAACTCCATCTCTGTAAGTCTCCCGGATGCAATCATTACCTGAATCGTCTCATTGACATTGTCTCTGTCTCTCCGTAGAATTCGTTCATGCCACCAGCAATAACTTGCTTCCCCATCCAGACTCTGCGGAATTTCAAGGGGAAGACCACTCCCTTCCTGAACAGAAAGCAGATGTCTCCCTGTACTCTGATCAATTTCCATCTCCCACATCCCCAGCTGAATCTCCTCCGGAACTTTCCAGTATTCTGCAGATTGCTTCCATCCGGTTTCTTCTTTCTGCGGCATTCTTCCTCACCTCTTTCCGTCTGAAATAATCCAATCCATGCAGATATCATAACCATCGGCAGGAATCTGATCAAGCATTAATTTTTCCCAGCACAGAGCGGCCTTTTTAAACTCCGCATCCTGCAGATATCGGTCATAATATCCTGCTCCATGTCCCAGTCTACGTCCTTCCCGGTCGGCAGATACACATGGAATCAAACCCAGCTGGATCTCCTCCTTCTGAATTTCTCTGCAGGAAGAATCCGGTTCCATAATTCCATAAGCACCTTTCACCAGCTGATTCAGTGATGTAATCTCCCTGACTTCCATGATGCCGTCTCCTGTACAGAGCGGAACGCCGACCCGTTTTCCCTCTTTCAGTGCATGGGCGATCACCGGCCATGTATTTACCTCGTCTTCCATGCTGACATAACAAAAAATTACCTCTGCCCTGCGGAATTCTTCCATATGCAGTATTTTCTTAAATATGATCTGATTCGCTCTTTCCCTGTATTCCGTGGATAATTTCATCTTCCACGACCGGATCAGACGCCTTGCCTCCTGTTTTGTCATTTTCCTTATTCTCCCAAAAAAGAATTCTTAACAGAATTTCTTATATAATAAAATAAGCCTGAACCCTGTTTCAATACGTTCAGACTCATTTTAACACATCTTGATGATTTTTTATAATTGTTTGTACAGATCCATGATTTTTTCGCCCGCTGCCAGATCCTCAGAAAATGCGCTTGCGCTTCCTGCTGCTGTTCCCATCTTAAGAGCTTCCTCGTAATCTCCATGACTCTTCAGATAACCTGTGATAAAACCGGCTACCATAGAATCTCCGGAACCGACCGAATTCTTAACTTCTCCCTTTGGGCAAGGCATAATGTGGATATCACCTTTCTCTGTGATAAGAATCGCTCCGTCTCCCGCCATGGAAACCAGAACATTTCTTGCGCCCCTTTCCTGCAGTTTCTTTGCATACTCGATGATCTCATCATTATTTTTTAATACCACGCCGAACATTTCACCCAGCTCATGATTATTCGGTTTGATCAGGAACGGATGATATTTCAGTACGTTGAGCAGCAGATCTTTGGTAGCGTCCACAACAATCTGAATTTCTTTTTCCTGAAGACGTTCCATGATTTTTTCGTAAATATCTTCCGGAAGGCTTGCCGGGATACTTCCCGCCAGCACCAGTATGTCGCCATCCTGAAGCTGATCGATTTTCTGGAACATCTGCTTCAGCTCATCTTCATGAATGACCGGACCCTGTCCGTTGATCTCACTTTCTTCATCTGACTTGATCTTTACATTGATCCTGGTCATACCTTCTCTGAGACGGATGAAATCCGGCTGAAATCCCAGTTTTTTCGCTCCTGCCTCAATGGCATCACCTGTAAATCCTGCGATAAATCCAAGTCCCACACTGTCAATTCCCAGATTTGACAATACGGTGGATACATTGATTCCTTTGCCTCCGCAGTATACATCTTCCCTCTTTGTACGGTTTACGGAACCCAGTGTCAGATGATCTACTTTGATCACATAATCAATGGCAGGATTAAATGTTACTGTGTAAATCATGAAAATACCTCCTTGATAACTGTCAGTGTCTGATATCTTTTGTCATCCAGCTGTTCTGTGATGATTTCTGCTTCGTTGATTTCCGCAAATTTTACAGAAGATATCTGATGGAATTTGCTTTTATCTGCCAGAATGAATGCCCTGCCGCAGTGATGCAGCGCTTTTTTCTTCACCGCTGCTTCTTTTGGATCCGGCGTAGTGTATCCCCGTTCCATGTCGATTCCATTGGTTCCGAAAAAGCCTTTCGTAAAATTGTATTTTTCCAGATGTTCCAAAGCATCTTCCCCAATGATGGCTTCTGTCACAGCCTTCATCTCTCCGCCCAGCAGAAACACTTTATATCCCGCATTCATAAGCTTCCTGGCATGACTGATTCCATTGGTAATATACACCGCTTCTTTTTCCGTCAGAAAATCTACCATCAGCTCTGTTGTCGTTCCTGCGTCAATATAAACAAAATCTTCAGGACCGATACAGCCTGCCGCGTATCTGGCAATTGCCCTCTTTTCTTTCAGCTTCTTTCCTGATTTCTGAGCAACCGCTTCCTCTCTGGACAGCACGGATTTTACCGCAGTGGCGCCGCCATGAACTTTGATCAAAAGCCCCTGGTCATTCAAAGCCGTCAGATCTCTTCGAATCGTCGATTCTGAGATATTCAGCTTCTTTGTAAGTTCCGCAACCGTCACAGACTGCTCTGTCCGGAGTAATTCCAATATTTTTTCAAATCTTTCCTGAGCCAGCATCATATCACCTCTGTATCATTTATGCTTTCATTATACCACCTTTTCAGTCAAAGTCAATCATTTTCTTTCATATTCAGTCAATCAATCCTGCCGTTTTCATCATCGGTCTCTTAGCATATTTTTACTGCCCAGGTATGTCGCCGCCATATAACCTCCGTATATACATAAGATAGCCACGGCAGATTTAAACACTGCTCCTGCCACATCCATATGTCCCAGTTGTGAGATGATCACTGACGCAACCCGGATCGCCACATAAGAATGCACCAGTGCAAGACTCATGGGAATCAGGAAATACGTGACAATCTGTGCTTTTACGGCTCCTTTTATCATCCGGTCTTCCGTCCCAAGCCGTTCCAGCAGCTGATATTTCGGAAGATTATCCGCATTCTCACTGAGCTGCTGCAGAGCAAGCACCGCTGCGCTGGTAATCAGAAATACAATTCCGATATAGATTGCAACATAGATGATAATCGTACTAAGACCCGCTCCCTGCTCATAGACATCTTCCCTGGAAAACGATGTCTGAAACGGCTTCTGGTTTCCGGACGGAGAGATAAAATCATCTCCATATACTTCTTCGATTTCCCGTGTCAGGACTTTAGAATGATCGGCATAGGAAGATTTCCAGAGGATATTGATATACTGTAAAACCGGTTTTATCTGCATTTTGTCCATCAGAGTATCTGGCAGAATCAGAGTTCCCGCATCCATTTGAATGGATGTATTCACATAAACATCTGTAAGCATCGTTTCCAGCGGTTTCATTTTCAGTCCATTGATTGTAAGTTCCTGCCCTTCGTCCACCGCATCCTGAAAGACATCTTTCACATTTTCAAAGTTACAGCTGACCGCGTACTGATCTTCTTTTAAAGTGATGGGATCCTTTCCCTTAGTTTTCAGAAAATCATTGTAATCAGACAGCCGGATCAGAGAAACATTTCCATCCATCATTTCCTCCACCTGTTTCCTCGGATAGCTGCTCAGCGACTCCCTGCCCTTAAAAAAAGGCTCCATGGTCAGATTTCTGTCGTCTTTCTCCTGGTAATACAATGTTATGGTATTTACAGTTTCCGCATATTTCTCAATTTCAATTCCATCCCTCTTAAGATTATTGAGCACCTCATCCCTGCTCTTCAGATTTCCATTCTCATCTGAATTAACATACAGAGAATAATCAAATGGCGACACCGCCTCCAGATTGCTGTTCAGCGTATCTGCCATGCCGGTTCCTGTGGCAAATGCGCAGATGGCAAGAAACAGCATCAGGCACAGCATGGACATGGAGATAAAAGTAGTTGTTATCTTGGAATTCAGCTGCCGGAAAATAAACAGGTTCAGCCCTCGGTAATAGAAATTTTTTCTGCCTTTCACCAGATTCAGAAAGAAACCAGACAGGGAAAAGAAAAACAAAAAGGTTCCCGCAACTCCCAGCACGATACTGAGCTTAAACTGCCCGTCTACCTGCATCATTCCGTTTTCCCAGATATTGTAGTACGCCACACCAAGACATACGATGGATCCGATAAAAAGAATCACAGAAACCCAGAGATTTTTGATTCGCATTTTCTGATTTTTCTTTCCGGAATGGAGCAGGTCGATAATCTTATATCTTGAAATTGATACTCCGTTAAACAGCATAACAATCAGGAAAATAATAACAAAGTACAGAATTGTCTGCAAAAAGGCATCTCTGGAAAACACAAATTGAAACTCTTTCATTTCCACCGCAAACATCCTTGCCGTCAGGATAGAAAATCCCTGTGACAGAAAAACGCCTGCTGCCAGTCCCACGGCCAAAGCAAAGATACCGATAAACAGCGTCTCCAGAATCAAAATTCTTGATACCTGCCCCTTTTCCATGCCAAGCAGCAGATAAATTCCCATTTCTTTATGCCGGCGTTTCATCAGATACTGATTGGCATAGATGATCAGCAGTCCAAGAATGACTGCCACGAAAATGGAAATTCCACTGATCATTGTCTGGATGAGCACCAGCATAGATCTCTGACTTTCATTGATTTCCAGTATCGCCTGCTGGCTGTGAATGGAATTAAACAGGTAAAACAGACAGATTCCGAACGTCAATGTCAGAAAATAAATAGTATAATCTTTGATACTCTTTTTTACATTATGTAATGCGATTTTAAAATACATTCGTACTGTCACCTCCCAGCAAAGTTACGACTTCGATAATCTTATCAAAGAATTGTTTTCTGGAATCTCCTCCTTTGATCAGCTCATTAAATATTTTTCCATCCTTGATAAAAAGAATCCTTTTACAGTAGCTGGCAGTAAACGCATCATGGGTTACCATAAGAATGGTAGCGTTCAGCTCCAGATTCAGCGTTTCAATACTGTCCAGCAGCATCCTCGCAGACTTACTGTCAAGAGCGCCGGTAGGCTCATCTGCCAGGACCAGAGACGGATTCGATACAATCGCCCTTGCGCAGGCTGTTCTCTGCTTCTGTCCGCCGGAAACCTGATATGGATATTTTTCCAGAATATCTCCGATCATAAGACGTTCGGCAATGGACCTGACTCTGTCCTCAATTTCTTTTGCCGGCGTCTTCATGATCGTCAATGCCAGAGCAATATTCTCATATATGGTCAGTGTATCCAGAAGATTAAAATCCTGAAAAATAAATCCCAGCTGCTCCCTCCGGAATCTGGACAGCTGCTTTCCTTTTAATTTCGTGATATCCCTGCCATCCACAAGAATCCTCCCCGATGTCACCTTATCAATCGTTGAAATGCAGTTGAGCAGCGTGGTTTTACCGCTTCCGGACGCACCCATGATTCCAACATATTCTCCCGGCTCCACATCAAAACTGATCCGGTTGACCGCCTTTGTGACATTTCCTTTATTTCCATAATATTTCTCTATATTTTTCACCTCAAGTATCGGCTTCATATCCTTCACTCCTTTTCTTTTATTTTCAGCTTTCCGGCCTCCCAGCTTACGTTTAATATATCATCCTATTCCGGTTTCTTCCATCGAAGCAGCTTACGGTTTTCTTACACTTCTGTCACTTTTCATCTTTCATTGTTTTTTCCTCTCAAAACCATTATACTTAATGTAAAAGAATAATCACACGGAGGTGGCGTCATGTATCTGAAAAATGAAGATATTAAAATGGAAGCAGTGGAAAATGCCCGGGGCGGCAAAGGAACGATTTATAAGACCAGTTTTCTGACAGAAACGGAAATGAAAAACAGCAGCCGTTTATTCGGGAAAATTATCATTCCGCCAGGATGTTCTTTTGGGTATCATGAACATGAAGGCGAAGGAGAAGCGTATCATATTCTCCAGGGAACCGGACTCTATAATGACAACGGGGAAACTTATGAAGTTCACGCCGGCGATACCACTTATACCATGAGTGGATGCGGCCATGGAATTGAGAACATCGGCGATGAGGATCTGATTCTGATTGCACTGATTCTCCTGGACAAATAATTCTGAATATGTCAAAAAAAATCAGCCATACTATCTTTGTGAAAGGGGCTGATTTTTTATGGAAAAAAAGAAAAAACGTCAATTGACCAATGAAGAAATTGATGAGCATATTTTCGATTACTGCAATATCTGTTCTTCTTCAGATTGTACCGGACTGATTCGGGTGGCTCCTGCTACGGAAGAAGAGGATGAAGCATATCTGGATCTGTATCCGTATAAACCTCCTTTTGTTCCTGAGGATGTGGAAACAGAAGATAACGACTCCTGATATGAAAAAGGAAGCCATGTCTGATATCTGACTTATGGCTTCCCTTTCTTTTATTCTGTTTCAAATGGGTGGAATACCGGCTGCATCTGATCGAACGTATAAATTCCTTTGAATCCGATCTCCCGCAGCAGATTCTGCATTTCCTGCACATCTTCTCCAATTCTCTCTTCATTATGCGAATCAGATCCGATGGTGATCACTTCTCCTCCCATTTCGTGATACAATTCAAGAATTTCTCTGGACGGCATCAGACTCTTTAACTTATACGCCCGGCTGGAAGTATTGATTTCAATTCCCTTTCCGTCCGGAATGATCACTTCAAAAATCTGCCGGATCTGATCTTTGATTTTCTCAAATGGATATTCACCCTGAAGATCATATCTCTTAATTACATCCATATGGGCAATGACACTGTAATTTTTATAAATCTTTGCTACTTCAAGAATTTCCTCATAATACTTCCGGTTGTATTCTTCCTGGGTCTTTCCCTTCTGGAAATCCTGCCTCCAGAATTCCTTGTCATCTACCTGGTGAAAGGAAAGCAGCACAAAATCAAACGGATACTTTTTAAAAGCTTCTTCATATTCCGGCACCGTGTGCACCTGGACGCCAAATTCGATTCCGGCCTTTAATTTAATCTGATTCTTATATTTTTCTTTCATCCGGAAAAACTCTTCGAAATAACTGTCATAATCACACTGATCCACCGTCGGAATTCCATAGTCCACATGTTCTGTAAAGCACAGTTCATCCAGTCCGATTTCAATCGCCTTTCTGATCTCGTTTTCCATCGGACAATCCGTATCCTCACTAAAATAGGAATGTACATGATAATCTGCTAACATCAAGAAACCTCCTGCTCATTATTCTTCTTTCTTTAGAAATGTCATCGAATTTCTTGGGAATCCAATGCAAACCTTCGTCCCGGCTCCTTCTTTTGAGTCAATGTAAAAATTCAGTCCCAGCTTTTCCGACAGACTCCTGCAGAGATATAATCCCATCCCTGTTGATTTTGCATATTTTCGTCCCGTAGTTCCAGTATATCCTTTTTCCATGACTTTTGGAAGGTCTTTTGCCGAGATTCCGATCCCGTTATCCTCAATCTCCAGAATCACAGAGTCCTGCAGTTCTCTGGTCTGAAACCGGAGCCTGGGATTTTTATCACTCCTGTATTTCACCGCATTGATCATAATCTGCTTCAAAATGAATTCAATCCATTTCTCATCGCTGTAAATGGTTTTTTCCAGGTCATCCATTTCTATTTTCATTTTGGATTTTATCAACAGCCGGGCGTTGGATCTCAGAACTTTTTCTACAATTTCCCTGATTTGAAGTTCCTTTACCATATAATCCTTTTCCACGCCGCTGCTTCTGGCATAATATAATGCCTGATCCAGATAATATTCTACTTTTTCCAGCTCCTCCATCATCTGCTTTGTTTTCTCATCCGGATGATTTTCTGCCATCAGCTTCATGGCCGCTACCGGGGTTTTTACTTCGTGTATCCACATTTCAATGTATTCTCTGTATTCAGATGACTGTTCTTTATAACTCAGAATTTCATCATTAGCGTCTTTGCATATATCTTCAAGATAGTGATAGAACATTTTTCCTTCTGCGAAGTCAGGTGCTTCTATCATTTCTGAAATCAGATACTTCTGATCCAGCTCCCGGAAACAGGCTTTCATATTTTGATAAAAGGTTCTTTTGCGGAGGTAATCATAGACTGCCGCGGCCATTGCCAGCAAAACTCCAATCAGTACAATATAGATCACCGCAAAAGGATCCAGGCGCATCGTTGTCAGAATCGCAGTCAGAATCATAAGAAACAGTATGTGAAAAATAAAATTCATTTTATAATCTCTGATATATTCTGCCACTGTCATACCATATACCCCTGTCCTCGTTTGGTCTGAATCTGATTTTTCCATCCAATGGTTTCCATTCGCTTTCTCAGCCGGTTTACATTCACTGTCAGTGTATTGTCATCTACAAATTCATTGGACTGCCATAACATTTCCATCAATTGATCCCTGGATACGATGGTCCCCTGATTTTTTATTAATGTATACAAAATACGCAACTCGTTTTTTGTCAGTTCTGTGGTCTTTCCTTTGTAGTGAGCCGTACTGTCATTTAAACATACTTTTAATCCATTGTATACCATTGTGTTCTGCTTTTCTGTTTTTCTGCTCCTTCTGAGAATTGACGCTATTCTCGCCATAAGAATTTGTGTGTTATATGGCTTCGTAATAAAATCATCAGCTCCCAGATTCATGCTCATCAGCTCATCCATTTCACTGTCCCTGCTGGTAACTACGATAATCGGAATTTCAGACTGCTTTCTGATTTCTCTGCAGATATAATATCCATCAAGAACAGGCAGATTGATATCTAAAAGTATCAAATCTGCCTGTTCATTTATACAATCTTCAATTATTGTTTCATAGTCAGTCAGAGGTTTTGCTTCATATCCATATCGTGATAAGAAGTCACACAGTTCATCACGGATTGGTTTATGGTCTTCGACAACCAGAATTTTTCCCTTTTCCATATTAACTGCCTCTGCTTTCTGTCTTACTTCTTCGGTATCATTGCTTCCATTCCACCCATATATGGTCTCAGCACTTCCGGAATTTTTACACTTCCGTCTTCCTGCAAGTTATTTTCCAGAAATGCGATCAGCATTCTAGGCGGTGCAACAACTGTATTATTCAATGTATGGGCGAAATAATTTCCTTTTTCTCCCTTGATTCTGATTCTCAGTCTTCTTGCCTGCGCGTCTCCCAGATTAGAGCAGCTTCCCACTTCGAAGTATTTCTTCTGTCTCGGAGACCATGCCTCTACATCCACAGATTTCACTTTCAGATCTGCCAGATCTCCGGAACAGCATTCCAGAGTTCTCACCGGAATATCCATGGAACGGAAGAGATCCACTGTGTTCTGCCATAACTTTTCATACCAGTCCTTGCTTTCTTCCGGTTTGCACACAACGATCATTTCCTGTTTTTCGAACTGATGGATTCGGTATACGCCCCTTTCTTCAATACCATGCGCTCCCTTTTCTTTTCTGAAGCAAGGAGAATAACTGGTCAGTGTCTTTGGAAGAGATTCTTCTTCTAATGTTGTATCAATAAATTTACCAATCATGGAATGCTCACTGGTACCAATCAGATAAAGGTCTTCTCCCTCAATCTTATACATCATGGCATCCATCTCATCAAAACTCATAACACCTGTTACAACATTGCTTCGAATCATAAACGGAGGAACACAGTAAGTAAATCCTCTGTTAATCATAAAATCTCTGGCGTAGGAAATCACCGCTGAATGAAGTCTTGCGATATCTCCCATCAGATAATAGAAGCCATTTCCTGCTACTTTTCTTGCACTGTCCAGATCGATTCCGTCAAAACTTTCCATAATCTCTGTATGATATGGAATTTCAAAGTCTGGCACTACCGGTTCTCCGAATCTTTCAACTTCCACATTCTCACTGTCATCTTTTCCGATTGGAACAGAAGGATCAATGATATTTGGAATTGTCATCATAATTGTCCTGATTTTTTCTTCTACTTCCTTTTCTCTCTCAGATAACTCTTCAATCCTGTCCGCAAAGGACGTAACTTCCTTCTTTACATTTTCTGCTTCTTCTTTCTTTCCCTGCCCCATAAGAGCGCCAATCTGTTTTGACATCTTATTTCTTTTGGCGCGAAGTGCCTGAACTTCCTGTTTGATATCTCTGTTTTCTTTATCAAGTTCAATGACTTCGTCTACCAGCGGGAGTTTCTGATCCTGAAATTTATTTTTAATGTTCTGTTTTACAATCTCAGGATTTTCTCTCAAAAATTTAATATCTAACATAATTTCCTCCAATATAATTATATTTTACTGATTCATACAGCCTTCCAATGTCACCATTTCTTCTTTTGACAGAGCGACCTGTGAATTTCCATTTATAATTTCCTTTGCGTATACATAAGTTCCATTTTCTCTGTTCATACCGTTTAACAGCACTCCGCTGTCATTGTCATCCAGGAGACCGATCACAAAACTTGTCTCTCCTCCCATATTTGGAAACGCATCGTATTTGTATACCTTCATTTTTGAAAATGCATGTGAATACATTTTCCGTACTTTCTTCACCTCTCGGTCAACTCTTCTCTGCTCTCCCACAACATCATTCATAACATCAAAATTCTCGTAAATTTTTTCTTCTATTGATTTTCCATCATGTCCTGTCATAAACATCTGGTACTTCTTTTTCAGCCGGCTGACCTTTACCAGCAATATGATAATAAACAGGAAGCAGATAAATAATGCGCCTGCAAGACCCAAAATCATATAAAGTGGATCGACGCTTCTCAAAATATCTAACATATTCCTTATTTTCCTCCTATATTGATTTAATCATATCCACAATTCTTTCCAGTTCGTCTCTGGAATAGTATTCGATTTCAATCTTTCCTTTATTATTTTTTTTATTTTTTATGCTGACTTTACTTCCAAGAATCTGCTTCATGGATTCTTCTAAATCTTTATAGAGGAATTGATATTCTGTCTCTTCCTTTTTCTTTTCTTTCTTCGGGCGATTTAGTTCCTTCACCATTTTTTCAATATCGCGTACACTGAGTTTCTCATCAAACACTTTCACTGCAATTTCGTACTGCATATCCCCATCATGAATTGCAAGAAGTGCTCTCGCGTGTCCTGTACTGATCATTTCCTCTTCCAGCATATTCTGAACTCTCGGATCCAGTTTCAAAAGACGCAGGGAATTGGTAATTGCCGCTCTGCTTTTGCTCACTTTTTCCGCAATTTGATCCTGTTTCAGATGATACTCCTTCATCAATCTCTGATATGCCATTGCTTCTTCAATCGGACTAAGATCTTCTCTCTGAATATTTTCAATCAAAGCGATCTCTACAATTTCATTTTCATCAAAGTCTCTGACGATCACCGGCACTTCTTCCACTCCTGCCATTTTTGCGGCCCTCCAGCGGCGCTCGCCGGCAATAATCTCATAGTATCCGTCCTTTTTCTTTACAAGAAGCGGCTGAAGGACTCCATACTGCTCGATTGAATCCGCCAGCTCCTGCAGACTATCTTCGTCGAACTGATTTCTCGGCTGATTTGGATTTGGTTCAATCTCATTGATTGGAAGTGTCATTTCCGGATGTTCCGGTTTATTCTGATTCATTTCTGCAATATTTTCTAACTTTGCATCCGGAATCGGGGCGCTCGGTATCAATGTATTCAGTCCTCTTCCAAGACCTTTTCTTTTTCCTGACACTATTCCATCCCTCCATTTTCGATGACCTCTTCCGCAAGAAATCCATAGCTTTCCGCTCCCACAGAGCTCGGATCATACAGATTGATCGGCAGTCCGTGGCTCGGTGCTTCCGCTAATCGTACATTTCTTGGAATAATGGTCTTATAAATATTCTGATTTAAATATGATTTTACATTCTCAACAACCTGCAGAGATAAATTTGTCCTGGCGTCATACATAGTAAACACCACGCCCTCTATGGTCAGCTTTGGATTCAGACTTTTTTGAATCAGCTCAATAGTATAAATCAGCTGCGTCAGGCCGTCCAATGCATAGAATTCACACTGGATTGGAACAATCACTGTATCTGCTGCTGTCATTGCATTTACTGTCAGCATTCCCAGCGCCGGAGGACAGTCAATGATAATAAACTCATATCGATCTCTTATTTTTTCCAGATTTTCTTTTACAATATACTGCATCCTGTCAACTGTCATTAATTCTATTTCCGCGCCCGCCAGATTACGGTTTGCGGGAAGAAGTGACAGATTTTCAAACAAATCTTCCCGAATACATTCTTGTATTGAATACTCATCTGTTATCACTTCATATATGGTTTTCTCCAGATTATTTTTATCCAATCCCAGGCCTGTGGTAGTATTTCCCTGAGGATCCATATCAATAATCAGGGTCTTCCTTCCTCTGGCTGCCAAAGCTGCTGAAAGATTTACGGCTGTGGTTGTTTTTCCCACGCCTCCTTTTTGATTCGCTATAGCAATAATTCTTCCCATATGTTTCTCCTTTTGAAACCCATTATAACACTATTTATTTTTCTTTTCTATATGTTTCACGTGAAACATTTGTATAAAAAGAAAAACCTTACAAGAATGTTTCACGTGAAACATTTTCGATAAAACACAGCATTTCACAAATATTTCTCCGAAAATTAAAGAAAGGAGACAGCAATACATTTCACTGTCTCCCATCTTTCAAAATTTAGTCTTCACAATTCAAAACTTCTGTCAATATTACATTTGCTCAGGGCACTGAATTCCCAGTAACTCCAGAGCATCGGAAATAATATTTTTCGCAAGAATCACAAGTTTAACTCTTGCTTTCATAAGATTCTCATCTTCCACATTACACTGGTTTTCATGATAGAAACGATTAAATGCCTGAGCCACTCCCATTACATATCTGGAAACAACAGATGGTTCATACCGGTCAGCCGCTGTCTTAACAGCATCCGGGAATTTTTCAATTTCTTTCAGCAATGCAATAGAAGTTGGATCTGTAATCAATGACGGATCAATATCTCCGACTTCTGTGATTCCTGTCTTGCGCAGAACGCTGGCAGCTCTCGCATAAGTATACTGAACATAAGGTCCTGTTTCACCGTCAAAACTGTGAATCTTATCCCATGTAAATGTCACATCTTTGATTCTCTGATTGTACAAATCATTAAAGATAATAGCGCCAATTCCTACTTTATGTGCAACCTCATCCTTATCTTCCAGATCCGGATTTTTTTCTTCAATAATTTCTTTAATCTTAGAAACAGATTCTCTCAGAAGATCTTCAGCATAAATAATATTTCCACTTCTTGTAGACAATTTTCCACTTGCAAGACTCACAAGACCATATGGAACATGGATTAGCTGATCCTTTGCCCAATCATATCCCATTAATTCCACAACTTTAAATACCTGAGCGAAATGCAGTTTCTGTTCCAGACCTGTTACATAAATACATTTGTCAAAATGATAAGTATTCTTTCGGTAGAAAATCGCAGCCAGATCTCTGGTCGCATAAATAGAACTTCCGTCTTTCTTTGTGATCAGGCATGGTGCCATATCATATTCATCCAGATTAACGATCATCGCTCCTTCACTTTTTTCCAGAAGTCCTTTTTCTTTTAGTTCTTTCACGACCGCTCCTGTTTTATCCCGATAGAAGCTTTCTCCTGTATAATGATCAAAATCAACATTTAAAATATTATAAATTCTCTTATACTCTTTCAGACTGATATCTTTAAACCATTCCCAGATAGACAGTGCCTCTTCGTCTCCCTGCTCCATTTTTACAAACCATTCTCTGGCCTGATCATTGAGGGAATCATCCTCTTCTGCTTCCTTATGGAATTTTACATAGAGATCCAGAAGCTCAGGAATCCCTTTCTCTTCCACTGCCTCTTTGCTGCCCCATTTTTTATATGCCACAATGAGTTTTCCAAACTGAGTTCCCCAGTCTCCCAGATGATTGATTCTCTCCACATGATATCCTAATTTTGAAAAGATATGATAAAGAGAATTTCCAATGATCGTTGTTCGCAGATGACCTACATGGAAATTCTTCGCCACATTCGGTGAAGAATAATCAATACAGATTGTTTTTCCGTTTCCGATATCAGAAGAACCATATCCATCTGTTACTTTATTTAAAACCTCTGTTACAAAGACTTCCTTATTTACGTAGAAATTGACATACGGTCCCGCTGCTTCTACCTTAGACAGATCACCGGTTTCCGGAATATTGGAAGCAATGTCCTGAGCGATCATATTGGGAGCCTTACGAAATACTTTAGCAAGCTGAAAACATGGGAATGCAAAATCTCCCATATCCTCCTTTGGCGGGATTTCCAGAATTTCAGAAATTTTTTCCCGGTCCATTTCTTCTATTGTCTGATCTAATAAATCAATGATTTTCTCTTTCATTATGTTCTCCTTCTTATTTGTTTTATTCCATCAAAGCCTGTACAATGACTGAATTAGTTTTCCATCTTATAATAGAAAATTCTTTGGTCAGTTCTTTTTCCAAAGTATATTTCTTATTTTTAAAAATTGCAATATTGCCCGGTATTTTTGGTTTTACCTGAAATCTTATTAACACTTTATCTTTATCAATATATTTTTCAACATTGATCACATAAACTCCGATTTCATAGAGTACAAATTTTATAAATGCATAAAACCCCTTTAAAAAGGACAGATTAAGCGTAACATCTGAAAAATCTTCTGTTTTACTGAAATTAATTCTTACTTCCGGATGGATCATTTTCACGTGTTCCATCAGCTTCCAAAAGGCCGGAAGAAATGGTATCATCTCATCGTCATTTTTATATTCGCTGCTGGTTATAAAATAATTTTCTTCCAGTCCTTTTAAATAACCGGATAGTACATTGATTTTCTCTTCTTCTTCCTGTATTTCTTTTTTCCGGGTTCTGATTCTGGCATCGAGCTCAGAAGTATCTACCATATCTTCTTCCTTCTGTGCTTCCTCCTGAAAATCCAGCGGTGAAAACACCTTACGGATCTGATAGATACGATTCTGATCAGACACATCTTTCACTTTGCGGTCTTTCTCTCTCTGGTCCTGATACAATTCCCGGGATAAATGTTCTTTGACGTCATAATGATCTCTGACCTGCTGGGTCAGATAATCATACAGCTGACTCATTAAATTATCTTTATCTATTTTCTTTTCCATTGCTATCACCTTCATATCTATCATATACGAAAAAAAGAAGAAGTCAAAGTATTATTGTATCAAAACCAACTTTATCATATAATAGTATCATAAAGTATAAAATCTGGTACCCGAAAAAGAAAGGAGCTACCTATGAAAAAATATAACAAACTAAAAAATCTGGCAATACTTGCCGTGCTTACGACCGCAGGAATCTATCTCATCAACCGCGCGATCTTTTTTATCTGCAGTTTGAAAGATGCTCTGCCGTCTGCAAATTCCAACACCTATCAGTGGAGATTTGGAAATATCTTCTACACCAAACAGGGAAGCGGAAAACCGATTCTCCTGATTCATCCGCTGAACAGCGGAAGCAATGAACTGGTATACCGGGATATGATACATCCCCTTTCCAAACACCATACGGTCTATACGATGGATCTGATCGGCTGCGGACGTTCCGATAAACCTAAGATTACTTATACAAGTTATCTTTATGTTCAGCTGATCAATGATTTTATCAAAGATGTGATCCAGCAGAAGACGGATATCATTGCCGCAGGCAATTCATGCTCCATCATCGTACAAGCCTGCAATATGGAAAAAGAAAATTTCAACAAGCTTCTGTTCATCAATCCGGATAATATGTCTGTTTCCAAACATTTCCCGGGCAGACGCAGAATGCTGCTGAAATATATGCTGGAATGCCCGATTTTTGGTACTTTTACCTATAATATCATTCATTCCATGCCGATGGTGGAACATCGTTTTTACAACAAATTTTATCAGAATCCGTCCAATGTAAAAGCATCCTATGTGAATGCCTACTATAACGCAGCGCATCTGGGAGGCTCCCGCTGCAGATATTTATATGCGAGCCTCAAATCCGGATATATCAACTGCAATCTGATGAACGCGTTAAAGAATATCGACAACAGTATTTATCTCGCCATCAGCCAGAATATTCCGGATGCGCAGAATACTCTGGAACAATACCAGGTAGTCAATCCTTCCATTGAAGGAAGTCTCCTGCACAACACGAAATATATTCCTCAACTGGAAGATCCTGAAAGTCTGCTGAATATCTGCAGAATTTTCTTTTAACGGATCGGTTCTTTTGACGGCAGCCCTGCTTTCCGTGGGAAGCGTTTCGGGGCTGCCGTCTTTTTTCTTATTTTTAAAATTGTTCTGTGAATATCTGTTCCCGGAATTTCAAAGGATACAACATCTTCCACAGAACCGCCGAGTATTTTCACTGCCTTCCGGGATTCATCAATTTCCCGCTGAATATCCCCGGATTTATAAGGGAGAAAATATCCTCCCACTGAAACATAAGGAAGACAGTACTCAGATAACACTGCCAGATTCGCAACCGCTCTGGATACCACATAATCAAAATTCTCTCTGTATGCTTTTTGTTTTGCAAAATCTTCCGCCCGTCCGTGTACTGCGTCAATTCCCTGCAGATTCAGCTCCCGGATGACATCCTGGAGAAAACGGACTCTTTTATTCAGGGAATCCAGCAGAAGAATTTCCATCTCCGGAAATGCAATCTTCAGCGGAATCCCCGGAAAACCGGCGCCGGTTCCCAGATCCAGCAGTCTTTTTCCTGATGTTTCCAGTCCTGTCTGTGCGAATGCAAGACTGTCGGCAAAATGTTTGTCTATTACTTCTTCTTTTTCTGTAATGGCCGTCAGATTCATAACCTTATTTTTCTCAATCAGCATTTCAAAATATGTCTGAAACTGGCTGATCTGAGTATCATCCAGGACAATCCCCATCTGCATTGCTTTCTTTCTTAATCTTTCCATATCTTATCTCCTGTGATGCATCTGTTCCAGATAGATCAGGAGAACCGAAATATCTGCCGGTGATACTCCTGAGATTCTGGAGGCCTGTCCAATGGAAGACGGCCGGATTTTCGCCAATTTCTGTCTCGCTTCAATCCTCAGGCTTCCCACATCGTCATAATCAATATTCTCCGGAATTCTCTTCTTTTCCATCTTTTTGAACTGTTTTACCTGGGACATCTGACGTTTGATGTACCCTTCATATTTAATGTTGATATTTACCTGCTCCTGCACATCCATCGGAAGAGACGGTCTGCCCGGATCGATCGGCGCAAGCACCATATAATTCAGTTCCGGACGGCGGATCAGTTCTTTGATAGACGCTCCGGATTTCAGCGTTGAGCTCCCCAGTGATTCCAGCAGTTCCTGGGTTTCTTTTCCGGCTCCGATATTCACATGATCCAACCTTTCTTCCTCTTCTTTAATCTGCCTTTCTTTCTTCAGAAGACGTTCATATCTCTCATCGTTAATCAGCCCCGCTTCATAGCCGATTTTCGTCAGGCGCAGATCCGCATTGTCCTGACGCAGAAGCAGCCGGTACTCCGCTCTGGAAGTCATCATACGATATGGCTCAGAAGTCTCTTTCGTTACAAGATCATCAATCAGGACGCCAATATATGCCTGGGAACGATCCAGGACAATCGGTTCTTTTCCCTGAATCATTCTGGCGGCATTCATACCGGCCATAAGCCCCTGCGCCGCTGCTTCCTCATATCCTGAACTTCCATTGAACTGTCCCCCGCTGAACAATCCTCTGATTTTCTTAAATTCCAGTGACGGCTTCAGCTGCGTCGCATCTATACAGTCATATTCAATAGCATACGCATTTCGAATAATTTTTGCATGCTCCAGCCCCGGAACACTGTGATACATGGCATACTGTACATCTTCCGGAAGGGAACTTGACATTCCTCCCACATACATTTCACTGGTATATTCTCCTTCCGGCTCAATGAAAACCTGATGCCTTGGTTTATCCGGAAACTTCACAATCTTATCTTCGATCGAAGGACAGTATCTCGGACCCGTACCTTCAATTGCCCCGGAAAATAAAGGAGAACGGTCGATATTCTCCCGGATGATTTCGTGGGTCTCTTCTGTGGTGTAGGTAAGCCAGCATGAAATCTGGTTTCTTTTGATATCCTCTTCGGTATTTGTAAAGCTGAAAGGAACAATTCTCTCATCTCCCGGCTGTTCTGTCATTTTATCAAAATCAATAGTATTTTTGTCAATTCTTGCCGGAGTACCTGTTTTAAACCTTCTCATGGCAATGCCACTGGCTTTCAGGGAATCTGTAAGATAATTCGCCGCCTGAAGACCGTTGGGACCCGTGTGATTTTCTACATCTCCGTAAATACATCTGGCTTTCAGATACGTTCCTGTCGTCAGAATCACTGCTTTCGCATGATAGACCGCATTGGAATATGTTTTCACTCCGGCCACTATGCCGTCTTCCACAAGAATCTCTGTCACCTCTCCCTGACGCACCGTCAGATGCTCTGTATTCTGCATGACCTTCGTCATTTCCATGGAATACATCTTTTTATCTGCCTGTGCCCTCAGCGAGTGAACAGCCGGTCCTTTTGACCGGTTCAGCATCTTTGACTGAAGATACGTTTTATCTATATTTTTTCCCATCTCGCCGCCGAGAGCATCCACTTCCCGTACAAGATGTCCTTTGGAACTTCCCCCGATGTTCGGGTTGCACGGCATCAGCGCAATGCTGTCCATACTTACAGTAAAGCAAATCGTGTCCATACCCAGCCGGGCGCACGCAAGGGCTGCCTCGCAGCCTGCATGGCCTGCTCCCACGACGATAACATCATATGATTCTTCTAAATTATTCATAATTATTTACCCATACAAAATTCTGAAAATATTTCATTTACAAGGTCTTCACTGACAGATTCTCCAATAATAAATCCAAGCTGCTCGTAGGCATCCAGAAGATCAATGGAGAAGAAATCTTCCGGCATTCCTTTTTCTATGCTGTTGAGAACAAGATTCAGGCTGTCCAAAGCATTGGAAACCGCATTCTTATGACGTACATTGGTGATGTAGATCTCATCGTTAAATGTAACCTCACCTCTGAAGAACATACTGCTGATCTTATCACACAATGCATCCATGCCTGTTTTTTCTTTTGCAGAAATCTGTACAATGTTCTCGAATCCCTTATCTTTGATATCCTGCGGCGTTACCACAGGCTCAAGATCCGATTTATTCATTAATACAATGGTCTGCTTTCCATGAATCAGGACAGAAATCTGTGTATCCTCGGAAGTCAGAGGTTCAGAAGAATCCACAACATACAGGATAAGATCCGCTTTTTTCAACAATTTCTTTGCTCTGTCCACACCCATTCTCTCGATCAGATCATCTGTCTCCCTGATTCCTGCCGTATCAATGATATTCAGTGTAATGCCGTTGATCTGGATTGACTCTTCCAGAGCGTCTCTCGTAGTTCCCGCAATATCTGTCACGATGGCTCTGTCTTCTCCGAGAAGCAGATTCAGCAGAGAAGATTTTCCGGCATTCGGCTTTCCTACAATCACCGTCTGAATCCCTTCTTTCAGGATTCTTCCATTGTCCGCATGATCCAGGAAATACTTCAGTTCTTTCATAATGTCCAGGATCTGCTCTTTTAATTCATCGGCAAATCCATCCATGGAGTAATGCTCCGGATCATCCAGAGCAGATTCGATAAAAGCAACACTGTGAATCAACTGCTTTCTAATAGATATGATCTTGTCTCCAAGGACTCCCCGAAGCTGCTTTAAAGATGAATTTAATGCAAACTCGTTTTTTGAATGAATCAAATCCATAACGGCTTCCGCCTCTGAAAGATCAATTCTTCCGTTCAGAAAGGCTCTCTTCGTAAATTCTCCCGGTTCTGCCGGTCTGGCGCCTGCTTTAACGACCGCCTCCAGGATCTTCTTCATAACCAGACTTCCGCCATGGCAGTTAATCTCTACAATATCTTCTGTCGTATAGGAATGAGGTCCTTTCATAATAAGGACAATGACTTCATCCAGCATCCGTTCCCCATCATATGCAAATCCATAATGAGCCGTATACGACGGAACTTCTTTCATTTTCTTTTCTTTCTTTGGTTTAAATACTTTTTCAAGAATCGTCAGGGCTTCGTCGCCGCTGATCCTTATAATGCCGATGCTGCTGTTGGTCATCGGCGTTGCAATCGCTGCAATTGTATCTGTTTTCATATTCATTTCCTCAAAAAAGGCTGCCTTCATATGGCAGCCTTTCATTCTTATTTTTTAAGCATAACAACAACTTTACGATATGGATCTTTCCCTTCACTTTTTGTAATAACGTCCGGATCCCTCTGAAGGGCAGAATGAATAATCCTTCTCTCATTCGGATTCATAGGCTCAAGATAAATTGGTTTTTTATTCTTCTTTACTTTATAAGCAATGCTTCCTGCCAGTTTCTCTAAAGTCTGCTGTCTTCTTTCCCTATAGTTTTCAGTATCCAGTTTAATCTTAATGTAAGATTCACTTTTCTTGTTTACGAACAGACTTGTCAGATACTGAAGCGCATCCAATGTCTGTCCATGTTTTCCGATCAATGCTCCCATTTTTTCTCCGGAAACATTGATATTCAAAACATTGTCCCTGCGGTTATAATACAGGTTCAGTTTCGGATTCAGTCCCATTGCTCTCAAAACTTCATCCAGGTATTTCTCTGTGCTCCGTGTAATCTCGTTGAGATTTTCCGGAATTTTATTCTTCTTCTTTTCTTTCTGAGGAGAAGCTTCTCTTTGTTTTGGAGATGTTTTCTTATGATGTCCGCTGTTTTTTCTTTCCGTTTTCTTCTCCCGCTTCTTCTCTTCTTTTTCCTTTTTGACCGGCTGCTTCTGCGGTTTTGCAGGAGCTGGAGCCGCTTCCTTCTTTACTTCCGGCTCTTTTACCTTTTCTTTTACTTCGATAATCGCCGGCTTCTTAAATAATCCAAAGAAACCATTACTTCCTGGATCAATGACTTCATAATCAAGGTCGGTACTTGGAATTCCTAACTCCATTGCGGCGTTCATGACTGCATCTGATTCAGTTTTTCCAGTAAATCTCTTAGATGACATCTTTATTTCCCTCCCTTTTTCCGGTTCAATGCATTCGCTTTTGACGCGATTCCTCCTTTAGAATTTCCGCTGTAATTTACATCCTTCGTGGATTTCACGTTTGCGCTCTTTGTGATATCACCGCTCTGCGCCTGCTGCTCTGCTGCGGATGCCCCAAGCATCCTCTCGTACATAGAAGGGCCTTTTTTCTTTTTCTTCTTTGCAGCTTTTTCACGGCTTTTCTCAATGATCTTATCCATATCCGCATGATTATAATATGCATGGAACATTAACTGCTGAATCCACTGGAATAACGCACTGGCCGTCCAGTAAACACCAAGTCCTGTCGGAAGAGACAAACACATAAAAAGAGAAATTAACGGCATTGTATACATCATGCTCTTTGTCATACCGGCTCCCGGCGCATCAGCACTGGTCTGGGAAGTCGACATTGACGTCCTCATACTCAGGAACTGAAACACAAATGAAAGGATCGGGACAATCAGCAGAGGGCTGAGTCTGAACCCTGGAATATCATTGATGCCAATTCCGCTTCCAGGAATCAGTTCATAGATATCCGGATGTGCTTTAATATCTGATGCGATCTGAGGAATATATACTTCCACAGCTCGTACTACATAATACAGAGACATAATGATAGGGAACTGAATCAGCGTTGTGGCGCATCCGCCGGTCGGACTCGTTCCATATTTATCATAGACCTTCTGCATTTCCTGCTGCTGCTTCATCATCGAAGCCTGATCATTTCTATTTCTATACTTCTTTGTAATCTTATTAAGTTCCGGCTGCGCAATCTGATTGATCTTCATGGATCTCTGCTGCTTCATTGTAAGCGGCAGAATAATGATCTTAGAAATCAATGTAAATAAAATAATACACAAGCCGACATTATAAATTCCTATGGATGAGAGTCCTATATAGATTCCCTCCATAATCCATCCAAAAATTCTTACAATGGGAGCTAATATACCTCCCGTGCCCACACTCTGAGCCTGCGACAACAACATCATTTTTCGTACCTTTTTCCTTTCCTGACTTCCGGAACCGGATCATATCCGCCCTTCGCAAAAGGGTTGCATCTTAAAATGCGAAAAATCGCCAAAAGACTCCCTTTTATCACCCCGTGCTTTTCCAGGGCCTCAATGGCGTATTCCGAACAAGTCGGAACATAAATACATGTTCCTCTTCCCTTTAATTTCGATAAATGTTTCCTATAAAACTGAATGACTGCAATTAATATCTTTTTCAACTTCATCAACTCTTTTTAAATGGTGCAGACCTGCCAGATGCATAAATGCGCTTTCCATTTTGTGATAATCAATGTCTTTTGCCGTATTTCTTGCAACTATTACAATATCATAACCATTCTTCAATTTTTCTTGATTTAATCTGTAACATTCCCGAATTAATCGTGTCACGTGATGTCTTATTACACTATTTCCAACCTTTTTGCTGACGGAAATTCCCAATCTGCTGTATTCGAAAGAATTTTTTTTATAATAGAATACCAGGTACTTATTCGCCTTCGATCTGCCTTTCCGGTAAACCAGTTGGAAATCACTCGTTTTCCTTAATGAATGATAATGCTTCATAATCTCTTCCTTATTAATAGAGAAAAGAAAAGGCCACATCTCTGCGACCTAAGCTGATAATCTATTTCTTCCTTTTGCTCTTCTGTTCTTAAGAACTTTTCTTCCATTAGCAGTACTCATTCTTTTTCTGAATCCATGCACCTTAGATCTCTGTCTTTTCTTCGGCTGAAATGTCATTTTCATTTTCCAACACCTCCTTAACTCTTCATATTATCATCACATACAGGCGCGCAAAATCTGCGCACACAAAAAATATGTTTTTTTAAAGAACATCAAACCTATTATAGACAAACGAACTATGGAATGTCAAGCAAATAATTGTTTTTTTTCAGATAAGTCCAAGGACCCCTACAAATTGTGGATGTTGAAAATGTTATCCACAATTTGTTGATAACATGTGCATAACTTGACGATAACTTTGTGGAAATGAAATGTGCATTTCTGCAGAAATCCCGATAATTCCATATATTTCGACATGTTTACAACGTGGAACAAGTTATCCACACCCTGTGCGCAACTATCCACAGAAAAATTGCCCTCTGTGGATAGTTGAATTTTCAATGGTGTGGAAACAATCATTGAAAAAAAGCAAATTTTGTTATACTATAAACATAGTGCACCCATATGCACTTTTATAAAAAATTTGTAGAAAGGGATCTGGATTATTCATGAAAAACAACATTGAAAACATCTGGGATGATGTGCTAATCAAGCTGGAACAGGAACACGATGTCTCCAGTGCCGCCATCAATGCCTGGATCAAACCGCTTCGAATCGAAGATGTGAAAGATAACACAATTATTCTGTCTCTGGATGCAAAATACGGTGAAAGAGGCATTCAGTTTATTAAAAAGAAAATGTACGATTTCTATATTTCCCTGGCCATTCAGGATTTAACCGGGCAGAAATACGACATTGTCTTTGAGGTTGAAAAAGATGATGCCGCCGAAAAATCTCCTGCTAAAGAGCCAATACCGGATGATAATAATCTGAATCCCCGCTATACTTTTGATACATTTGTCATCGGAGATAATAACCAAATGGCTCACGCTGCCAGTATCGCCGTGGCCGAGGCCCCGGCTGAAGCCTATAATCCGCTGTTTTTATACGGCGGTCCCGGACTTGGAAAGACTCATTTGATGCATTCGATCGCTCACTACATTCTTGAACATGACAGTAATCTCAATGTATTATATGTTACCAGCGAAGATTTCACCAATGAGGTCATTTCTTCCATTCAGCACAAAAAACAGGAAGAACTGCGGAATAAATACCGGAGCATTGATGTTCTTCTGGTGGATGATATCCAGTTTATTATAGGAAAAGACAGCACCCAGCAGGAATTTTTCCACACATTTAATGCGCTTTACAATGCGAAAAAGCAGATTGTTCTGTCTTCTGACAAACCTCCAAAAGATCTGGATGTCCTGGAAGAACGTCTCCGAAGCCGGTTCAGCTGGGGTCTGACTGTAGATATTCAGCCTCCGGATTATGAGACAAAAATCGCGATCCTGCGCAAACGTGCCGAACTGGATCATATTTCTGTGGACGATGAAATTCTCGATTACATCGCTACCAATATTAAATCCAATATCCGTGATCTGGAAGGGGCATTAAATAAAATTAAAGTATTTTCCAAACTGAAAAAGCAGCCGATCAATCTGGAATTATCAAAAGCGGCTCTGGAGGATCTGATTGACAACAAAGCCAACCGGAAGATTACTCCTGAACTGATTTTGAAAACAGTGGCTGAACATTATAATATCCAGGAAAGTGATATTGCTTCTAAACGGCGCAGTCATGATATCGCTTACCCGCGGCAGATTTATATGTATTTAAGCAAGAAACTCACCGACGAAGCTTATGAAAGAATCGGCAAAATTATAGACCGCGATCACTCAACGGTCATGCACGGGTGTGCTAAAATTCAGAAAGATTTAGAAAAAGATACGAATTTGCAGAATATTATTGATGTTATCACCAAAAAGATGGAATAAAGGCAAGTTATCCACAAATTCTGTGGATAACTTGTTTATAACCTGTGGATTCTTATTTTTCTAAATAACAGGCTGTTGATAACTTTTTAGTTATCCATTCATTCTGCCTGCTTTTTTCACAGTTTATCAACCCTTAAAAAACCTTGAAACCCTTTGTATTCAGCGGTTTTTTAAGGTTATCCTCATATTCACACCCCCTACGGCTGCGACTGCGAATTTTATTTATTTATTTATACCAACTTCACACCGAAAGGAGTTATTCACATTTATGAAGATTATATGTAAAAAGAGTGATTTAGTACATGGAGTCAGCATTGTTTCCAAGGCTGTTTCCAATAAAACAACACTTCCGATTCTTGAATGTATCTTAATAGAAGCGGAAGCCGGAACCATTACATTTACAGCCAATGATATGGAACTTGGAATCGAAACAACCATTGAAGGAAATATCATTGAACAGGGAAAAATTGCACTGGATGCAAAATTATTTTCAGAAATTGTCCGAAAACTTCCGGATAATGATGTAACAATACAGACAGATCAGGACTTTAAAGCACAGATTACCTGTGAAAAAGCATGTTTTCATATTATAGGACAGGAGGGAAGTGAGTTTCCGTACCTTCCGGAGATTGAAAAAGAAAAAAGTATTACTTTGTCACAGTTTTCTTTAAAGGAAATTATCAGACAGACAATTTTTTCCATTTCTGATAATGATAATGCAAAACTTATGACAGGTGAGCTGTTTGAAGTAAAAGACAACCGGCTCAGTGTAGTTTCATTAGATGGCCACCGTATTTCCATTCGAAAGATTGACCTCAATGGAGAATATGATGATTTCAAGGTTGTCGTTCCAGGAAAGACACTTCAGGAGATTGTTAAAATTATATCAGGCGAGATGGACGATGAAGTTTCCATCTATGTGACATCAAAACATATCTTATTTGAGTTTGATAATACGAAAGTTGTTTCAAGACTTCTGGAAGGGGAATATTATAAGATAAGCCAGATGCTGTCCAGCGACTATGAGACAAAGGTTGTCATCAATAAAAAGGAATTTTTAAGCTGTATTGACCGTGCGAGTCTTCTCATCAGGGAGTCTGATAAGAAACCGATCATTATCAATATCACGGATCATGCTCTGGAACTCAGTATTTCATCTTTCTTCGGTTCCATGGAAGAAAACATTATGATCCAGAAAGAGGGAAGGGATCTGCTGATCGGATTCAATCCGAAATTCTTAATGGATGTTCTCCGCGTGATCGATGATGAGGAAATTTATGTTTATTTCGTAAATCCTAAGGCTCCTTGTTTTATCCGGGATGACGCGGGATCTTACACATATTTGATTCTTCCTGTAAATTTTAATCATTAGAAAGGCACAGTTATGAATGAGTTTAAAATCAGAGATGAATATATTAAATTGGGACAGGTGCTGAAGGCAGCAGGTCTTGTCGGATCCGGACTGGATGCTAAGATTGTGATCCAGAATGGACTGGTCAAAGTAGACGGCGAGATTGAGACAAGACGCGGACGGAAATTGTCCGGAGGAGAAGTTGTTTCTTTTGAAGGTGAAGAAATTCATATTGTGAAATAGTTGGGAGTCCTATGTTTATCAGATCTTTGGAACTAAAGAATTACAGAAATTATGATGAACTATCTATGGAATTTTCCAGCGGGACGAATCTGCTGTACGGAGATAATGCCCAGGGAAAGACTAATATCCTGGAGGCTGTTTACCTGGCGGCGACGACAAAATCCCACAGGGGAAGCAAAGACCGGGAGATGATACAGTTCCATGCGGATGAGGCTCATATCCGGATTCAGTACGAAAAACAGGATATTATCCATCAGCTGGATATGCACCTGAAGAAAAACCGCGCCAAAGGAGTGGCAATCGACCGGATACCAATACGGCGTTCCAGCGATCTGCTGGGACAGATTCCGGTCATATTTTTTTCGCCGGAAGATTTAAAGATTATTAAAAATGGTCCAAGTGAGCGCAGAAAGTTCATGGATCTTGAATTGTCCCAATTAGAAAGTTTGTACTTATATTATCTGTCAAAATATAATAAAATATTAATGCAGAGAAATAATCTGCTCAAACAGATCAAATTTCAGGAAAATCTCATAGATACATTAGAAGCGTGGGATATACAGCTGGTAAAATATGGATCTGAGATTATCCGTTACCGAAAAGATTTTATTGAACATTTAAATCTTATCATACGAGACATCCACAAAAGACTCACGGGACAGCAGGAAGAGATTAAGATTGAATATGAGAACAGTGTGGCGTATGATTCATTTTTAACAGAAATAAAGAAAAAGAGAAATGTCGATCTGAAGTATGCAACGACGAATATCGGTCCTCACAGAGATGATATCAGATTTCTGGTCAATGATATCGATATCCGGAGATTTGGTTCCCAGGGACAGCAGCGGACAGCGGCGCTGTCTTTGAAGCTGGCTCAGATTCAGCTGGTGAAGGAAGTTTTAAAGGATTCGCCGATTCTTCTTCTGGATGATGTTCTTTCGGAGCTGGACAGCCATCGAAAGGTTTATCTCCTGGAGGGAATCAGAGAGATCCAGACATTCATCACCTGTACCGGACTGGATGAGTTTATCGATCAGCATCTGCCGATACAGCGCATGTTTCAGATCAAAGCAGGAAAAGTAGTAAAACAGAATTAGGAGGAAGCTATGGGTACACAAAAAGAAGGGGAATATGGTGCAGAGCAGATTCAGATCCTTGAGGGTCTGGAAGCTGTACGTAAGAGACCTGGCATGTACATTGGAAGTACATCGGAAAAGGGACTTCATCATCTGGTATATGAGATTGTGGATAATGCGGTCGATGAATCCCTGGCAGGATTCTGCGATACCATTCTTGTGACATTGAATAAAAATGGTTCCGTAACCGTCAAAGACAACGGCCGTGGAATTCCTGTGGGAATCAACAAAAAGAAAGGTGTATCCAGCGTTGAAGTCGTGTTTACGATACTTCATGCCGGCGGAAAGTTCGGCGGCGGAGGATATAAGGTTTCAGGAGGACTTCATGGCGTAGGTTCCTCTGTTGTCAATGCTCTGTCCAACTGGCTGGAGGTTAACGTAGCCAAGGAAGGTCATATCTACAATCAGCGCTATGAGAAGGGAAAAGTATGTTATCCGCTGAAAGTGGTGGGAGATACCGAAGAGACGGGAACTACAGTTACCTTTATGCCGGATGATACAATCTTTGAGACAGTAGAATTTGATTATAAAACCTTAAGAAGGAGACTTCGGGAGACCGCTTTCCTGACCAAGAATTTGAAGATTATCCTGGCAGATGAGAGAGGGGAAGAACGTGTGGAAGAAACATTCCACTACGAAGGCGGAATCAAGGAGTTTGTCACTTATCTGAATAAAGGAAAAGAAAGTCTTTATGATGATGTAATTTACTGTGAAGGAGAGAAAGACGGAGTTTATGTGGAAGTGGCGCTTCAGCACAACGATTCCTATAATGAGACTTCACTGAGTTTTGTCAATAACATTATCACGCCTGAGGGCGGAACCCATCTGTCCGGTTTTAAGAATGCGCTCACAACCTCTTTTAATGATTATGCGAGAAAGAATAATCTGCTGAAGGAAAAAGAGGAAAATCTTTCCGGAGAAGATATCAGGGAAGGGCTGACATCTGTGATCAGCGTGAAAATCGGAGAACCTCAGTTTGAGGGGCAGACGAAGCAGAAACTGGGAAACAGTGAGGCCCGGGGAGCGGTAAACAGCGTGGTATCAGAACAGCTGACCTATTTCCTGGAGCAGAATCCGCAGGTGGCGAAAGTTATCTGTGAGAAAGCGGTGCTGGCGCAGAGAGCGAGAGATGCTGCAAGAAAAGCAAGGGATCTGACCAGAAGGAAGACTGCGCTGGACGGAATGAGTCTTCCGGGAAAACTGGCAGACTGCTCTGACAAGAACCCGGAAAACTGTGAAATTTATATCGTAGAGGGAGATTCCGCCGGAGGTTCTGCGAAAACAGCAAGATCCAGGGCGACACAGGCAATCCTTCCTCTGCGCGGAAAGATTTTGAATGTGGAGAAGGCCAGATTAGATAAGATTCTGGTAAACAAAGAGATTCAGGCTATGATCACTGCCTTCGGAACCGGAATCCATGATGATTTTGATATCGGCAAGCTGCGTTATCATAAGATCATTATTATGACGGATGCCGATGTGGACGGCGCACATATCGCCACGCTGCTCCTGACATTTTTATATCGTTTTATGCCGGAGCTGATCAAGCAGGGGTATGTGTACCTGGCACAGCCGCCGCTGTACAGAATTGAGAAGAATAAAAAGTTCTGGTATGCTTACAGTGATGAGGAACTGAATCAGGTACTGGAAGAGATCGGACGAGACAACAACAATAAAATCCAGCGTTACAAAGGTCTGGGAGAGATGGACGCGGAACAGCTGTGGGATACGACAATGGATCCGGAGAAGAGAATTCTTCTGCGTGTAAATCTGGATGAGGATTCTGCTTCTGAAATCGATCTGACGTTTACGACTCTGATGGGCGATCAGGTAGAGCCGAGAAGAGAATTTATAGAAGCCAATGCGAAGTATGTAAAGAATCTTGATATTTAGGAAGGAAGAAGAATATGGATGAAAATACAATTTTTGATAAAGTTCATGACATAGATCTGAAAGCAACCATGGAGAATTCCTATATTGATTATGCCATGAGCGTTATTGTCTCCAGAGCTCTTCCAGATGTAAGAGACGGTCTGAAGCCGGTGCAGCGAAGAATCCTCTATGCAATGATCGAGCTGAACAACGGTCCGGATAAGCCGCATCGTAAATGTGCCCGTATCGTTGGTGATACCATGGGTAAATATCATCCTCACGGAGATAGTTCCATCTATGGAGCGCTGGTAAATATGGCTCAGGACTGGTCTACCAGATATCCTCTGGTGGACGGACATGGAAACTTTGGTTCTGTTGACGGTGACGGCGCGGCCGCCATGCGTTATACAGAGGCAAGACTGAGCAGGATTTCCATGGAGCTGCTGGCTGACATTAATAAAAATACAGTGGATTTTGTTCCGAACTTTGATGAGACAGAAAAAGAGCCTTCTGTTCTTCCGTCAAGATTTCCGAATCTTCTGGTCAATGGAGCACAGGGAATCGCGGTCGGTATGGCAACCAATATTCCGCCGCATAATCTGAAAGAAGTTATCAATGCGGTACTGAAGATTATCGATAATAAGGTCCAGGAAGACCGGGATACAGAAATTGATGAAATCCTGGAGATTGTAAAGGGACCGGATTTCCCGACAGGAGCTACGATTCTTGGAAAGGGTGGAATCAATCAGGCTTACCGTACGGGAAGAGGAAAAATCAAAGTCCGTGCCGTTACAGATATTGAACCGATGGCAAACGGAAAACAGAGAATTATCGTGACGGAACTGCCGTATATGGTAAATAAGGCAAGACTGATTGAGAAGATCGCTTCTCTGGTGAGGGAAAAGAAAATAGAAGGAATCACAGAATTAAGGGACGAATCCGACCGCAGCGGAATGCGCATCTGTATCGAACTTAAGAGAGACGCCAATGCCAACGTGATTCTGAATCAGTTATTTAAGCACACACAGCTCCAGGATACGTTTGGAGTGATCATGATTGCGCTGGTAAATAACGAGCCGAAGGTGCTGAATCTTTTGGAAATGCTGGGATATTATCTGAAGCACCAGGAAGATGTGGTAACCAGAAGAACAAAGTATGAATTAAACAAAGCGGAAGAACGGGCGCATATTTTGGAAGGTCTGCTGATTGCCCAGGATCATATCGATGAAGTGATCAAAATTATCAGAGAGGCTGCCAATATCCAGTCTGCCAAGGATCAGCTGATGGAGCGCTTCGGACTTTCGGATGCCCAGGCTCAGGCCATTGTAGATATGCGTCTGAGAGCTCTGAACGGATTGGAAAGAGCGAAACTGGAAAAAGAATATAAAGAGCTGATGGAGCGCATCAAAGAATTAAAGGCGATCCTTGCAGATGAGAAAGTTCTGCTGGGTGTGATCAAAGATGAACTGATCGTAATCCGCGACAAATATGGAGATGAGAGAAGAACACAGATCGGGTTTGATGTGGATGATATTTCCATGGAAGATCTGATTCCGAGAGAAAATACCGTCGTGACCATGACGAAATTAGGATACATCAAACGGATGACTGTAGATAATTTTAAGAGTCAGAACCGTGGAGGAAAAGGCATCAAAGGAATGCAGACTATCGACCAGGATTACATCGAAGAATTATTTATGACGACGACCCATCATTACATTATGTTCTTCACAGATAAGGGAAGAGTGTACAGACTGAAAACCTATGAGATACCGGAGAGCGGCCGTACTGCCCGGGGCAGCGCCATTGTCAATCTTCTGCAGCTTCAGCCGGGAGAAAAAATTACGGCAGTCATTCCGGTTGAAAAATATGAAGAAGGAAAATATGTTATGATGGCAACAAGAAGCGGAATTGTCAAGAAATCGGCTGTTATGGATTTTGCCAATATCCGGAAAAATGGTCTGGCTGCCATTACCCTGAGAGATGATGATGAACTGATTGAGGTAAAAATCACGGATGACACGAAAGATGTATTCCTTGTGACAAAGAATGGTCAGTGCATCCGTTTCCATGAGACGGATGTAAGATGCATGGGAAGGTCAGCAATGGGCGTTCGAGGCATTAATCTGACCGGAGACGATGAGGTAGTCGGCATGCAGCTTGATACACAGGGAGAGGATCTGCTGATCGTTTCCGCAAAAGGTCTCGGAAAGAGAACGAAGATGGAAGAGTTTACGGCTCAGCACCGTGGAGGCAAAGGTATTAAATGCTATAAGATTACGGAAAAGACCGGAGATGTGGTCGGCGTAAAGGCTGTCAATGAATACAATGAAATTATGATGATCACAACAGAGGGAATCGTGATCCGTACGAAAGTAGACGGTATTTCACAGATGGGAAGAAATACATCCGGCGTGAAGGTTATGAATGTTGATGATAATGTTCAGGTAGCCAGCATTGCGAAAGTACGGAATGAGGAAGTAGCAGAAGAACCTGAAGAGAAAAAAGAATAGAAATGAATGAGAATTGGAGTACAGATTTATTGTTTGTGCTCCAATTTCGTTATATAATAAAAAGGGAGTTTACATCGGAGGAAAAGGTATGAAAAAAACAGGTTCAAAGATTATCATTGTGATTGCAGTTATCATCATTGCGGCAGTCTGCGGAGTGTTTTTCAGAAATTCATCCCAGATCCGCGCAGCGGAAAAAGATCTGGAAGAAAGCCAGGCTCGTTTTGAAAAATGTTATCTGTATGATAACGAAGACGAATATCACCGCCTGGTAAACGAATGTCAGTCGGCGATCAGTCAGAAAGATCTGGACGCGGCCCGGAAGAGTCAGGCTGCGCTGGATGATCTGGAAGAGCGGGTAGTGGCGGAAAACAAAGAAAAAGCCAATGCTTATTTTAAAGAACTTCAGGAAAGTGATACATCCAAAGCGTACGACAGCGAGCTGAAGAAAATAGACGGCTATAAAGATGAATTGTCATCCTGCATTAAAGAAAATGATTTTAAATCAGCCAATGATATCAAAGAAGAATGGCAGAAACTTCTGGAAAGCATTCAGATTGAATATGATAATCTGGACATTCAGGTAGTTCAGGTGGATACGTCTGATTATCCGAAAGTAAAAATCTATCTGGATATCAGAGATAAGACAACCAATGAAGTTCCGGCCGGTCTTACGAAAGGATATTTCTGGCTGGAAGAAAAAACAGGAGGCAGTGATTTTGAGCGCAAGACGATCACGGAAGCGGCTCAGCTGGATGAAAAAGAAGCTCTGAATATCAATATGGTGGCAGATGTCAGCGGCAGCATGCAGGGAACTCCTTTATCCAAGGCAAAGAGTATTATGAACAATTTTCTGGACAGTGTCCAGTTTAATATCGGTGACAAAGTTGAGCTTACCACGTTTTCAACAGGAGTGCAGCAGGCCGTTGAATTTACGAAGGATAAGTCAACACTCAGTCAGACCATCAACGGACTCACAACCGGCAATATGACGAGTTTGTATGATGCTTTGTTTGCGGCCGTCAATACAACGGCCGTACAGGACGGGGCAAAATGTGTGGTGGCATTTACGGATGGAAAAGACAATTACAGCCAGTGCAGTGCCGGTGATGTAATCGAAGTCGCACAGAAGTATAAAATACCGGTCTTTATCATAGGAATCGGAAGCACGATCAATACGACAGAGCTTCAGAGAATTGGATCTGAAACGAACGGATTTTACAGAAATATTGACAGCATCGATAATATGGCGGATATTTATCAGGAAATCTATCGGCAGCAGAAAGAAATGTATATGGTGCAGTATGATACAGAATCTGATAATAAATCTGAGGTTCGTCAGATTATGGTAGAATATCAGGATCGAAAAATCGGAGGAAAAGAATATTCTTCCTATAATCCGGATACTCTGATGTCCGCTACGGGATCTACCACAGGGATGAGCGAACCTGAAAAAGTAATGCACAGTTATCTCAATGGTTTTGTGAAAGCAATCAATTCACATGATTTTTCTTATATCGAGAAGTATCTGGTAAAAGGGGGAGACGTGTATAATGAGACAAAAGAATATATTAAGAAGGATATTAAGGAAGAATTTTTATCCTGCAACTTCTTAGATATCAGCTATCCAACCAGTGATTCCTGTATTGTACATATGAATGAAACGTATAAAATACAGAATAATAAAGAACCATTGCATATGAGAACGATCGAAAGCTATTATAAGCTTCTGAAACAAAGCGACGGAAGCTGGAAGATTGATTCTTATCCTCAGAATATGAAAGTAGTCAAGAAAATAAAATATTAGAAATGCGGAGGCAGCTATGAGAACGATTCATACGGACGAAATTATCAAAAACATTAAAGAAATGTGTATGGAAGCGAATCTCTATCTTACAGAAGATATGAAATCACGGCTTCAGAAAGCCGGAGAAGAAGAGACCAGTGTTCTTGGAAAGCAGATTCTGGGACAGCTTCAGGAAAATATGCAGATTGCGGATGCCGATCAGATTCCAATCTGCCAGGATACAGGAATGGCGATTATATTCCTGAATATCGGACAGGATGTCCATATCGAAGGCATACCGCTGAAAGACGCAGTCAATGAAGGCGTCAGACAGGGGTATGCGGAAGGATATCTGCGCAAGTCCATTGTAAAAGATCCGCTGATCAGGGAAAATACCAAAGACAATACTCCGGCAGTGATTCATATGGATATTGTGCCAGGAGAAGAACTGGAGATTACAGTAGCCCCGAAAGGATTCGGAAGTGAGAATATGAGCAGGATTTTCATGCTGAAACCAGCAGACGGCGTAGAGGGAATCAAAAAATCAGTGCTTGAGGCCGTGAAAGATGCCGGACCTAACGCATGTCCTCCTATGGTAATCGGCGTAGGACTGGGCGGCAGCTTTGAAAAAGCGGCACTTCTTGCGAAGAAGGCACTGACAAGGAACCTGGATCAGCCGTCAGAACATCCGCATATCGCGGCGTTGGAAAAGGAACTACTGGAAGAAGTAAATCAGCTGGGAATAGGTCCGGGCGGTTTTGGAGGTAATACAACGGCTCTGGGATTAAATATTGAAACATATCCGACACATATTGCAGGAATGCCATTGGCAGTTAACATATGCTGTCATGTTAACAGGCATGCTCACAGAGTATTATAAAGGGAGGCAGATTATGGAAAAGCATTTAACAGTCCCGGCAGACAGAGAAGCGCTGAGCGCATTGGAGTCTGGAGATTATGTATATTTGACAGGAACGATATATACGGCAAGAGATGCAGCACATAAAAGAATGTATGACAATCTGAACCAGCAGGAAAACATACCGGTCGATCTTAAGGATCAGTTTATATACTATCTGGGACCGACGCCGGCAAAAGAAGGACAGGTAATCGGTTCTGCAGGCCCGACTACAAGCAGCCGTATGGATAAGTATACGCCGCTGCTGCTGGATATGGGGCTGAAAGGAATGATCGGAAAAGGAAAACGCTCTCAGGAAGTCATAGATGCCATGGTAAAAAATGGAGCGGTATATTTTGCTGCAGTCGGAGGAGCCGGAGCATTGTTGTCAAAGTGCATCAAAGAATCTGAGATTATTGCATACGATGACCTTGGAACAGAGGCAATAAGAAAACTCAGAGTGGAAGATTTTCCGGTGATCGTTGTCATCGACAGCAAAGGAAATAATCTGTATGAGACAGCAGTGGATGACTTTAATCATAATAAATAGTTTGAAACAGGGACTGAAAGTGTTATTTCAGTCCCTGAAATATATAAAATATAAGAAGAAAGGCGGAATTTCTGTCTTATATGTTCACAGGAGAAAAAATATAAGGGTTTTTCCAGAAAATCTATTGACAAAATGAAAGGGGTTTGATAAGATATTCAAGCGTTGTAATTAACGTAATGCAATATATGAAAATATTTAGGCATTTGCAGAAGTACTCAAGTGGCTGAAGAGGCGCCCCTGCTAAGGGTGTAGGTCGTTCACGCGGCGCGAGGGTTCAAATCCCTCCTTCTGCGTTTTAAATCTTTCAAAATGAAAGATTTAATTTTTTTGAAAAGTGTGTGTCAAGCATTTTTGATTATGTCCTAAAAAATTGAAATGATAAGCACCGGGATCCGGTGCCTTTACAGGAAGATAAGATGGAAACATTTTATCTTCCTGTTTTGTTGTTTGGCCGTACCTCAAAGAGAGC
>DWWD01000031.1 GCA_019119895.1 Candidatus Anaerostipes avistercoris | reverse complement strand
TTTGCTGCGTGTTCTGCTTCTTCATACGCTGCTTTTTCCCAGTATAATCCGATCTCCGGATATCCTTCTCTATGTGCTACTCTTGCCATTGCAAGATACATTCCTACTTCGGAGCATTCTCCTTCAAAGTTCGCTCTTAAGTCTGCCAGGATGTCTTCGCTGACTCCCTGTGCCACTCCTACCACATGCTCTGCTGCCCATTCTCTTTCTCCTGCCATTTCTTTAAATTTCTCTGCAGGTACTCCACATGTTGGACATTTCTCCGGTGGCTGCTCTCCTTCATGAACGTATCCGCATACTGTACAAACCCATTTCTTCATAACTCTATCTCCTTTACTTTGTTTTTAATATCAATAACAGTAATTATTACTGTTTATGTTTATAATATACCATCTGGTACTGTGCCTGTCAACCATTTTTATCATTTTCTTTAAAATTTTCCTGTCTGTTTTGTTCTGCTGTTCACAGAATCCTCATACTTTTATCACAGTTTCATTTATTTTTTCTATTAAGGTTAAGAGAGCGCCATTGAAAGGAGGCAGCGAGTTGATAGAAGTACAACATCTTACGAAAAAATACGGCAGACATCTTGCTCTGGATGATTTGTCATTTACAATTGAAAAAGGGCAGATTTATGGTTTCTTAGGCCCTAACGGTGCTGGTAAATCTACAACGATGAATATCATGACCGGCTATATCAGCGCGACAGAAGGCGAGGTTCTGATTGATGGACATAGTATCCTGGATGAGCCGGAAAAAGCGAAAAGGTCTATCGGATATCTTCCGGAGATACCTCCTCTGTATCCGGATATGACTGTTATGGAATATCTTAATTTTGTCGCTGAATTAAAAAAAATACCGAAAGACAAACGCCCTGCAGAGGTTCGGAAAGCGAGTACCCTTGTTAAACTCAAGGATGTTTCAAACCGTCTGATCCGTAATCTTTCCAAAGGATATAAACAGCGTACCGGTCTTGCGGCAGCTGTTCTCGGATTCCCTGATATCATCATTCTGGATGAGCCTACCGTCGGACTGGATCCGAAACAGATCATTGAAATCAGACAGCTGATCCGAAAGCTGGCAAAGGATCATACCGTCATTTTAAGTTCCCATATCCTTGCGGAGGTACAGGAAATCTGCGATTATGTTCTGATTATTTCCAAAGGGAAACTGGCAGCCAGCGGTACGCCGAATGAGCTGGAAGAACTATCCCAGGGCAAGGATACCATTGAACTTACCATCAAATCCAATGCGGAAACCATTCAGAAGATTCTGGACAAAATACCGGATATCCAAAACATTACCTGGCAGAATCAAAGTGACTCTTCCTGCGAGCTCCTGATTGAAACTTCAAAATCCGCTCAGGATGTCTGTGAAGATATTTCTCTTGCTTTTGCCGTAGAACGGATTCCTGTTACAAGAATCAATATTTCAAAAGCAACTCTGGAAGATATCTTCCTTGAATTAACAGAAAGCAGCCAAAAAAGCGAGGAAGGAGATAGGAAATAATGAAAGCGATTTACAAACGGGAGCTCCGCTCCTATTTCACATCCATGATCGGATGCGCCTTTATCGCATTTATTACTGTCATTGGAGGCATCTATTTCATGGTATACAACCTGTACAGCGGATATCCGTATTTTTCATATTCTCTGTCCGGAGTTATTTTTGTTATGCTGATCGCGGTCCCGGTCCTGTCTATGAAATGTTTTGCGGAGGAACGGAAGAATAAGACAGATCAGCTGCTTTTAACATCCCCGGTTTCTCTGATAGAAATCGTGCTTGGAAAGTATCTGGCAATGATCACCATTTTTGCGGTGCCATGCCTGATTTTCTGTCTTTTCCCGCTTATTATTAAACTTCAGGGTACTGCGTATTTACTGGTGGATTATTCTTCCATTTTAGCGTTCTTCCTGTTAGGATGCCTGTTTATAGCAGTTGGGATGTTTTTGTCCTCTCTGACAGAAAGTCCGGTCATTGCCGCTATCAGCACCTGTGTAACTTTGTTTTTCCTTTACATGCTGGGAAATCTGATTGACTACATCCCATCCAGCGCAGTCAGCGGAGCGATCATCCTGATCATCTTTTTCTCCCTTATCTGTGCGCTGGTTTACTACATTACGCGGAACCCTGTCATCGCTGGTGTTCTGGAAGCGATCTCGCTGATCGCATGTATCGCTGTATATGTTGTAAAATCTTCTCTCTATGAGAACCTGGTCATTGATGTTTTAGAAAACTTCGTTGTAACCGATGTGTTTTACAATATTGCGGAAAACTATATTTTTGATGTCAGCGGGCTTCTCTATTATCTGTCCCTGATCATCCTATTTGTTTTCTTGACCATACAGACATTCCAGAAGAGACGATGGAGTTAGGAGGAAATTGACGTGGAAAAACTAAAAAAATTATTTCGAACGAAAAACACGAAAAAAGGATCCTACAGTATCGCCGTCACTGCTGTTGTCATTGCAATTATCTTTGTATTTAATCTGCTTGTACAGCAGCTGCCGCAGAGTATCCGGCAGCTTGATATCAGCGATACCAGCATCTACGAGATATCTTCAACCACCAGAAAACTTGTGAGAAATCTGGATGATGATATCGATTTATATGTTCTGGCAGACAAAAGCTCGACTGACGACCGCATCAAAAATTTTATCGACAAATATGCTGCTCAGTCTGACAAAATTTCTGTGGAATGGATCGATCCGGTGCTTCACCCGTCCGCTCTGACGGAATATGACGCGGAAGAAAACAGCATCGTAGTATCATGCAGCAAAACAGACCGGCAGACAACAGTTTCATTCGATGATATTCTCGCGGGATCCTCATCTTATTACGGAACGACAAGCGCTGCTACTTCCTTTGACGGAGATGGTCAGCTGACCAGCGCATTAAACTATGTTACAAGTTCCAAAGAATATAAGGCTTATTATACAACCGGACACGGCGAGACAGATCTGTCCACTTCTGTTACGGATTTGATGACAAAATCCAGAGTATCCTCCGAAGTGCTGAATCTTCTGAGTTCTACTTCCATTCCGGATGACTGCGATGTTCTGATCATGAACGGTCCGACCAGCGATCTGACCGATGATGAAGTGAATGTTCTGCAGGATTATATGGACAACGGCGGAAAAATCATCTGTCTCCTTGCTTATACGGATAATTCAATGAGCAACCTTTACGGATTCCTGGAAAATTACGGAATGACAGTATCAGACGGATACATTGCCGACACGGAACGATGCTATCAGGGAAATTATTATTATCTGATTCCAAATGTAACCGCCAGCGGCGATATGGCTTCCGGAATGACATCAAATTCCGTTCTCCTGGTAAATTCCAAGGGACTTACACTGTCTGACCCAGATGATGATTCCATCACAACGGAATCTTTCATGACTACATCTGAAAACGGATATGATATTACAGAAGACAGCGAAACACAGGGCACCTATACCCTGGGTGCAACTGCCACACAGACAGTCTCTGTAAAAAATGAAGATGGTGATGAAGAAGACGCTGAAAGCCGTCTGACTGTTTACGGAAGCAATATGCTGATCGATGAACAGGTGACTTCTTCTTTCTCAAACCTTGAGAACCTGACGCTGTTCATGAATTCTGTAACATCCAGCCTGGATGACGCTGATAATATTTCCATTGCTGCAAAGAGTCTGGAAGTTACTTATAACAGCAACGCGCACCCTGGATTCTTCAGCATCCTGATCATCTTTATTATCCCGCTCATTCTGATGGTCGCCGGATTTGTCGTATGGTTCCGCCGCAGAAGAAGATAAGGAGGATCATATGAGTCAGAAAAGAACATTATCCATCCTCGTGCTCGTCCTTGCAGTACTTCTGGTACTATACGGCGGGCTCAGGATATACCAGAATCGTCAGTCAGACGACTCCGACGATACAATTACAATTAAAGATCTGAGTTCCCTCACATCCATTTCTTATAACAATGGAGAAGATCTGTCATTCGTCAAAGAAGACGGCACCTGGTACTACAAAAATAATAAAAATTATCCGATCGCACAGGATACTGTGGATAATCTCGCTTCCACTTTTCAGAAAATGGAAGCGGTCCGCAGGCTGGGGAAGGGTGACGGCCTGGATGACTACGGTCTGAAAAATCCGTCTTACACTGTTACCGTAAAGGATAAAGATGGAACCGAAACCTCCTTCTATATAGGCAATGCAGCTGGTGAAAACTATTATCTGACCGTAGACGATAAGTCAACCATTTACACTGTATCATCCGATGTGGTCAACAGCCTTTCCTCAACTTTGGACGATTTCATCCAAAAGGATACTTTTCCAACGTTAAGTTCCGGAAATATTACCAAAGTTGTTGTCACACAGGACGGTAAGAAAAACACCTATAAATCCGATGATGATATTGACTCCATCGGAGGCGGCCTGGGTACCTTTACCTTCGGCAATTGTGAAAATTACGCCGCATCCGACAGCGACCTTTCCAAATACGGGCTGGATGAAGATTCACAGATTACAGTCAAAGTTTCTTATAAGGATACCGATGACGATAACGAGAAAAAATCTGTTACCCTATGTATTGGATCCAAAGACAGTTCCGGCGATTATTATTACGTGAAGCTCTCCAATTCCGATATGGTATATCTGGGCGACGCAGACGTTATAAAAAATATTTTAAATCCATAAAAACGAGGCCTTCCGGCAGTAAACCGGGAGGCCCTTTTACAATCTGACAAACTGCAGATGCTGTATTTCTTATTTTCTTACGATGACTGATACTCCATCCGGTATCACTGTAATTTTACTGTTTTCTTTGCCCAGATAAGCATCCGCCATGCCAATTGCTTCCTCAAGATCTTCCGCATAGTCCATCTGCATCTCTTCGATCATTTCCCGCGGTGCTTCAGTCACCATAATCACCTTGTATTTCAGCAAAATCCGGCACAGAATCTGTGATTCCCACTGATCCGCTATGGTGGAATCTCGGTCTGTCGCCAAAAATCCTGCCATAATCTTTTCTTTGTCTTTTTCATTGGCAAAGGTGTCATATAATTCCTGACCGCCGTGGCCATCCGTACAGCTTGAAACCATAATGATGACCCCTCCCGGACGGCAGGTTGCTTCCGCCGCGGTCATTCCTTTTACAGACTGATATACATTCTGATCCAGCGGATATCCCCCATTGGTTGAAATGACAATGTCTGCCGGCGCCGCATCCACTCCTGAAAGCTGATCTGCAAATCTGCACCCTTCTCTGTGGGCCTGATCGAAATGTCCGGCAAATGCCCGTATTACCTTCTTATCCTGATCCAGAACCACATTTACGATAAATGCGAGCTTTGCCTTTTCGGCTGCCCACACCATATCTTTATGAATGGGATTTCCTTCCAGAATTCCTGTTCTGGAATGTGGATCCGCAATGAATTCGGAACAATGATTTGCCATTACCGTTTCCCTGCTGGATACCCCCGGCAGCACACTTTTTCTTCCTCCGGAGAATCCTGCAAAGAAATGCGGTTCAATAAACCCTTCTGCGATCAGCAGATCCGCTTCACAGGCAATCCGGTTGATCCGCAGTCTGCCGCCGGACGGCAGAATTCCGATTTCCACCATGTCTTCTGCTTTCCCGCTCTCGTGCACAACAAACCGGATATCTTCTCTGTCTGCAATCTCCTGTCCGAATTTATCAATTAATTCTTCCCTTGTGGTCGGCCTGTGAAATCCTGTGGCAATCAGAACCGTAATCACTGCGTCCGGACTGCCTTCCTTGATTTCTTTCAGCACAGCCGGCATAATTACTTTGCTTGGAACCGGTCTTGTATGATCGCTGGCAATCATCACAATATTTTTCTTCCCTTTTGCAAGATCTCTCAGCCGCTCACTGCCAATGGGATGCTGCATTGCTTTCTCCACCAGTCTCATTTCACCGAACTCCGGATGATAGGAATGTGCCCTGGAAACCAAAATTCCCTGAAGTCTTTCTTCCGGTATCTGCGCTTCTATTTTTCCCTTTCCAAAAGGCAGTTCTATTCTTGTCATATTTCTCTCCTTCTCCCTTTTTATCAAACAAATCCCGCTCCTACAAAGGCTACAGCCCCATAAACTGCGGCAAATAAAATATAATATTTCATGACCCTTGTTAAAATCACACTCTCTTTTCCTACAGTTGCGGTCGCCGCCGTAGCTACCGCAATGCTTTGAGGTGAAATGATTTTACCCGCCGTACTGCCCACTGTATTGGCCGCTATGAGCCAGAGAGGATTCATATTTAAAGTTTCTGCCGTGCTTTTCTGCAGACTTGAGAACAGAACACTGCTGGAAGTCGAACTTCCTGTAACAAATGTTCCGATGGATCCGATCAGCGGCGCGACAATCGGGTAGAATGCTCCCGTGACCCCTACAATAAAATCCGCTATGGACTGTGTCATTCCGCTGTACCCCATGATTTTTGCTGTTCCAAGCACCGCCATAATGGTAATAATGGTTTTCGACATCTGTTTTACTGTATCCAGCAGAATCTTCAGCATTTCTGCCAGAGAACATTTCTGAATCAATCCTCCGATCAATGCTGCAATAAAAATCAGCACTCCTGGCGTTGCGATCCATGTGAAAGTATACGGACTTGCTCCTTCCGCCGTATAAATCTGTACATCTGATTTCACTGCCGCAAGAGGATCATGAATTGCCGGGAAAATCGATGACGTTATAATCAGAAAAAACAGGACCAGAATAAAAGGACTCCAGGCCGTCAAGGCACTCTTAACAGACAACGGCTCACTTTCTTCCTGTGACAATTCCAGGTCAAATTTTGTTTCTTTCTCTCTTCTTAAAAATTTTGCCAGAAGAATGGTCACCGCCATGCTGCAGACAGATCCGATCACAGCCGGAAGTTCCGCACCAATATACTTTGCGGTCAGATACTGAGGCAGCACAAAAGATATTCCTGACATCAGGGTAATAAACAGGATTCCTTTGTAATCTTTGAGTCCTTTCGCCCCGTCCCGTTTTCCTGTAATCCATACGATCAGGAAAGGAACGACAACTGCCATCAGCGCAAGCTGCAGTACAACAAAAGACGCTGTGTCATGCTGGCTGACCCCTGTAATATCGGCTGCCGTTACCGTAGGAATCCCGATGGATCCAAATGCCACCGGCGTTGTATCCGCAATGAGACAGACGGTTGCCGCAAAGATCGGCTCAAATCCAAGACCGCACAAAATTCCCGCCGGAATGGCCACTGCGGTTCCGAATCCTGCCATTCCTTCCATAAATCCTCCAAAGCCCCAGGCAATGATCAGCATCAGAATCCGTTTATCTTTTGATACAGAGACAAGCATTCTTTTGATGACTTCCATATTTTTTGTATACACAACCAGATTATAAGTAAAAACTGCTGCAATGATCACAAGGCAGATCGGCCAGAGAGCCATTGCAAATCCTTCTAATCCGCCTGTTGCCACATCAACAGCTTCCTGTTTCCAGAGAAACAAGGCTTCCGCCGCCGCAATGATCAATGCTATGATGCAGGCTTTATATCCGGTCATTTTCATTCCGCACAAAGCAATGATCAGCCAGATGATTGGAAGCATTGCTAAAATAAAATTCACAAACAGTGTCACACGCTCCTCCTTTATTCTCTTGTCTGTTTTTCAGTTCCTACCACTTCCTGTGCGCGCAGAATTGGTTCTACCAATTTATAATTATATGGTAGGACCAATTCGCATAAAAGTCAATACGTTTCGTGCAATTTTTACTTATTATCCATTTTTTTTTTATTTTTTTGTGTAATTTGCACAATTTTCAATTTGCTATTTACATCAGAGAAGGGGGTTACACCGCAGCTTGATCTGCCGGAATCCCTCTGCTGCCTTTAAAAGCCCTGGGCGCAAGAAACAGTACCGGTGTAAAAAAATACATTATTTTAGGAATGTCAGCCTGACTTGCCGTATCAATAACATAATTCCAATACTTGATTCCATGCTGTTCTAAAAAAATCAGAAGTTTTTGATATTCTGAAACATCAAATCCCTGATATACATTCACTCTCCGGAAATTCGATGCGGACTTTTGACTCTTCTGTCCTGCACTCATACCTGTCCCTCCTTTGCATATGTACCTCATGTTTCTCTAGTAGATATGGGGATTACTCCCCATATCCCTACACAAAACCGTACGTGCGCTATTAACGCATACGGCTTTTCACTCTATATTTCATACTCTATCTGTAAAACAAACTCACTTTAATTCTTGGTT
>DWWD01000030.1 GCA_019119895.1 Candidatus Anaerostipes avistercoris | reverse complement strand
TCGTCCAGATATACGTGATATCACTGCACCATACTGTCAGGAATAAACTGTTCATCCAGGATATTTTGAAGTTCGTTACTGAAATCGGAATCTATGGTAGTGATCGTCCATGGTTTCACCCATTGGGCTCTGATCCCCATTTCCTTCATATATTTTCCGACAGTACGCTCTGAGATGGTCTCTCCCTCCTGACGCAGCTTTCTGGTGATCTTTGGAGCTCCGTAGTTTTGCTTCGATTGATCATAAATATCCTGCATTTTGGCTTTTATGTATTCCCTGCGTTTTTCTGTATCAGAAGGAGTACGGTTTAGCCATGAGCGATATCCAGACCGTGAAACGCCTAAATATTTCAGCATTTCGGAGACGGAGACCCGGCGATTCTGTTTTCTTACAGCTTCCGTCTTTTCAGAAACCTCGAGATAAATGGCTTCTGTTATTTTCCCAGAATGCTGATAGCTTTTTTTAACACATCAAGTGCATCCTGGGCATCACGGAGTTCGCGTTTCAGACGGGCAATCTCTTTCTGCTCATCAGAGGCGTAATTACCAGAGCCGCGAACAGGGATATCGCCAGACTCCCGGAAATCTTTCAGCCATTTCGTCAAAGTGCTGTAACCAATACCGAGATTCTGGGCACAGCGACGGACACCAAGCTCTTTGTGACCGAAATAATACTGGACTGCATCCAGTTTAAACTGTTTGTCATGTTGCTTCGCCATAATGAGATCCTCCTTTAGTACGATATTTTTATTATATCATGTATTGTCTATTTGGAATTTTCTCATTTTGACTTGCACTATTTATATACTAGCACCACGTCATGTTCAACCAATAACGCAATCAATTTTCTGATATCTCTATTTTGTTCTTCAATCTTCTCCAAAGCGGCGGAATACTCTGCTCCTAAATAATCCAGCTGTGCAAAATATTCACTATCCGTCTCATATCCTGTTTTCTTTCGTTTACTCATTGATTTTCCTTTCCTCTATTTCTCTTTTATGTCAAAATTCTTCCTTCAAGTCATAATACCGGTACATTGTTGTCCTTACTTCTTTCCATCGTTCTCTTTCATCTCTTTGAGTTTTTTTTCGGCATATGATCAATTCTGCCAATGATTTCTTCCGGGTGAATTCCACAGCCTCTTTTAAGTCTTCCACTTCACATGCCTGCAGGGACAGGCACATCGGCAGAAAGAAATCTATTTTTCTATCTTCCGGAAATGCTTCTTCCAGATTCTTCAATCTGGCATTTTCTATGTGGAGCATCATCCATGATTTCATATTCCGCATAAAAGACAGTGATGTGATATGATCTCCGCCATATATTTCTAAATCTTCCATTTCTGCAAAATTTGAAAGAAATTCATAGTTTTCCAAAGGCGTAAAAATATAACAGCTTCTAACTTTAGTATGAGATACAAGATATTCCATAATCTCCGGATCAGATACCTCTTCTTTGGACAGATAAACATTCGGCGTCAGCATATTCATTGCATGTGCTGTCTGTTCCCATGGAATAGGAATCGTAAGTCTGGATTTTCCATCTTCTGTGATTCCTAAATATATGTAATCTGCTTTTTTCCCTTCTAACCTTTTCATGAATTCTTCCTGCATCGTTTTATCCTCCCCTATGTTATAAAATTTTACTTTTCCCTAATTCCCAGAATGCCACTGCGCTTGCTGCCGCTACATTCAACGAATCCACACCATGTGCCATTGGAATTTTTACGGTATAATCGCAGTCTGCTATGGTTCCTGCTGCCAGTCCATCTCCTTCCGTTCCAAGAATCAGCGCCAGCTTTTCTTCTGCTGCCAGCCTGGAATCATCAATACGAATGGAATCATCGCTCAACGCCATGGCTGCCGTCTTAAATCCTTCTTTTCTCAGGACTTCCATTCCCTGATCCGGCCAGGACTGTTTCTTGTCAAAAAATGTCCACGGAATCTGAAAGACCGTTCCCATACTTACCCTGGCCGCACGGCGGTACAAAGGATTGCTGCATCCTGATGTCAGTAAAACTGCATCGATGTTTAAAGCTGCCGCAGAACGGAAAATCGCGCCGACGTTAGTAGGATTCATGACATTTTCTAAAACTGCGATTCTTCCTGCATTTTTGCATACTTCTTCTGCCGCCGGCAGTTCTTTGCGGCGCATGGCGCAGAGCATACCTCTTGTCAATGGAAATCCTGTCAGATTCTTCAGGAGTTCAAAATTTCCCGTATGTACAGGTATGTTTCCGCATTGCTCAGTGATTTCTCCTGCCTGTCTTTCCATATCTTTTTCTTCTATCAGGATCGAAAGTGGTTCGTATCCTGCATCAAGCGCAAGTTTTATTACTTTCGGGCTCTCACAGATAAAGATTCCCGGATCCGGTTCATAATAGTGCAAAAGCTGTCCCTCTGAAAGCCGGGCATAAATATCCAATTCCGAGGCTTCCAGATTTTCAATTTTTATAATATTACCCATACATTGTCCTTTATTTATCATCTTCTTTTTAACTCCGTATATTTTTCTTTGCTTCCATATGCTTTTTCCACCGGGTATTTTTCATTATTTTTCTTTACTTTGTCTCTTATGATTTCATCCAGATCCAGCCCGCAGGCATCTGCCATCAAAATACTGTAATTCAGCACATCCGCCAGTTCTTCCCGTATCTGTTCCATCTTATCTCTGCAGTATACATCCTCACCGCTCCACTGAAATATTTCAAGCAGTTCTGCGGCTTCCAGGCTGATGGATATAGCCAGATCTTTTGGATTGTGAAACTGCTTCCAATTCCTGTCATCTCTGAATTTTAATACCTGATTGATTGTTTCCTGCTTCATTTTCTCCCTCCTCATCCTGGTTTCCATTTTATCACATCCCGGTATAAGAAAAAACTCCCGGCCTTAAGATGAATCCTCTGAACCTCTGATTTTCAGAGAGATATTCATCCTGACCAAGAGTTTCCTTTTTGTTTAACCGAGTAATCGCAATGACATCATCGAAAGCAATGGAATGGTAACTGCTGATAAAACTGTGGTAACTGTAAAAATTTCCGATGCGTAACGGGCATCTTTTCCGTATCGCTCCGCAAACATAATGGTTGTTGCTCCTGCCGGACAGGCGGTTGCGATAAAGACCGTAAATGAGATATAAAATTCCAGATGCATCAGATACAGGAATCCGACACTGATCAGCGGAAACAGCAGAAGTCTTACAAAACTGACGGAATACAGTCTCACATTTTTCAGACTCTTTAGAATATCGGTTCGTGCAAGATTAGATCCTGCAACGATCATTGCCAGAGGGGTATTCATATCTGCCACCATCTGGACCGGTTCTGACACGATTTCCGGCAGACGGATCTGCATGATGAAACAGAAAATACCAAGGAATACCGAAAGAATTGCCGGTGAGACCAGATTCTTCCATGCGGATTTCAAATCGCTTCCGCCGCCCATGATCCATACGCCGTTGGTCCATACAAGAATATTAAATACTGTCACATATGCGGTCAGATATAAAACTCCTTCCGCGCCCAGAATCCCATCAACCAGTGGAATTCCAATAAAAGAACAATTGGAATAGATGGTACTCATTTTTTCTACAGACAGCCGGTGATCATCTCCCTTGTAAATGATATTTGCCAGAAGAATCATAATAATAAATGCGATCACAGATGCCAGCAGTGTCCACAGAAGTCCATAGAAGAATTTAATATTAAAATCCATCTGATAAGACTGAAAAATCAGCAGTGGAGACACCAGCATCAATAATAAATTCGACATTTTCTTCGTGGTTTTTTCATCAATCAGCCCTGTCCTGCAGGCAATTACGCCGGCAAGCATGATGATAAACATTTCAATAATCTTCTCTAATACTACGCCATTCATAATAGTTTTTACATTCCTCCCAATTTTTAGTCCAGGGCATATTCTACCACCTATTGTATACATTAGACAATCTCTTTCTTCTATAAAATACAAAAATGCAGAAAAAAATCCAGAAGGATGCTGTCAAAAACATCTGCTTCTGGATTTCTCTTTTATCCCGCATATTCTATTTTAAATATTCCTGAAAGAATTCTTCCATCTTGTCAAATGGAATAATATCTGTCTGATCGTACAGATCCGTATGCACTGCGTCCGGAATGATCATCAGTTCCTTGTTGTCTCCTTTCAGCTTTTTAAATGCGTCTTTGCTGAAGTAGCAGGAGTGTGCTTTTTCACCATGGATTATCAGCACTGCGTTTCGGATTTCATCGCTGTAGCTTAAGATTGGCATGTTCATAAATGAGAGTGCAGATGTCGTATTCCATCCGTCGTTGGAATTCAAAGAACGTTTGTGATATCCGCGCTCTGTTTTATAATAGTCATAGTAGTCCTTTACATAAAACGGGGCGTCGTCAGGCAGCGGATCTACGACTCCGCCTGCTCTTTCATAAGTTCCATTTTTATAATCTGTGATTCTCTGAGCGTTTAATGTCTTTCTGAGTTCATATCGTGCGTCCGCATCCATGGAATCAAAATATCCCTGCGCATTAACACGGCTCATATCGTACATGGTGGAAGTCACCGTTGCTTTGATTCTCGGATCATTGGCTGCCGCATTTAACGCCATGCCGCCCCATCCGCAGATTCCGATGATTCCGATTCGTTCCGGATCCACATTATCCTGTACAGATAAGAAATCAACTGCCGCAGAAAAATCTTCTGTATTAATATCCGGAGATGCCACATACCGCGGTTCACCGCCGCTTTCTCCTGTATAAGACGGATCAAAAGCAATCGTTAAAAATCCTCTTTCTGCCATGGTCTGCGCATAGAGACCGGAAGCCTGTTCTTTGACTGCGCCGAATGGTCCGCTGACCGCAATTGCAGGAAGCTTTCCTTCTGCATCTTTCGGCTCATACAGATCTGCTGCCAGTGTGATTCCATAACGGTTATGAAATGTTACTTTGCGATGATTTACTTTCTCACTCTTCGGGAAAACTTTGTCCCATTCCTGTGTTAAATTTAATTCTGCCATTTTACCATACCTTCCTTTCCTGTTATCGGATGTTCTGTTCTTTTTCCATCTGGTAAACTAAGAAATCGAGACAGTCCACTTTGCTCTGGCTTTCATGAAGCTGATCCATCAAATGACATCTGTGGCATCTGAGGGTCCGGATCACATCCTGAATCCTTCCGGCTTTGTACAAACTGCATATATCTTTTGTCTGTTGTTCACTGCATCCCGCATCCTTCAGATTTTGTATGATATCCGACATTTCTCCCATGTGGACTTCCTCCTTTCTTTTTCTGAGTTTATTATAATTCCTTGCATTTGATTCCGCTAATGGTTATTATTTATATCATGATATGAATTTTAGGAATAACACAAAAGGAGGTATCCTATGGAACTTCGGACTCTCCGATATTTTCTTGCTGTGGCAAGAGAGGAAAATATGACCAGGGCGGCTGAAACCCTTCATGTGACACAGCCGACTCTGTCAAAACAGCTGAAATCTCTGGAGCATGAACTTGGGAAAAAGCTGTTCATCCGGCACAGCTTCAGCATTCAGCTGACAGAAGAAGGCATCCTGCTTCGTAAACGGGCGGAAGATCTGGTGAAAATGACCGATAAGATTTCACAGGAGTTTCTTTCGCTGGATGATATGACCGGAGGAGAACTTTACTTTGGTCTCGCCGAATCCTATCAGATCCGGTATCTGGCACAGGAAATCCAGAAATTTAAAAAGGCATACCCATCTCTCCACTACCACATCACCAGCGGAGATACCGAACAGGTGACAGAAAAACTGGACAAAGGACTGCTGGATTTCGCAGTTCTTGCAGAAAAACCGGATCCTGCAAAGTACAATTTTATTCCTTTTCCGGAATCAGATACCTGGGGGCTTATCATGTCTGATGCTCACCCTTTGACAAAGAAAAAAGCCATCCGACTGGATGACTTGATTGGAGAACCTCTTTTTTGCTCTGAACAGGGCTGGAATACTGAGATTGCTGCCTGGGCCGGTGAACGCTTTCAGGATCTTCGGCTGGAAGGTTCCTTTCGTCTTTCTTATAATGGAGCTATGTTTGCAAAAGAAGGGCTTGGATGCCTGCTTACTTACCGCTATCTGATCGATACCAGTCCGGGAAGCGGTTTAGCCTTTCGGCCTCTGACACCAGAATTAAAAGCAAATATGTATCTTATATGGAAGAAGTATCAGATTTTTACACCGATTGCAGAGCGGTTTCTCCAGGAAATCCGTCAGTCATTTCAGAGTTCGTAATCTCCAGATACATGCAAATGCCATAGCCGCAGAGATTCCGCACAAAGGCAGCAGATTTTCAAAAAGACTACCTGTTCCTGTCATCCATCGGTAAGCCCAGGATGCCGGGAACAGTTTTCCTGCTGTCCGCAGGCCTTCCGGCAGAAGATCCACCGGAAACATAATGCCGGACAGCATGATGGACGGCAGAAATACAATCTGGGAAAACATCGGGATTTTGGACGGATCCGGGATTCCGCATCCAAGCACTGCTCCTGTGCTCAGAGACACAATGGCAAAGATCAGAACTTTCCCAAAATATCCGGCAGGATTTTCCGGACGGGACGCATCAAAAATAACCGGCGCCGCCAGATAAATAATCATACTTAAAATCATCAAATGAAGCAGGGATGAAATAGCTGTGGAAAGAATCCCATAGTACACAGGAATTCCATTAGCCTTATACATTTTCCTGATATCTGTTCCATATATTTCCGCCAGCGACGGCGGCACGCCGATGGCAGTTCCCATACAGATTCCCATGATTGTCATGGAATAAATCAAAGTTTCTTTTGTCTGTGGCATAACAGAGATAAATATTTCACCGACCACTGCAAAAAACAGAAGCGGGACAAGATAACACGTAACCAGCAGTGATTTGCTGCGCAGATCCATTTTCCACTGCAGGGCGGTGCCGTATACGAAAGCTTTCATCTGCTCCCTCCTTCCATAAGTTCCAGGAAATGCTGTTCTAATGTTCCCCGGCTGATTTTAATGTCCTGGATTTTAATGTTCTTACTCTTATAATCTTCCAATATATCCAGCATTGATTCTCCGATATCTTTTGCTTCAAACTTTTGTGTTCCCTCTGTTGTCAGAATTTCAATCTGATAACATTTTCCCATCCGTTTTGACAACTCATCCACCGTTCCGCAGAAAAGAATGGTCCCTTTGTGCAAAATCATAATCCGATCGCAGAGATTTTCCACTTCCCCCATATCATGGCTTGCCAGAAGGATGGTTTTCCCTCTCTCCCTCAGACGCCGGATCTGCCGGTGAAGCCGAATCCGTCCTTCCACATCCAGCCCTGCCGCAGGTTCATCCAGAAATAAAATATCCGGATCTCCGATCAGAGCCAGCGCCAGGTGAAGCTTTCGTTTCTGTCCTGTTGACATTTCCGCATAACCTTTTTCTTTCAGTTCTTCCATCCCTAATTTATAAAGAATTTCTTCCTGAATTTCCGTTTTTTTCCATCCGGCGATCAGACGGACTGCTTCCTTCCCCTTCATATAAGAAGGAATGGAGGCAGACTGCAGCTGGATTCCGATGCTCCCATTCATTTTGACGGTCCCGGAATCATAATCCCGGAGTCCTTCCATACATTCCAGAAGCGTTGTTTTTCCTGCGCCGTTCATACCCAGGATACCGAAGATTTCTCCCTGCTTTACCTGAAAATCCAAATACTTAAACACCTGATGTCTGCCGTATTGTTTGCTCAGATTTGTCACAGCCACCGCATCTGCCATCTTCATTCCTCCTCCAAAGAGCCTGTTTCCTGCCCCGCAAAATATATTTCCAGCGCTTTTCCGAGATAGGCGGTTGCTTCCGCCTGCCTTCGTCCCCACTCATGATCATTTACCTTTTTGTTTCCGAATTCCATCAGCTTTGGAAGGAGCGTCATATCTCCATCGATAAATTCCAGAACCAGATTCCAGAATTCTTCCGCTGCTTTCTGCGCTTCTCTGCTGTCAAGAGAGATTCCTGTCTCTTTCAGATTCAGCGCTCTGTCCGTTACTTTTCGGAATCTTCTCATAAAATCCAGGCCGCTGTCCTCATCGAACCGTTTTCTGATGTAGTCCAGCAGCTCATCGTCAAAATATTTGATCAGCCAATAATATTCATTTTTCATCCGGAGATTCACAATGATATCTGCATACTTTTTAAAATTCACCGATTCCATCTGCATAACTTCCTGTTTCAGGGCTTCCATATCTTTCAGGGACCGGGTTAATCGCTCGATTTCCGCCTTCAGCTTTTCTTCCTGCCGGGCAAGAGTCTCTGCGGCTTCCTCCGGCGTTTCCAGGGATGACAGATTTTCTTTGATATCATCCAATGAAAATCCCAGGGATTTCAGAGACATGATTTCATGCAGCCTGACCATATCTTTATATGTATACAATCTCCGGCCGCCTTCACTGGCTGCGGATGGTGAGAGAAGTCCTCTTTTATCATAGTACTGGAGCGTCCTCACCGTTGTCCCCATCTTTTTGGCGATTTCTCCTACCGTCATATAACCGGGCTGTATTCTTCTGTCTTTTTCCATCTTATCACCTCCTGGTCATAGTATATCTTATGACGCTGCGTCACAAGCAAGCGATTTTTTAAAAAAAGAAAAAGCTTATCTTTTCGGAAATACTATCCCTATCTCCGTCAGATAAGCTTATCTCTGTTCTATTTACTTTCTTTTTCTTTCGACAGCAGCAATCTTAAACACTTCCTGTCATTCGATTTCTCTGTATGGGTAATACATTTCATAAGTCCAGTGTTTTCAGCCAGCTTTCCAGGTTATTCTTTGTCATACGGCCGTTGAGCATCTTTCCTTCCACGATAACAGCAGTATCAGAAACGGATGGTTTTAATTTTTCCACAGTCTTTCCTAATCCGCTGCCGCCGGACGTCGCAAACAATACGATGGTCTTTCCGGAAAAGTCATAGCTTTCCAGAAAAGTATTGATAATCGTTGGAGCGACATACCACCAGATTGGAAATCCCAGGAAAATCACATCATAGGATGCAATATCAGCATTCTGATCCGCGATTTCCGGCCGTGATGACGGATCGTTCATTTCTATGCTGCTTCTGGCATTTTTATCCATCCAGTTTAAATCCGCTTTTGTATACGGCGTTTTCGGTTTGATCTCATAGAGATCCGCACCTGCTGCCTCTGCCAGAGTCTTTGCCGCCCGGGCCGTCACACCGCTGGCAGAAAAATATGCTACAAGACTTTTCTTACTCATAATGTTCCTCCTTCTTGACTCTGCATCTATTTTTACTTCTTATCTCTATGATAAACTTTAAACCTGACTTTAAGTCAAGAATAAAATACAGGGATGCGCCATCTGACGCACCCCTGCATTTTATTCTAATTCAAAAGCCCCTGTATACAGACTGTAATACGTTCCTCTATTTGCGATCAATTCATCGTGGCTTCCCCGCTCTATGATCCGCCCGTGATCCAGCACGATAATCGAATCAGAATTTCTGACCGTTGACAGGCGGTGGGCAATCACAAATACGGTTCTTCCCCGCATAAGATTATCCATTCCTGCCTGTACCAGAGCTTCCGTCCTGGTATCAATGGATGATGTCGCCTCATCCAGAATCATAACCGGCGGATCTGCCACCGCTGCTCTGGCAATGGAAATCAGCTGACGCTGTCCCTGAGATAACCCGGATCCATTTTGCGTCAGCATGGTCTGATAGCCGTCGGGCAGACGGCTGATAAATTCATGGGCGTTGGAAAGTTTCGCCGCCGCGATACATTCGTTATCTGTCGCATCCAGTTTTCCATACCGGATATTTTCCATAATAGTTCCCGTAAACAGATTGACATCCTGGAATACGATTCCGAGAGAATGTCTCAAATCCGATTTCTTTATTTTGTTGATATTAATGCCGTCATAACGGATTTTACCATCTGCCAGATCATAGAACCGATTGATCAGGTTCGTGATGGTTGTCTTTCCGGCTCCTGTGGCTCCCACAAAGGCAATCTTTTCTCCCGCGGTGGCATTTAACACGATGCCATGAAGAACCAGCTTCTCTTTGGTATAACCAAAATCTGCCCCCAGAAATTCGATTTCTCCGGTCAGCGGCTGGTAAGTCAGGGTTCCGTCATGGTGCGGATGCTTCCACGCCCATATTCCGGTGATATCGTCAGTTTCTTCATATTTTCCATCCCGGTTATGCACCCGGACAAGGGTTACATATCCGTTATCTGTCTCCGGCTCTTCATCGATCAGTTGGAAAATTCTTTCTGCTCCGGCCAGAGCCATGGCCATCATGCTCACCTGCTGGGCAATCTGTGACACCGGCATGCAGAATGTCTTGGACAGATTCAGAAATGCCACGATCATACCGACGCTGATGTCTCCCACTCCATGGATTGCCAGCATACCGCCGATCAGAGCGATCAATACATACTGAAGATTTCCGATCTGCATAATGGCCGGCATCAGAATATTGGCAAATTTATTTGCCATTGCCGCATCATCGCACAATTGATCATTTTCTTTATCAAAGCGCTGTTTTGCTTCTTCCTCATGGCAGAATACCTTGATCACCTTCTGTCCATTGATCATTTCCTCAATATAGCCTGTCACATCTCCCAGTGTTTCCTGCTGTTTGATGAAGTATTTCGCGCTGGCTCCGCCGATCTGTTTCGTGACCAGAGCCATGACTGCCGTCACAGCCAGGACAAGGATTGTAAGAGGCACACTGCTTGCCAGCATGGAGCCAAGAATCACAATAATGGTGACCACAGCTGAAATAAACTGCGGCAGCGCCTGAGAGATGAACTGTCTCAGAGTATCTGTATCATTGGTATAATGGCTCATGACATCTCCATGGGTGTGGGTGTCAAAATAGCGGATCGGCAGCATCTGCATATGAGAAAACATATCATCACGAATCATTTTCAGGGTTCCCTGAGAAACCTTCACCATCAGCCGATTGTATGTAAACGTCGCCAGAACGCCTGTGATATAGATCACTGCCATGATCAGAATAGTGTGAAATAATCCCGTAAAAACAGGATGATTTTCTGTGAGCATCGGCGTAATGTAATCGTCGATCAGCAGCTGAAGAAACAGAGAGCTTACCACAACCACTCCGGAACTAATCAGAATGCAGATGACAACGGCGGCAAACATCAGCTTATGTCTGCCCACGATATAAGACATCAGTCGTCCGGTTACTTTTAATGTATCGGTTCTTTTCTTCATGCCGCATCATCTCCTTTCGTCTGTGAATCGTAAATTTCTCTGTAAATTTCATTGGTTTCCAATAATTCTTCGTGGGTTCCCACGCCGTTGATTTCTCCCTGATCCATGACAATGATCATGTCAGCGTCTTCCACGGAAGAAATTCTCTGGGCAATGATAATCTTCGTCGTATTCGGAATTTCTTCCCGGAACGCCTTTCGGATCATGGCATCGGTTCTGGTATCTACCGCGCTGGTGGAATCATCCAGAATCAGGATCTTCGGCTTCTTCAGGAGCGCCCGGGCGATACATAATCTCTGTTTCTGTCCGCCGGATACATTGGTTCCTCCCTGCTCAATGTATGTCTCATACTGATCCGGGAAGCTTTCCACAAAGGAATCAGCCTGTGCCAGGCGGCAGGCGTGCCGGATCTGTTCATCTGTCGCATCTTTATTTCCCCAGCGGAGGTTTTCATTGATGGTTCCGGAAAACAGCTGATTTTTCTGAAGAACCATGGCAACCTCGTTTCGAAGGGTAAATAAATCATAATCTTTTACATCCACGCCGCCGACTTTCACGGTTCCTTCCGTCGCATCGTACAGCCTCGGAATCAGCTGGACGAGAGAACTCTTTCCGCTTCCGGTTCCCCCGATGATTCCAAGTGTTGTTCCAGATGGAACTTTCAGTGAAATATGACGGATGGATTCTTTCTCCGGATCATCCTGATAACTGAACGCTGCATTGCTGAATTCAATTTCCCCGTCTTTTACTTCATACAAAGGATTTTCCCCGTTTTTCAGAGAACTTTCCTCGTCCAGGATCTCTTCAATACGTTCTGCTGACGCCCTCGCCATGTTGATCATAACCAGCACCATGGAAAGCATCATCAGACAGTTTAAAATATTCATCGCATAGGCGATCAGACTTGACAGCTCTCCCGTGGTCATGGTCGTTCCATGCGTCAGAACAATCAGTCTTGCGCCAAACCAGCACAGCAGCAGAAGGCAGGTATAAACTGCAAACTGCATCAGAGGCATGTTAAATGCAACGATTCCTTCCGCTGTACTGAATGTTTTATAAATTTTTTCAGATACTTTTCCAAATTTACTGATCTCAAATTTCTCTCTTACGAAGGATTTCACCACACGGATGGCCGATAGATTTTCCTGGACCACTCCATTGAGATCATCGTAAATATGGAATACCTTCTCAAAATACGGATGGGATTTTGTCACCACCAGGTACAGACCGACGCCAAGAATCGGAACAGCGATCAGAAAAGTAGCTGTCAGGCTCACATTGATCGCCAGCGCCGCCGCTATGGAAAATATCAGCATAATCGGGGCGCGGACTGCCACACGGATAATCATCATATAAGCAAGCTGTACGTTGGTCACATCTGTTGTCAGGCGGGTCACGATACTTGACGTTGAAAATTTATCAATATTAGCAAATGAATATTCCTGTATTTTGTAGTACATATCCTTTCTCAGATTCTTTGCAAATCCGGCGGAAGCTTCTGCGCAGAATCCGCCGGATAAAATACCAAACACCATTCCAACAGCAACACAGAGGATCAGAATCCCTCCCAGACGAAGCAGAACATCAGGGTTCCTTTCGCTGATTCCCTCATCGATCATCATTGCCATGATCATCGGAATTACAATTTCCATCAGGACTTCTATCACAACACAAACAGGAGTCAAAATGGAGGCTTTCTTATATTCCCGGACAGACCGGGCTAATTTTTTAATCATTCCTTTTCTCCTTCCCTTTTATACTCATTCATAAAATGAACTTCTGTCTGCCATTCTATCACTTTGTTTCCGGAAACTGAATTTGAAAAAGCTTAATATCATTAGATAATATCTAATCATATATTGAATTTTTTCTTTATTTCACATACACTGGAAAAAGGAGGATTGTTATGAATACCCAGCAGTTATCATGTTTTGTCTGCGTTGCAGATCATTTGAATTTCACAAAAGCTGCAGAAGAACTTTTTCTGTCTGCTCCTACCGTGACACATCATATCAAAAACCTGGAAAACGAATTGAACACTCTGCTGTTCATCCGGACATCCAAAATGGTAAAGCTTACAGAAGCCGGAGAACAATTTTATGCCGATGCCAAAGATATTCTTTCCAGAATCGATTTTGCCGAAAAGAAAATCCAGAAAATTGTTCAGAATGACATTTCCTTTTTTCAGATTGGATGTACCAGTCATGAGGAAGTTTCTTCCTTGCAGCCAGTCCTGAAGGAAATGCGGCAGCTGTATCCCCAGGTCTACCCGCGGCTCGTGGTGCAGAATTATTTTTCCTTAAGAAATCAGCTCCAGAACCGGCAGATTGACCTTATGTTTGGGACAAGAGAAATGATACAGGGAATCAGCAGCTGTTCATTTCGCAAACTCCGGCAGTCAGCCACCTTTGTTCTTCTTCCGAAAGACACTCCTTTGGAAGGAAAAGAATTTCTTACCCTGGATGATCTGAAAGGAGACTGTCTTATTACGCTGCATCCGAAACTGATTCCTTTCCAAAACGGCAACCAGCTGCAGGAAAAACTGACGCTCCACTCCCGGACATATTTTAATATTATGTGCGAAGATATTAAGGAAGCTTCCTTTCTGGCGAAATGCGGTTACGGGCCGGCTATCCTTCCGGATTTCTATTTGCCGGAACATTTGGAAGATTTTGTTGTTCTGCCCATCGATCCAAACGAGGAATTGCCGGTCGATTACGGAATTGCCTATCACAAAAACGAAGCCACCAATTATATATGTTTCTTTATGAAACGTATTTCTTCTATATAATATAAACATAAATATACCGCCATATCTTTCCTCATGGTAAGATATGGCGGTATGTTTCATTTTATAAAACGGCTTCCTATTGGAAATATTCCTCTATTTCCTTCATCCTCGCCATCTGATCTACATGGAATGGGCATCTGTGATTGCAGTGGCCGCATTGGATACAGTCATCTGCATGGAGCTCCAGATTTCGATAGTGATCTGCCGCCAGACGGTCTCCTGCTTTAGCGAGATCGTAATATTTGTTGATCAGCGCCACATCCAGTCCTTTCGGGCAGGGCTGGCAGTGATTGCAGTAGACACAGATTCCTTCCGCATCCTGCGGCGCAAAGGTTCCAATTACGGAATAATCTTTTTCTTCCGGCGCTGCATTGAAGAATTTTAAAATCCGATCCAGGTCTTTCTTTCCCCGAATCCCCGGAAGCACAGTCAGGACTCCCGGCTTATCCAGAGCATACTGAATACACTGATATTCCGTCAGCGGTTTCCCAAATGGAGAGGTTTTCCCATCCAGGAGCTGTCCTCCGCCAAAAGCCTTCATAACGGAGATTCCGACGCCTTCTTTCTCACACCGGCGGTACAGCTTCATCCGCTCTTCCACATTTCCAATGCCGTAATCGCCTTTCCTGTAATCATAGGCAGGATTGATGCTGAACATGATCATATCCAGGATGCCCTTGTCCAGTACTTCTTCCGCCAGTTTCGGCGTATGGGATGACAGCCCGATATGACGCACAACACCCTGCTGTTTCAATTCTTCTATATAAGAGAGAATTCCTGCCCGTTCTACGGCTCTCAGATCACTTTCTTCATCAATACAGTGCAGAAATCCAAAATCGATATAATCTGTCTGCAGCATCTGAAGCTGCCAGTCTACTGACTTCTTTACTGTATCCAGATCTGTCGTCCAGCCGTAAGTTCCTGTATGGTAATCCGCTCCAAAATGAATCTGGAAATATACCTGTTCTCTGATGCCGGACAGAGCTCTCCCGTATGCCGCAAATGGTTTCGCCTCGGCAGATGCCATGTCAAAATAGTTGATGCCCCGGGCTGCTGCCTCCTCGATGGTTTCCTGTATTTCTTTTTCACTGGATGCCTGAATGGAGCTGGTTCCCAGTCCGATCACACTGATTGATTCTCCTCCGTGAGGAAGTGTTCTATAATCCATAATACCCTCCTGTTCATTTTTCTGCTTTGATAAATATTCTCATTTTATTATAGAACGCTCCTCCTGTTTCATCCAATGCTTAAATTGTTTCATATTCTTATGCCTGAAAGGCATTTCATATGATATGGAGCGTTTTCACTTCACAGGAACGCAGTTTTTACATAGAATAAAGAAAACCGCCGCATCTCCCTGATCAGAAGATACGGCGGTATATTGGTTTCCGCTGTCTGATTATAATTCTAATAAATCACTGACATTGATTTCTTCAAAGCTCTTGATGGTCATATCTGCCTCTGTCAGCGGCTCGCTTCCTTCTACTCCGACAGCATACATTCCTGCGCCTTTGATTCCGGCTACACCTGCCTGTGCATCCTCGAATCCGATGGCTTCAGAAGGATCGATGTTGATCAATTCTGCGGCTCTTACAAAGATTTCAGGATCTGGTTTTCCTTTTTTCAGTGTCGCAGGATCCACGATGGCATCAAAATAATCATATACCCCTAATTTCTTTAAGATAAACGGAGCGTTTTTAGATGCGGATGCTAAAGAGCATGGCACATTTTTTTCTTTTGCCTCATCCAGGAATGCTTTTACTCCCGGCAGTAAGTCGTCCGGTGTCAGATCATCCAGTAATTTTACATAATTCGCATTCTTATCTGCAGCCATTTTTTCTTTCTGCTCTGCTGTGTAGTCGTTTTCTTTTCCGCCATATGCCAGAATTCTCTCTAAGGAATCCATACGGCTGATGCCTTTTAACTGTTCATTAAACTGTAAGTCAATGGTAATGCCGATAGAATCAGCAAGCTCTTTCCATGCAATATAATGGAATTTTGCAGTATCTGTGATAACGCCGTCTAAATCGAATACAAATCCTTTTTTCATGTTTTCTCCTTTTTCTTATTTTAATTTCTGTGGCTGGTCAGCTGTTAATGTTACAACCTGATCTTTGTAGATGATCTCTGTGTCATTATCTGCAGTTACACAGCATGTGTCCTGTGTCATGTCAAATGTATAGTGAACCTGATTTACATCCATATTAAATTTGATCTGTGTCCACTGTTTTGGTAAATGCGGATTTACATGCAGTTTTGATTCTCTGATATCAATTCCCGCAAATGTAGTCATTGTGATATAGATCGTTGCTGCCATAACGCCGGCGTGGATACCTTCTGCTGTTGTTCCACCCTGGATATCCTGATAATCAGAATATAAAGCTTCCTGATATAACTGCCATGCCAGATCGTCGTTTCCTACCATAGCCGCTAACTGGGAATGAACAACTCTTGATAATGTAGAACCATGAGAAGTTCTGTCCAGATAATACTGCAGATTCTCAGTAAGGTAATTGTCCGGTAATTCGTACTTCAAGTCAGATACGATATTGTCTACCTTTTCTTTGGAGAAATTGTAGAAAATCATTAATGTGTCAGCCTGTTTTGCAACTTTGTAATCGTCTGCGGATAATCCTTCCGCACGCAGGATACGATCCATTCTGTAAATGTTGCCGTATTTCTCACGGTAATAATCCCAGTCAACTTCTTTCAGCTGAAAATATCCTTCGTACTGGCCGATGATTCCGTCCTCATTGATGTCCAGAGCCAGTTTTGTCTTGATATCATCCATTGCATCGATATCTTTCTGTCCGGTTCCTGTCTTGTCCATAACAGCATTCAGCGCATCTTCGGAAATGATGGTCTTTAACTGATCGATGAATTCAAACAGCCATACTGCCATCATATTAGTATATGCGTTATTCTTTAATCCGCCTTCTTCTGTTCCCGGATATGTCTCATGGAATTCATCCGGTCCCATTACCTTGTCAATATTGTATCTTCCGGTCTTTTCGTCATACTCTGCCGCACTCTCCCAGAATCTTGCGATTTCCAGAAGAATTTCCGCACCGTATTGTTCCATATACTCTTTGTCATGTGTATTGTTCCAGTATAACCAGATGTTGTAAGCTACTGCCAGGGAAACGTGACGCTGCAGACGGCTGTAGTCTTTATCCCAGTTTCCTGTCATTGGATTCAGATGAATTTCCTGAGACTGTTCGGTTCCATCCAGGCCGGACTGCCATGGGAACATTGCGCCTTCATATCCTGCTTCTTTAGCAGCTTCTTTGGCTGCTCCCAGACGATCATAACGATACATTAAAATCTGCTTTGCTGTTTCCGGGAAGTGCATAATATAAAATGGCAGAATGAAGATTTCATCCCAGAAAATATGACCGCGGTATGCTTCTCCGTGCAGTCCTCTGGCTGTAATGGATGCATCCAGTCCTTTATTTCCGTTTGGCGAAGCTGAAACAAGTAAATGGTATGTGTGTAAATGAATCAATTTCTGGGACATAATATCACCTTCGATGGTAATATCTGTCTTCTTCCATAATGCTTCCCAGGCTTTAGTTGTTTCTTCCAGCACAGCTGCGAAGCTCTTTGGCTGTACATCCATCCGGAAATGTTCTTCTGACTCATCCAGCTGCTGATTTGTCAGACATTCCATATGGACATATTTCTCAATGGAAATTTCCTGATTTTTCTGAGCGCTGACTTCCACTGTCTGGATCACTTTGCAGCTCTGAACTTCATTTTCGACCTCAGATGCTTTCACTGCATCTCCCATAAGTTCTGATTTTTCAATGATCGTAAACTGTGACTGCTTTGTTCTTGCCGCAAGCATTGCTTTCTGCTGGTCTGCCTCTGTCTTTAAAACGTCCAGATGATGCTGTTCCAGACTTCTGTAACGTTCTACATTATAATTGTATACAGCACCATCGATTTCTGAAACGATTTCCATACCGCCGGAGAAGTTTAACGGAGTTACACAATAGCGGATTGCATATTCCCGTGTGTTTTCCATGTTTGCGATTCTTGCTGTCTTAATCTGAAGCTGTTTTCCGTTCTGAAGTTCGATCACCATATCAGACTCGAACAGGCCGTTCTTCATATTTAATGTTCTTGTCAGTGATAAAACTTTCTGAGATGTGATGTCGACTAATTCTCCGTCAACTTTCACGCTGATATACTGTCCATTTGGAGCATTGACAAAATCTTCATTGAAGATTTCAGCATCTCCTACTTTAGATTTTGCCTGATTGTATAATCCTGCAAAGTAAGTTGCCGGGTAATGTCCGTCAGAAATCTTCATCTCCGGCATGGTTCCTCTTAAACCGAAGTATCCATTTCCTACGGTCAGTAAAGATTCTACAGAATATTCATCTTTTCCCGGATGATATCCTGTATACCTCATCTTCCATACGAAATCCTCCTTCGCTTTTTCCAGCAGAGCTTCCACATCATCATTTTCACTGGCTGACACACATACCTGATGGGATGATTCGGATAATAACTGAATAAAATCATATGTCTTTCCTTCTTCGTCAAAAACAGGACTGCTCAAATTGCTTACAACAATCCCTTCATAATCCTGAAACTGAGACAGGCAGTCCACGATTTTATTTACCAGATCCAGACAAAGGGACTGAGATTCATTCGGTATCTCTTTTGTTGTCTGCTGATCTGTCATGACAATTTTCTGATCATCCCAAAGCAAATTTAAATGTTTCAATCTTTCTCTCCTTTCCGACTTGTACGTATATGTTTCTTTACTTTTACTATACACTTGTACGTACATGATGTCAATAGAAATTTTTACATTTTTTAGTTTTCCCGTTCCGCCGCAGCGCGATCCCTCGCGGAGCGTTTTTTGTTTCATAGGAACGCAGTTTCCTATGAAACAAAAAAAGACATGACAAAGGCATGTCCTCCCTGACCTTGTCATGTCTTTTCTTATACAGTTCTTCTGGCAAAATCCACAAACCTGAATTTGTCCGGTCTGTGCTTCGATTCCGTATATTGAAACAGTGTCGCGTCCTCCAGATAGGTATACGATTTCACGCATACCAGCAGATCATATTCATGCATATCCAGCAGCTCTTTTTCTTCTTCACTGGCCGGGAGCACTACAATTTCCTTCTTCGCGAAACTGACTTTCAGCCCCAGCGTTCCTTCAATATACTCATACAGCGAATTCTGTGCATGTTCTTTCGTCAACCCGGGGATAACCTGCGCATTGAGATAATCAATATCCAGAATGATATTCTCGCCATCAATCTCACGTATTCTCACAACTTCATAAATATCTCCGTCTTCCATGCCTAATTCCTTTTTCATACGCGGCGTCGCAGGATATTTTACAAATTTATGTACATGGGTTATCACCTGTTCATGCATACTTTCCTTGAGTTCTTTAAAGCTCATGACTCCGGAAACAGGGAAACTGATCTTGTCAATATCAAGAACAAGGGATCCTTTTCCCTTTTCTTTTTGAATGTAGCCGTTCTGCAGCAGCAAATCCAATGCTTTTCGAATGGTATCCCTTGATGCATTAAACTTCTGCTGCAATTCATTTTCACTGGGCAGATACGTATTGGCAGGTATCTTTCCATTTAAAATTTCATCTCTGATATGCTGAAAAATAGACTGATATTTACTCATGTTGGCTCTCCTTATATTTGTCATTCTACGTAATATTATCTGGTTTGTTTCTTTTTATCCAAACTAGTCTTAAAGTGCTCGATCAGTTTTGACGCTGCCGGACTGAATGGCTGCTGCCTTTTCCACGCCAGGACGCTGGTAAAAGAAATTTCCGGCGATAAAGGCCGGTATGTAATCTTTGTAAAATCCAGAAACGGCAGAGATCCTTCCACGACCAGGGAATATCCCATCCCTTTTTCTACCATAATCGTGCTGTTGGTACTCAGATTGCAGGTGCAGTAAACTGATGAATCTTCAAAAGATTCTCCAAGCCAGCTTGCCGCTTCACTTCTCAGATTCATTCTTCTCGGCAGAATCAGCTTCTTCCCGGTCAAATCTTTTGCGGTAACAGTTTCCTTTTCCGTCAGCGGATCATCCGCACGCATGACCGCCACCCATTTTTCACGGATTCCCAGACGGATAAATTCATACTGCTTCACATCAACCGGTTCCATCAGCAGTCCGATATCCACCAGTCCTTTATCCATCTGTTCTGTCACCAGATCTGCGTTTGCGGTAAAAATATCGAACTTCACCATTGGATGCTTTTGGTGAAATGTCCTCAGCATTTCCATCAGTGCTTCCACCGCAGCGGTTTCTCCGCAGCCAAGAGTGATCGTTCCCTCTATCAGCTCATCCTGCTCCTGTAATTCCTGCCAGTATTGTCCTTTTATTGATATCATCTCTTTCAGTATATCATAAATATGCCTTTCAGATAAAAAAATGTCTCTGCTATGCTTTATTTCTTTCCTGCGATCATCGCCCGCACGGCACTGACCGCACCAAACAATATACCTGCACAAGGCCAGATGATCCAGGTTCTTCCCCATTCTCCCGTATAAAAGCTGATTCCCAGATATATTACAGTCACCAGAGACCAGTAAACTTTATTCAGATTTTCATTTCTCTTGTTTTCCCGTCTTTTCTCGCTGGTATAATCTCCTTCACACAAAAGCTTCTGATATCCCCCATATACGATGCCGGACCGCACCATAAAGAAAACACCAACAGCGATCATCATCAGGAAAAATGCCACGCACCAGATATACACAATTTCTTCACTGGTCAGTGCTCCCGCAATGATCATCGGAACAATACTTATGATACAGACTGCGACTCCCATTGCAATGGAATTTTTATAAACCGGATAAAACTGTTCTTCTTCCTTTCGTACCATGTCTTCGGTTTCATCACTCAGAATGATCAGTTCTTTTTCGATATACTCGTATTTTTCCAGTTTCATTCCTTCCATGATGAAAATGACCACAGCGCCGGTGATCATAAGCAGAAGCACTGCGGTTCCGATTCCTCTTTATTCTCCTCCTCTTCTATTTCATCCTTCAGCAGATAATCTGTGCTGACTTTAAAAATTTCACTTAACCGGAGAATTTTATCCAGGTCCGGAACGGATGCTGCGCCCTCCTCTTCTCTCTTGAACATTTCTTTTATCTGGCCTCATCGTAACAAAAAAACCGGTTGACAACTACCAAGCGCCCTTGGAAATCTGTCAACCGGCAGTTGCATTCTCCAATTTTTACTGATTTGCTTTCAAAAACTCTTCCAGAGAGACTTCCTCATAGTTTTCATCGGATAAAGAAAAATCGACGTCGCCGCTTACATAGACATGGTTTTTCTTATCCACAAAAATGGCCGCTGCATCATATTTTTTCAACAATTCCTGACTTTTCTCCGGTCCCATGGCAAAGCATGCGGTAGAGAGGCCGTCACAGTCCAGACCGGAATCCGCTATGATCGTACAGGATGTAATATCTGTCTCTACGGAATATCCGGTTTTCGAATCCAGGATATGAAAATATGTCTTTCCCGTAGCCTCATCCGTAAAATATTTCTCATAATCTCCCGAAGTACTGATGGAAGTATCTCCTTTGGTCCTGATGGTTCCCAGAATCTCTCCGCTTCCCTTGGACGGCGTCTGGATTCCCACATTCCAGTCTTCTCCGTCCGGTTTCTCGCCATATACGTAAATACTGCCTCCCAGAGCGACCATGGCTCCGGAAATCTCATCATCTTTTTCCAGGATTTCCTTTACCACATCGGTTCCGATTCCCTTTCCGAAGGCGCCGAAATCCAAAACTGTATTCGGATTCTCTGCGGTAATTGTTCCGTCTTCATCTATGGTTGTCTGAGAACTGTTGACCGCCAGATTTCCCTGAAGCGCTTTCTGTATACTGGATTCTGACGGAACTTTCGGATCATCTGATTCAAAATCCCACAATTGGGTCAAAGCTCCAATGGTCGGATCCACCGTATTTCTTCCGTCAGAATAAGAATCTCTGCTAATCTGCAGCGCACGGGAAATCCAGTCCTTCATATCCCCGGTGGCTTTCGCCTTTCCATTATTGTCTTTCAATTCCTGATTGATCTTCGACAACTGTGAGTCTTCGATCCGCCAGGATATCGTATCTTCCAGATCCTTTACTTCTTTGATAATATTTTTTTCTTTTTCCTCAAGATCACCGGTGCCATACAATGTGACACTGGTAACTGTTCCCATGGCAAAATCTGTATGACTATATGACTCTGTCCGCCGTTCACACCCTGTTATGGTCAGAAGCGATACGACTGCAAATATGAAAAATCCTTTTTTTATCTGTCCTCGCATAAGTCTTCTCCTGTGGTTCTCATTTAAAATAAATTCTTTGGCAGTTTCCGGATCAGGATTCCTGTAAGAACTCCGATGGCGATTCCCGCAATGGTTCCTGTCACCAGCAGGACCGGCGCATAATAATAAATCCTTGCATTTTCCATCAGAAGCACCGCAACTGACAGCTGTCCGATATTATGGGCAACACCGCCTCCCACGCTGATTCCAACGACAGAAAATCCTTTGATTTTTTTTAAAATGACCATGACAAACAGACTCAGGATTCCTCCTGCGAGACTGTACACGATCGTCATCGGGTTTCCGAACAAAAATCCCGCCAGAAGAATTCTGACAATAGAAATCAAAAGGGTCCGCTGCCATGTGGAAAAAAACAGAAGTACCATAATGACGGCATTTGCCAGCCCGATTTTAACACCCGGGATTCCCACCGGTATCGGAATCAGCACTTCAATATAGGAAACAACCAATGCAAGAGCCAGAAACAATCCGTCTGCCGCTATTCTTTTTGCATCCATGTCCTCCTCCTATCGTGTGATCCCGTCCAGTTCTGTGGTTCCCGTCTCAGAAACGATCTCTATGACCGCCTTATGTGGCAGACATACGATCGTCTCTCCTGTCTGACTGACAGCCGCATGATTTCTGCAGATCTGATCCGGGCAGTCAGCCTCACTCATCGTTACTTCTCCATTTCGGATTTTCATTATATTCGTTCCTTCTTCCACCGGAATCTCATAGGTTTGATCTTTTGAAAGATCCGTACGGTATACTTCTTTCCCGTCAACTGTCACCACAACCTGAGTCCCGTCCTGCTGTGTCCAGCGTATAATCCCAAATCCTGCCAAAGCGATCAGAAGAACGACTCCGATCAATATAAAATCTTTTTTCTTCATTCTGTTACCTTTATCTGCCCTAATACCTCACCGATTGGATCCGTAATGCAGAGATCTGCCTGTTTATCTCTGGATGTAGCATCCCGGTTCAGAACGACCAGATACTTGCCGCGGAAATAGTCGATCATTCCCGCCGCCGGATAAACCACCAGAGAGGTTCCTCCGATGATCAGCATATCCGCATTTGCAATGGCGTTGATCGCTCCCTGCATCACATTTCCGTCCAGACTTTCTTCATATAATACGACATCCGGCTTGATCACGCCGCCGCAGGCATCACAGTGCGGCACTCCGTCAGATGCTGCCACATATTCCGCGTCAAAGAATTTATGGCATTTCACACAATAATTCCTGTGAACACTTCCGTGAAGTTCATACACATTATGACTTCCCGCTTTCTGATGCAGTCCGTCAATATTCTGAGTTACAACAGCAGTCAGTTTCCCTGCTTGTTCAAGCTCTGCCAGTTTTTTATGAGCCTTATTGGGCTCCGCGTCCAGAAACAGCATTTTATTTTTATAGAATTCATAAAATTCTTCCGTATGCTGCGCATAGAATGTATGGCTTACCATAATCTCCGGCGGATACTGATACGTTTGGTTATACAAACCATCCGTACTCCTGAAATCCGGAATATTGCTTTCCGTAGACACCCCGGCTCCGCCGAAAAAGACGATCCTGCGGCTGTCATCTATCATTTCCTGTAACTTTAAGACTTTTTCCTGATCCATCTTTTCTTCCTCCATTCTTACCCTTATATTACAGGAAAAGGGCTTCCCCGTAAAGAAGCCCTTTCCAAAATTTTTTCTTATTTTTTTCTTTGTTTCGGTTCCAGTTTCTGCCACACCGTCAGCATCATCGTCGTAAAACTTGCCACGCCGCCGATCAAATTGGAAATCGGCTCAGACCAGAAGACTCCGTCCACACCAAGATTTCCTATGTACGGCAGGATCATTGCCAGCGGAACGACAATAATGATTTTCCTGAAGATGGAGAAAAAGGTTGCCTGTTTTGCCTTTCCAAGAGCCACAAATGTGGACTGTCCCGAAAACTGCAGGGTCATGAAAATAAATCCGAAGAAATAAATATGCAGCGCCGGGATTCCCGCTTCCATCAAATCTGCGCTTCCGTTGAAAATGTGAATGAAAATCTCCGGAAACAAAATCACACAGAGCCACGCCAGCGCCGTATAGACCAGGCAGGAAAATGTCATAAACTTTATGCTCTTTTTCACTCTGTCAAATTCACCGGCTCCATAATTATATCCAAGCACCGGCTGGGCGCCGTTGGTAATTCCCGTAACCGGCATCGTAAGAATATCTCTCACGGAATTCAGAATCGTCATGACTCCGATATAAAGATCTCCTCCAAATTGCTGCAGCTGAGCATTGCATACAATCTGTACGGCTCCGTTGGTCGCCGCAAGAGTAAATCCTGATATTCCCATAGAAGTGATTTCTTTTGCCAGTTTCCCGTTAAAATAAAACTTTTTGGGATTCAGTTTAAGGATTGCCTTCGGACCGCTCAGAAATTTCAGTGCAAATATCGCAGACAGCCCCTGGGAAATCACCGTGGCGATAGCGGCTCCCCGGACTCCCATATGGAATACAAAAATAAAAATCGGATCCAGAATAATATTGGCAATAGCGCCGCACAGAATCGTCATCATTCCCATTTTTCCAAACCCCTGGGAATTGATGAAATTATTCATTCCCAGGCTGACCAGTACAAAAATCGTCCCCAGAAGATAAATCTGCAGGTAATCTCTGGCGTAAGGGTAAATGGTGTCGCTGGCTCCAAAGGCATATAAAAGAGGTTTCATAAAAATCATGCAGACAATGGTCAGAAGCACTGCCGTTATGACCAGAAGCGTATAAGAACACCTCATGATCTCTCCCGCTCTTTTGTTGTCTTTTCTTCCTCTCGCAATGGAACAGAGAGGCGCTCCTCCCATGCCGAAAAGATTGGCAAAGGCGCTCAATATCGTAATGATCGGAAATGTCAGTCCCAGGCCGGTCAGCGCCAAGGTTCCTTCCACCGGAATCCTTCCGATATAAATTCGGTCCACAATATTGTACAGGAGATTGATCACCTGCGCCAGAGTCATGGGCAGCGCCATGCTCAGGATATTTCGCGGAATACTGCCTTTTGTAAAATCATTGTCATCTTTTGCCATGTTTCTCATTCCTTTATCATAAGTTCTCTAATGATATATTATGACACTGAAAAACAAAGGCTGCAAGAGGAAGAAAAATTTTACCTTACGTAAGCCTGGATCACCCCGACAATCTTCCCTTCCTTATTTTCCAGCGGCGTGATCCTGTATTTTTCAAGCTTCGCCGGAACAATGAAGGTCTCACCGTAATGCACCTCATAAGGCTCGAAACTTCCGTCTGTGCTTTCCACCAATGCCGCATCCCCTTCGATCAGGTTCAGAACATTCACGCTTCCTTTTGTCTCCAGCTCAATGGTTCCTTTCAGCCAGTGACGTCTGGTTTCTATGAATTCCAGTTCATGAAGTCCGGTACGTTCTTCTTTGTGAATATCATTTTCGGATATATCCTGAATCTGATTGATCAGATTCTCTTTTACCCATTCGGTATTTCTCTCCAGCAGAATATTTTCTTTTCCATGCTCAATATGAACCGGCCGCGGTCTTCCATCGAGTCCAATCCGTCCCCAGTCCCATAATTTGAACGTAAAGATGTACGGAGTCGCGCTGATTTCCAGAACCACAACATTGGAACCGCCACAGTGAACCGTTCCCGCCGGGATCAGAAAATGATCATGTTTTTTCGCCGGAAAACAGTTCACATACTTCTCATCCAGGAAACGATATCCACTTTCTTCCTGAGCTTTTTTAAGATCTTCGACCATATCATTCAGTTTTATGTTATCTTTTACCCCGAGATATACCGCTGCGTCCTCGCCTGCATCTAAAATATAATAGCTTTCATCCTGCGTGTAGTGCATTCCAAATTTGTCCTGAATATATTCTGTCAGCGGATGCACCTGAAGGCTCAGATTACCTCCTCCCATTGTATCCAGAAAATCAAACCGGATTGGAAATTCCTTTCCAAAACGGCTGTGTACTCTCGGACCCAGCAATTCATTTGGAAATTGATGTACAAGATTCAGAGCAGGTACTTCCACCCTTACATCTCCATATCTTAAATAAAGACTGTTTTCTTCCGGCACACCGTCAAACGCCCATCCGAAATTGTCTGCGTCCGGATCCAGTTGAAATTTTTCCTTCATCCACTGGCCGCCCCATACGCTGGCGTCAAAATACGGAACCAGCCGAAACGGCTGTTCCACTGCCTGAGACAGCCCATAACGGTAATCGTCTCCTGAAATCATCTTTGGATCATCCGGCACATTGGTATCCAGCAGAAAATCAATCTTCGGATACAGATTGTCTTTTAAGCGGTCACAGATTCTCCACTCAAAAAAATATCCTCTTTTATTTTTCTTTAATGGATCTTCTTCCTCATTGGATACTTTCCAGTTAGTTCCCCCTGCCCGGTATCTGCACTGACATTCCCATCTGGCAAGATCTGCGTAAATCAGGATATCAGCCTCTGCAATCAGAGAGGCACCTGTTCCGTAAATAACCACCAGACCTTTTGCCTGTTCTATCTGCATCCCTGCCTGATACAATGATCCCTTATCGTAAAACTCATCCAGTGTCTGATGTGACATTACACCGAATACCCTGTCATCGGTCAGATTCCGCTTGACCATTTCCGTGATCACATCTCCGTCAAACGCCAGATCATCCGCGAAAATTTCCAGTTCCGGCTGCAGTGCGTCCACCAGATTCGTTTTGATTTCTTCATTATGTACACCAATATAACTCTCAACTGCAATGATTGTTTTCTCTTTCCGGATATTTTTTTTGATTTCTTCTACGATCCGCGGATATCCTCTCCAGGCTCCGCTGTACTGATTTACTTTAATTTCAGGATATAAATCATATTTTGCCATTGTTATCCTCCTTAAGGCCGGTAATTTTTCCAGATACCGCTGTATTTCTGCGGCTGTGTTACAAATTCAAACATATCTTTGTTCTCCTGGAACTGGGTGTAGATAGGTTTTCCCGGTTTTATCCGAAATTCTTTGTAGTTCCCTGCATTTTGTTCCACCAGATTCCCTGTTTTATATGCTGTATTTTTTGTCCATACGAGTTTTCCATCCTGGAATTTTGGAAAGAAAGCAATTCCATGATGCTCTCTGATATCATCATAATCAAATCCATAATCTCTTACACACCATGCTCCAAATGTCATCTTTCTTTCAGGATCTGCATTGATCGTTGCATGTGCCCAGAAGGGCGGAACAATGACAACTTCTCCTGCCTTTGCGTGAACCGCATAGCAGTTCCCCGCATCGTCTTTTGCCGATTCCTGCATATAGATCACTGCCTCTCCCTCCCATATTTCATACACTTCGGGTGTAGAACTTCCGCAGGATGGGCTTACCGCATGAATATGTCCCTGAGACCGAACCGGCCCGTCACCAATCTGTCCCTTTGCGTAAGTCACAACGCCAAACAGTAAATTTCTCTTTACAATTTCTTCCCGGTCTTCTTTCCTTCCTACATCCATGGAAATACAATACAAATCCTCCGGTCCGTCACAATCCGAATCTTCCAATGACTGTCTGATATCTTCCAGCCTTCGAATTTCCGGCACCGGACCATAAACGCCTTCCCCATATACAAATCCCAGTACATCATTTTTCGTACTGATATCAAGCCCCGGATAATATTCCATAATGCCTCCTTCCTTTATTATTTATATCGTTAGAATGATATAACAATTACTCCTGTAATAAAAGAACACTCTATTTTGTGCTCTCTTATCTATTGTTATAACATTATATTAATTCATGTTCCGTCATTTGTCAACTCATTTTTTCATTTGAATATAATATGCATAACGATCGCCCCGGTAATATCCGATGGTATATTCTACAATATTATGGTCTGCGTCATAGGAAATACGGATTCTTCGGAGAATAGGCTGTTCCTTCCCGATTTCCAGGCTGGCGCACAGTTCTTCATCCGGCATCATACAGTCAAATTTTTCCGTTACGCTGACCGGCTCGCATCCTTTTTCTTCCAGTATCTCATACAGACTTCCTTTATACAGATCATCCTTTAACGGCAGATTTAATCTCAGAGACAGATAGGTTCGAAATACAACGATCGGAATCCCATCCCCGGTACGGATTCGGTCCAGCCGGTACACCGGTGTTTCCGGATCCACATGGAAAATTTCCGCCACCTCCGGACTGGCCTCCTCAATCGACAGATGCGCCGATCTCGTGCCGGGTTCCATATTCCTGTCCAGCATTTCATTGGTAAAACTTCGGATTTTGGTCAGGTATTCCTCAATTTGCTTCTGATAGATTACCATCGTGCCTTTTCCTCTGGCGCGCTGTACCATTCCATCTTTTTCTAATTCCTGAATGGCCTGTCTTGCAGTAATCCTGCTGACATCATACATTTTCTGCAGTTCAGTTTCACTGGGAATGTAATCGCCGTAATCATATTCTTTTTTTAATATTTTCTCTTTTAATATGGCGCTGATCTGCAGATAAAGCGGCGCAGCGCCTCTGGATGTATCTAATTTTTTCACAAGAAACTCCTTCATTTTATATTGTTATAACAATATAATAAACAAATTTTCCCTCTCTGTCAACTTTACATTTCGAAAAAAGGGCTTCCGCCAAATCCGCTCTCCTGTCCATGGATTTTGGCAAAATGCCCTTTTATCTACAATGCTGTGATTTCTTTCATCACGCGAAACGCCTGACTCATATCTTTTCGAATCAGTGTTTTCTGCATGTCATAAATCTTTCTATATTTCACAGTGTTTTCAGGTCTTGGCTTATAAGTTTCCTTCACCTTCAGGTTATTTTCAAATGCGGTTTTCAGATCCCCTATATCTCCCACTGCATAAGCTGCCGCTGCGGCATCCGTCAGCACGGCTCCTTCTGCCGTTTCCAATGTTACGACCGGACAATTCATCATATCAGCTTTGATCTGGTTCCATCTTCCGGATCTGCTGCCTCCTTCTGTTACCGTGATCACATCCGGGATAATACCGCCTCCCTTATAGGCGTCCGTCACTCCCATATAGTCGTAGCCAATGGCTTCCAGAACGGCGTTCCATAAGATTCCCTGGTCTGTATCCATCGTCATGTTCAAAAAGCACGCTGATACATCCTGCATATCATCCATTCCCCCTGTCAGATATGGAAGAAACAGCACACCATTGGATCCTGCCGGCACCTGCTCAGCTTTCTTAGTAAGTTCATCAAAATATGCGCCATTTCCAGTTTCCCCACATACATTATCACGGAACCACCGAAGCGCCAGACCTCCAGTCCGTATATATCCCCAGTAGAAATATGTATTTTCCAGAGTCCCGCTGTTAAAGATCAGCTGGTTTTCCGGACGGCTCAGTTCCGGCTTAATCCCGTCTGTTGCGATACAGAACATGGCACAGGTTCCGGCAACATCTGCAGCCTTGTTTGTCTCTGTAACACCGCATCCAATCATGGACTGCATGGTATCTCCCGCTCCCGCGCAGATTGGAGTTCCGGCAGCAAGTCCTGTTTTTTCAGCAAATTCTTCTGTAAGATTTCCGATGATGTCCCATGGTTTTTTTATCGCAGGCATCATTTCTTCCGGAATTCCCAGGATCTCAAGCTGTTCTTTGGACCATCGTTTCTCCAGAACACAATATCCAAGACCCCATCCCGACATAGTGCCCCAGTCAATAAACGCATCCTCTGCCTTCAGGCCTGCCAGATGGGCCAGAATATACGGCGCATTATGAACAAACTTTTTTCCGCGTTTTTTATATTCCTCACAGTTTCTCATCATCCAGCGGGCAAACATAGCCGGAAACATACAGTTTGGCTGTGGATTTCCCGTTTCTTCTGCCCAGATGTCCAGATTTTTGGCGCATAATTCTTCTACATCTTTTTGCGTTCTGGAATCCAGATAATTGATATACGGCGTGACTGCCTGAAAATTCTCATCCACACCTACGATTCCGCAGATAATACCATCTCCAAAAACAGCCCGGATTCCGGCAGGATCTTTCCCCATTTTCTTCATCTGTTCCGTACATCCCCGGATCCCGGCTGCCGCCGCTTCCAGGTACTGGTCCGCATCCATTTCCACCCATCCAGGATGAGGATAATAAAGTTCTGTGGGATTCACACAGGATGCCACACATTTCATGTCTTCATCATAGACTGCGGCTTTTACACTCTGTGTTCCCGCATCAAATCCCAGATAGTATTTTTCCATTGCAGACACCTTCTATTCTTCAATCTGACGGATCAGCTGTACCATCTCGATTGCAGACAGCGCACAGTCATAACCTTTATTTCCTGCCTTTGTTCCGGCACGCTCAATTGCCTGCTCGATATTTTCTGTTGTCACAACACCGAACAGTACCGGAATGCCGGTTGACAGAGATACCTGGGCAATTCCCTTGGACGCCTCATTGCACACATAATCATAGTGGCTGGTTGCTCCGCGGATTACAGTTCCAAGACAGATAACAGCATCATATTTCCCGCTTTTCGCCATTTTGTCAGCAATCAGCGGAATCTCAAAAGCTCCCGGAACCCATGCTACGTCAATGTCATCTTCTTTCACATCGTGTCTTTTCAGACCATCCAGAGCGCCGGATACCAGTTTCGATACGATAAATTCATTAAATCTTGCCGCAACGATTCCTACTTTAATGCCTTCTGCTACTAATTTTCCTTCTAATACTCTCATTTTTATCTCCTTTTCTGCTTTTATTTATATGTGGTCATATGATGCATTTTTTCCTGCTTTGTCTTCATATATTTCTGATCATAGTCTGTCAGTTCCATCTGAATCGGAACTCTCTCCACAATCTCCAGTCCGAATTCGCTTAATCCTTCGATTTTTGTTGGATTGTTGGTCAGAAGACGAAGTTTTCTTACTCCCAGATCCCATAAAATACTGGCTCCCACGTCATAGGTTCTAAGGTCTTCATCAAATCCCAGCGCCAGATTCGCCTCAACGGTATCCATTCCCTGATCCTGGAGAGCGTATGCCTTCAGTTTATTAATCAGGCCGATGCCTCTTCCTTCCTGGCGCATATACAGGAGGACTCCTCTTCCTTCCGCTTCGATCTGACGGAGCGCCTGATGCAGCTGTTCTCCGCAGTCACACCGCAGAGAGCCAAAGGTGTCCCCTGTCAGGCATTCAGAATGAACACGGCATAAGACCGGTTCACCGTCTGCAATGTCACCTTTTACCAGCGCAATATGGTGTTCCCCTGTTTTTGGATTTTCATATCCATGGGCTGTGAATGTTCCGTATTTGGTCGGCATCGGCGTAACCGCCTGGCAGACCACATCAACTTTGTTAATTTTTTTCATGTTTCTGTCTCCCTTCTAAAACCCTGCACGAAGCAGAGTTTCCATCGTAATCCCTGAAGTCTTTTTTTCCTGTTCCTTCGGAGTCTGCAATAATTTTTCCACATATTTTCCAACCATATCATTTTCCAGATTGACTCGATCACCGATCTTTTTACTGGCAAAATTTGTATGTTCCATCGTATGAGGAATCATAGACACTGATATGGTATCCTCTCCCAGTTCCGCAATGGTCAGACTGATTCCATCCAATGCAATGGAACCTTTTTCCACACAGTAACGCATGACCTGCGGCGGCGCTTTGACCGTAAACCAGACGGCATTGTCATCCTTCTTTTTGCTGATCAGCTCTCCTGCTGCATCAATATGGCCTGCCACCATATGACCGCCGAATCTCCCATTGGCCGCCATGGCCCGTTCCAGATTTACCCGGTCGCCTTTCTGCAGGCTTCCCAGGCTGCTTCTGTGAAAAGTTTCATTCATTACATCCGCCTGGAAAACATTTCCGCTGATATGACTTGCTGTCAGACAGACACCATTGACTGCTACGCTGTCACCTAATTTAAGATCGTCAAAGATCACGTTTCCTTCTATGGTAAGAACTGCCGCCTGGCTTCCTCTTTTTAATGATACAACCTTCCCTAGTTCTTCTATGATTCCGGTAAACATTTTTTCACCTTTCCTTCCAGCAGCACATCCTCGCCGATTTTCTTCATCTTAATATGTTCCAGTATCAGCGCCTCGGATAATTTCCCAATTCCTTCTCCTTCCACCGGAGTTTTCGCAGATTCCCCGCCGATGATCTTCGGAGCTATGTAGGTATGTACATAATTAACGCAGCCGCTTTTAACCAAAGCCTCATTTAAAATTCCCCCGCCTTCGACCAGAACACTGTCAATCTCCTGTTTTCGAAGTTCTCTTAAGACTGCTTTTAACGATACATGGCCTTTTTCTTCCGGCAGGTTCCAGACGGAACATCCGGCCTGTTCCAGACGTCTGATCTTTTGCAAATCTCCGGAACATATGGCAATGATCGTTGGAATTTCTTTTGCTGTCTCTACCACTTTTGCCGTCTCAGGAATCCGAAGCCGGGAATCACAGATAATTCTCACAGGATTGTTTCCATTTTCCAGCCGAACATTCAGCATAGGATCATCTGAAATTATAGTTCCGATTCCTGCCATAATCGCAGCATAACGATGTCTCAGCCGGTGGGTATGTCTCCTGGCCTCATCTCCGGTAATCCATTTAGATTCTCCTGTTCTGGTGGCAATCTTTCCATCCATGGTCATGGCATATTTCAATGCTACATACGGCATATCATGCTGGATATAGTAAAAGAAAACATCATTTAATTCTCTGCATTCTTTTTCCATAATGCCGGTCATAACTTCAATTTCATTATCTTTCAGAATTTCCGCTCCTTTTCCTGCTACTTTCGGATTCGGATCCAGACATCCGATATAGACTCTTTTGATTCCGCTGCGGATGATTGCATCTGTGCAAGGCGGCGTCTTCCCATAATGGCAGCATGGCTCCAAAGTCACATAGAGATCCGCCCCTCTGGGATCCTTTTTACAGTTTTTTAAAGCATTTCTCTCCGCATGGAGTCCGCCGATCTTTTCATGCCATCCTTCTCCAATGATCTCACCTTCTTTTACAATGACGGCTCCTACCATCGGGTTTGGATTGGTCCATCCGGCTCCTCTCCTGGCAATCCAGACTGCCCGTTCCATAAATTTTCGTTCCAAATGCCTTCATCTCCTTTATCTTTTTCTGTTCTAAAAGGAACTTTTTATGATAAAAAAAAGAACAGATCCCAAATTATCTTCAGGATCTGTTCTTTATTCCTCTGCCAGTTTAGCATCATAAAGTTATATACAGCGCGCTTTCAGGGATCATCTTTATTTCATAGCAACACGATTTCCTATGGAATAAAAAAATCCTGGAATTACAAATAATTCCAGGACATATGATCTGCCTTGCGCTTCTCAATCTTCTTCCATCCAGACTATACTGTCGGCTCCGGAGTCTCACCGGATCATGCCTTACGGCTCGCGGGCTGTACCGCCGGTAGGGAATTTCACCCTGCCCTGAAGATACTATTCAATTCACGTATAACAATAGCACGACTCTTCTATACTGTCAACCCCTGTTTTTTCCCAAAACTTCCACTTAGAGTGAAAAAGCCTGATCCAGTACCTGCCGAAGTCCTTCTCTGTCATTTATATCCGTCACATAATCTGCTGCCTTCTTTACCTCTTGTGAAGCATTTCCCATGGCAACACCAAGACCGGCATACTGTATCATGTCAATATCATTGTGACCATCTCCAAATGCGATGATCTCTTCTCTTGTAACCCCGAACACATGCTCCAGCATATGGACCGCGTCAGATTTTGATGCCTTCATGGACATGATTTCAAGATATGTATCCTTGGATTTATAAATACGGATATCCGGAAATCTTTCCTGCAGCTTCTTTTCCAAAACTGTGATGCTGTCTGCCGGCCCCATACAAAGAATCTTGTGGACCTCTTTCATTACCTCTTCATCCTGGAAAGATACTTCTTCCGCCCTGACTCCTGTAATCTTCATCTCCTGATCTACCCAGTATTCTTTCAGATCTTCTGCCATCCATCTGTCATTAGAATATACATTGACTGAAACATCCGGTGTGATTTCAGGAATCGCTTTGCAGATTTCCTGAGCTTCCCCGTCTTTCAGCGCTACACTGTAGATTGGTTTCTCGTCCCCATCTACAACCAGAGCTCCGCTGTAACAGATCATCGGATTACGGCTTCCCAGTTCATCCCTTATGGCTCTCATTCCTTTCGGCATCCTGGCAGATACAAGAACGAACGGAATTCCATGGCAGTTCATATCCATGATTTTCTCTCTGGTCTTTTCCGGAATCTGATGTGATGTGTTTAAAAGTGTCCCGTCAATATCGCTGAATACAGCTTTATATTCCTTACCGTACAGCATGTCTTCCTCCTTTTTTGTTTCATTGGTTTTATTTTACAAGAAAGCAGCGAATTTGTAAATCGATCCGCTGCTTTCCCTTATTTATATCATTTGGTTCAAAGAACTCATCTGTCACTGTTCTACAATCCTGATGATTTTTTCTACATTTGCTTTCCCATTCTTAAAAGCAAGGCCTGTGACCGCACAGAACACAACGCTCACAGCAGCCAGAATCACCCCGATCACCCCTATGATCTGATATGGCATTCCACTTTGCAGATTTAATGCCCAGTATGCGACTACAACTCCGATGGAGGATAAAATAATGAGATTACGCATCCATTTTTTCAGGTTATTTAACATTTTTGTCTGATATTCGATTTCTTTTAACTGCTGCTGTTTCGTCTGCACTGTCATTGTGACCTTCCTTTCTTAATATTTTAATCCTGGATTGAAGAATCCAACTAAAACTCCAACGAATGCGATAACAACTAAAATCAGCATGGTAACAACCGGAGAAACTCTCTTCTTAGCCATCAGCCACCAGCAGAAGATAACAAATGCGGCTGTCAGGCATCCCGGATATACAGAATCTAACTGTTTCTGAAGATTCAGGAATTCTTCTCCTGCGTCATTTACCAGATGGAAAGATGTTGTTACAGATACCCATGTAGATGCTACAGATCCTACAACCATGGTTCCAAGCATTACGATAGACTCTCTGATTGCCGTCGCTCGTTCACCGACCAGCACGTCAACGGCTTTTCCACCAAGTTCATAACCTTTTGTGTACAGGAATTTCATTCCTAATGTTACGATCAGGTTCCATGCAATGATGTAGAAGATCGGACCTACAACAGATCCGCCTGTGGATAATCCTAAGGCAATTCCAAGTAAGATTGGGATCAAAGTACCAACAACCAGGGAATCTCCGATACCAGCAATCGGTCCCATCAGTCCGGCACGGATACCATTGATCGTCTCTGCGTCTACATCGTCATTTCCATTTGCTTTTGCTTCTTCCAGACCTGCTGTGATACCTACGATCACGGCTCCGACCTGAGGCTCTGTATTGAAGAAAGCGGTGTATGTATTCATTGCTTCTTTCTGTTCCTCTTTGGTGTCATATAATTCTTCCACCAGAGGAAGCATTGCACACAGATAACCAAATGTCTGCATATGTTCCTGTGAGAAACATGTCAGATTTCCATAATACCAGTTACGGAATGATTTATTTAACGCTTTTTTAGATAGCTTTTTCTCTGCCATATTATATTTCCTCCTCATCGTCATCATCATCGATAGAGCCTCCGGAAGCTAACGCTGCTTCTTTTGCCCTGATTCCGATCATCTTAATGTTGTAGTAAATGATTGCGAACATTCCTGCAACAACAGTTACAGATACCAGATTCAGTCCCATACTTGCTGCTAATGTGAATCCGAAGAAGAATGGAATGAAATCTACCGCTTTTTCTACAACCTGTTTTAACAGGATCGCAATTCCGACACAAGGGAGCATGCTTCCTACTGTAAACAGTGTTTTCATTGCAAGTCCGTCCATCGGCAGAGCTGTTTTGATTGCTTCAACAACTGGTACTCCTAATTTACACATAACTAATGCAGGAATAAAACTGCAGAGAATATGTGAAATCCAAGGAAGTCCCATATTTACAAGATAAAGTTTCTTAAAGTTTCCTTTTTCAACGGCTTTCCATCCGATATGCTGCCATACCAGGTTGATGGTTGCTGTTCCATAGAATAATACAGTTCCCAGAGTTCCTACCATGGCTCCGAAAGATGTTGCCATTGCGATTCCTTCTTCAGAGGAAGCACTTAATCCGTAAGAATTCAAAGCTAACATTGCCAGCGGGATACCGATATAAGATACGGCACGAACATCGGCAGATACGGTTCCGCCTGGTGTTACCAGCGCAATATATACAACCTGCATTGCGGCACCTACTAATACACCGGCCTGAATATCACCAAGAACGATACCACAGACAAGACCCGCAACTAATGGTCTTCCTAAGGTGTAGTTACCAATAGAGGTACCTCCCATTCCAGGCATACTTGATAAGCAGGCAAAAATACCTAAGATTGCCGCTTGTAACCAACTGATCGTCATAATTCATTCTCCTCTCTTTTAGTTAAAACCAAATTGTCCTCTAAATTTATCCCAGGTTCCAATGGATGCTTCCTTGATCAAAGCGAATTCTACTTCATATCCTGCCTGATAAATTGCTTCCAAAGCTTCTGCTTCTTCCTGGGTAATAGACTGATTATTTCCAAGTTTTACAGCTCCCGGACGGTCATTACAAGGACCTACAATGACCTTCTTTACATCACTTGGAACAAATCCATCATCTACAAGGATTTTTTTCATCTGAATTGGATCTTTTGTGATCAGGAAATAATTATCCTTGCTGTCCAATACTTTCTGGCATTTCTTCTTCCATGCCTCATATGTCCATACAAATGTTTTTTTAGAGCTGGCACTCTTATATGCCATTTTTAATGCCTGTGTGGTTGCTGCCTTATCATTTACAGCTACTAATCCGTCACATGGATACTCCAAAGACCATCTTGTTACTGTCTGACCGTGGATCATACGGTCGTCGATTCTTAAAAATGATACTGACATTTCTTTTCCTCCTTAGATATCATCCTCATCATCATCCTGAGGTTCTGCTACAAATTCTTTTACTGCATCTTTTGCCTCGTTGATCAGGTTCTCTCTCAGCATGTCCATATCTACCGCGTCTTTCATAAGTGTTGCTGTCAAAGCCATTGCCAGATTCATGCCTCCAAAGATCACGGTCTTATCCAGCATTCCTTTATTGGAAATCTGCTCCATAGCGTTTGTTAACGGAGAACCTCCGATCAGATCCCCCAGGAGAATGATCTCATCCTCTTCTTTGATATGACTGATAGCATCTGCAAATTTCTTTGCAAATTCTTCCGCACTCATTCCATCTTCAAGTCCAACAGCGATGATCTCTTTCGCCTGTTCTCCCGCAAGCATCAGCATAACGCTCTTCAAGCCTTCAGCAAACGTTCCATGGCTGACTAACACAAGATTTTTCATCCTCTTCTCCTTTCTTCTTCGTATTTCTTATTGACAATGTCATCTTACCAATTCCATAAAAAAAGGACATCTGCAAATTGTCATCAATTACAATTTACAAATGCCACTTTTTATATGACAAATGTCATTTTACTCATTCAGCATCTCATCAGCCTGTCCCTTTATATTTAAAATATTCTCATCAAAATTGTCATCATTCTCCATGAGAGAGCCTATTTCATTGTCCAGAAACTGGAGCACTGTATCATATTTCCGGAACTTCTGAGTTTCCACTGCCTGTTCCATAACCTCATTTAACAGTTCTACTTTGACTACCGTATCTTCCCCCATATCTTCCTGCAGAATCTTTTCCGTCTCTTCTGAATCGGTAACCGCCTTCAATGGAGAAATTCCCTGGGAATACTGGAACAGCTTCTGCTGTGTTTTTTGATTGTATGTCAGCATTTTCAGAAATTCCCATGCCATCTGCCCGTTCTTTGTCTCACTGCTGATTCCCATCAGAAGATGATCCATGCTGGTCTCATTTTTTCCATCCGGTCCTGACGGCAGGCGGATACAGTCCCATTGAAACTCAAAATATTTATTGATCTTCCATGGATACGGCTTATAAGTACGAAATTCTGAAAATTTCATCGGCCGAAATGCAATCTTTCCCATGTCAAAATCATTGGATGTAGCACTTTGATAACCGGACAGCTCTTTAATCTTCCTGGTAAACAAAATCGCATCCTCCACTTTGTCCGTCGTTATATTGCACTCTGTCCCATCTTGATTAAACAGTCTGCCCCCATTGCTGAATACCGCGTCTTTCCAGTCATAATCATAGACTCCGAACTGATCGATCCTTCCATCTCCATCCGTATCTTTCGTTACCTTCTGGCAAATCTCATAAAAATCGTCCCAGGTCCACTGATTTCCGGGCATCTTGATCCCTTCCTCCTGCAGCAGCGTCTTATTGACAAACATAAGGGTCGGGACACTCTCATATGGAAGAGCATACTGACTTCCGTTAAATTCTCCGGCGTCATAACTTCCTTCGTAGTAATCATCCGGATTAAATCCGGCATCGCTTTTTATGAAGGAATCCAGATTCTTTAAAATCCCTACGGAAGCAAACGTATTAAAATCTTCCGGAAGCACCATAAACACATCCGGCAGTTCTCCTTTTAATGCTTTCTGTGAAAGATCTTCTGAATAATCTTCTTTCAGAATCCCGCTGTCATACTTAATTTCGATATTTGGATATTTCTTTTCAAACTCCTCGATGGTCTCATCAATGATCTTATAACAGTCATCATCCGGCACATCCCACTGATTTCCTGCAAACATTCCAAAGGTCAGCGTAACTTTTTCCTCCTTTGGCGCAACAATTAAAAAAATCCCTGCTATGCTCAGAAGCAGTCCTGCTATAATCAGACGTTTCCACCAAACCGCCATTTTGCTCATACTTTATTTTCTCCTGTATTTCCCTGATCCAGACTGTACTTCCCAGATTGCCAGCTGTGTCCGGTCTCTCAGATCCAGCTTATTTAAGATCGTGCTCAGATAATTTCGAACGGTTCCTTCTGACAGACTCATAGCTCCGGAAATTTCTTTGTTGGACATTCCCCGTCCGACATATTTAATGATTTCCCATTCTGTATCCGTCAGTTCCTCCACATTCTGAGCTTCAATGGTAATATCATAATTGCTCTGTGCCATCTCAGAAAACAATTCTACTACTTTGGTCGCAATTTCCGGATTGATCATGGCTCCGCCTTTGTATACTGTATGTATGGCCTTCTCCAGTTCATCCATGGAAATTCCTTTCAGCAGATAACCGCTGGCTCCATGCTTCAAGGCACTGAACACAAACTCATCGTCATCAAACGTTGTCAGAATAATGATCTTCATCTGCGGATACACATCTTTGATAATCTTAGTACACTGAACACCATCCATCTCCGGCATACGGATATCCATCAGGATAACATCCGGTTTTTCTTTGCGCACCATCTGGATAACTTCCCGTCCATCCTTAGCGGTTCCTACAACTTCAATTCCTTCTTTTGTTTCCAGAACAATCTGAAGACTCTGACGAATCAGTTCCTGATCGTCCGCGATCAATACTTTAATCATAATTTTCACCCCATCGTATTGGTATTTTTGCAACTATATGAAATCCATGGCTGCCATCATAGGTTACCTCTCCATTCAGCATCTGGATACGCTCCCTGATATGAATCAGCCCGAAACCGCTTTTGATTTCGTCACATCCCACGCCATCGTCCTGGATTGATAAAATCAGCCATTTATTTTCCTTTTTTATATTTATCTCAATGTTCGATGCCTTGCCGTGTCGAATCGCATTGGTAATCCCCTCCTGCACTACCCGGTAGATGGCATCTTCTTCATCCGGATTAAATTTCAGAACCGGCACTTCGCACTGATACCGAATTGCAACATCCGATACTTCCATCATTTCTTCCATCATTTTTTCCATCGCCGCCTCCAAATTCAAATGCTCCAGAGCATCCGGGCGCAGTTTATTTACTGAACGGCGGATATCCTGAATTCCCTGCCTTGCCACTTTGGAAATTTTATTGAGCTGCTTTTTCGTCTCATCCACTGAAAAATCAATCATGGCAATACAGGCGTCAATTCCCGCAGACAATCCTGTCATGGTATGTCCCAGGGTATCGTGAATTTCCCTGGCAATCCGGTTGCGTTCCTTGGTCTCTCCCATTTTTTCCTGCATCTGGGCATAGTCCTGAAGCTGGGCATTCATTTCTTTCAGTTTTGCATTGGCCGTCTCCAGCTGAATATTTAAAAGAGCTATTCTTGCATTTTCTTTCATCTGATTTCTCATCAGAATGATCATGTATACAATGAATACCAGTATATTAAGAGACACCAGCATATTCCGGACTCCCATCAGGATCATGCTGATATTCGAATTATAAACATTTAAAAATTCCTGAAACGAAATCATCTTAAAAAAGACCGATATGATATTATAATCCGAAAATATATAAAGCAGTCCCATGATCACAAGAAACAGAGCACGATTATGCTTGTCACGGATTGACGTCACAATATCTGCCACCACAAGCAGAATAATGCCGTTGTACCCGATATAAAGGCATCGGATAATGATCAGGCAGAGCAGCAGTTCCATTCCGTAAATTACAAAAGTAAAGATTGCGTCCTTTTTTTTCCTGCTGCGCATCTCTATGATCAGGAGCAGAAGAAAAAACGCTACAAATGTGACAACCGTCATCCGGACCGATTCCATGGGCAGATAAGTTACATTCTCCAGAAAATTCCTGGCAGAGAAATTCTGATTGACATAATGGATCGTAAATCCTGTGACAATGGAAAAGAACGCCAGAATCAGGAAATTGATCACGCTCATGCCAATTTTCAGATAATATAAATTCTTGTTTTTAAAATCCATCTTTCCCTCCCCTCTACCAGCGGTTAATGTCAAACTGACTAATGTTAGTCTTTGTGATCATCTCTACTGATATTTCTTTTGTTTTTGGAATCGTCTTTCCTTCCATCAGCTGATATGCTGCCTCAATAGCCGTATCCGCCATCTGCTTCGGAAACTGCGCCGATGTTCCTGTCATCAGGCCTTCTTCAATTAATTTTTTTGCTTCCGGTGACCCGTCTACTCCGTATACAAGAACATCTCTGTTATAATTCTTGCTGTCCAGCGCCGCAAGAGCCCCCATGGCCGCCGGATCATTCAGCGCCATAATGACATTGATATCATCATGTTTTTCTACAATATCTTCTACTTTTGGAAGGGAACGCTCAATCTGCCCCTCGGTGTCCGCAGAATCAATGATCCGATATCCGTCATAACCTTCGATCGTATCCAAAAATCCCTGAATGCGATCCTCTCCTGACTTCGTAGTTTTATGGGTCAGCAGAACAATATTGGCTCCCTTTCTCTTTTTCATCATATCCTGCGCGCATTGTACACCAGCCTGATAATTATCTGACACAATGGTCATATCAACCAAATCTTCATCATATACCGGAGTATCAATGACAATCACCGGAATTCCGGCTTTTTTCGCTGCCTCAAGACCTGGCTTTACCTTTTTCCAGTCTACAGGATTCAGGAAGATCACATCGACTTCCTTTTTTACCAGATACTTGATCTGCTCATTCTGCTTTTCTGAATCCAGCGCCGGATCCAGGGCGATCAAATGATCTCCGTTTTCTTCTACCTGCAGCTTGATCTCATTATTGATGACCTTGTAGAACTGGTTATTCATGGTCATATACGTTGCTCCGAACACTCTTTTATGCTTCTGATACTTTTGCGCATAACAAAAATATGTCCTTGCATAAGCCGCAATGACCATCCCAAAAACTATGACAACAATAACAATTCCCGCTCTTTTCTTCCACTTTCTCATCTTGCTTGTATTCATATATTTCTGCCCTCTCCAGGTACTTTTCTCCGTCAGCTTCCGTTCTCTTTCTTTCATTATAAGATTTGTTTTTCTTCAAGTAAAGCAAAAAAGACTCACGGTTTTGATCTTTGAGGGCTCCTATGTTTTTTGGGAATTCCTGCTCTGTTTCAAATAGACAATCCGCTGAAAATATTTTAAGATTAAATCAGCTATGGTTATTTTTATCCCGGAGGTTATATGAAATGAATGGAAATGTGTCGGAGGGATTTCCTGGAAATATACTGCTGTTATTTACCATGCTCATATGGTCCCTGTTTCTTCTGGTTTATTTTTCCAACCGCCAGAACCGCTCCAATCAATGGTGCGCGATCGCAGGACTCTGCTTCAGCATGGGCGTATTAAAAGAATATATTTACTTCACGCTGGATCCTGTTTTAATTTCCAGATTTTCTTTTTACAATGCGGACCTTTCTTATATGCTGTATTCCGTACTGACGGGAGTTTTATATTATTTTGCGCTGCCTTGTTCTATTATGTTCAGTTTCTATTTCAACGGTTTTCATTTAAGACATCCGAACATATTTTCCTGGCTGCGTTATCTTATTTTTGTCCCGGGTGTACTTTTGTCGGTCATCTATCCGATTACGAATACAAGATTTTTTCAGCTGGAAGATCCTGCCTATTATTCCATCGCAGCCTGCTATAACTGGATTTATGGAATTATCGTTACTTTTTTTCTTCTGAGCAGTCTGACTCATGAACAAAATCAGAGAAGCCGCAAACAGAAAAAACTGGTCTGTATTGTTACTCTGCCGCCGCTCTGGTACTGGCTGTTCAGCGCTTTTGTAGTACATCTTCTGAATCTGCGTCCTTTTTTCAAAATATGGCAGGGCAATATTTTTATTGTTTTTCTCCTGCTGATTTTCTGTATCATCAATCTGTTCCGGGACGGGATTCTCGGCACAAGGCTCAGAAGAGAAACTTATGACTGGACGATCGACGATAGTATCGTCCAGAAGAATGCACAGTATATCAGTCATGCCCTGAAGAATGAGCTTTTGAAGATTCAGTGGTGTACTTCTATGCTCAGGGAGAAATTTCCGTCGGAATCACCGGAAGAGCTGGAAATCCTGGACCGCTCTGCCTCTCATCTTACACATTTTGTACAGAAAACAAAGTTTTATTCCAATCAGATTTCTCTGGATATCCAGGCTGTCTGCCTCCTTGATCTGCTCAGTGAAGCGGCGGCCGGAATACCGGATGATATGAAGGGAAAAGCAGAGATCATCCTTGAATGCCCGGATGATATAATTCTTTTTTGCGACAAAACTCATGTCCTGGAAGTCTTTAATAATCTGATCGGAAATGCTTTTGAATCATTTTCGTCCAATGGCATTCTTAAGATTACCTGCCGGCGGAAATATCGATTTATCGTCATCCATTTACAGGATAACGGCTGCGGCATTACCAAAGAAGAGCTTCCGTATTTGTTCGAGCCATACCATACGACAAAAATTTCCAATCACCATCTCGGTCTTGGCCTCTATTACTGTAACAAAGTTATGAAGGAACATCGGGGAATGATTAAGGTAAACAGCACGCCGGGCAAAGGGTCTGTTTTTTCTCTTTACTTCCCTGTCAGGCCGCGTAAATTAAAAAAATAGCAGAAGTGAGGATTCTACAATGAAAAAGATGATTAAAATACTTATGATAGAAGATGATGCAGATTTTTGTTATCTGATTCGAAAAACTCTGGAAAAGCAAAAAGACTTTCAGGTGGTAGGGCAGTGTTCCGATGGGTTCCAGGCTCTGTCCCTTGCCAAAAAATATCAGCCGGATATTGTCCTTCTGGATCTGAATCTTTCATCCGGCGGTCTGGACGGTATCAGAATCGGAAAAGAAATCCGGCTGCAGACAGACGCAAAAATCGTGATTCTGACTGCATTTGAGGATTCTGATATCATTCTGGAAGCCTGTACCGGATGCTTTGCCTCCGCCTATGTTTTCAAAAGCCAGTTTAAGGGTCTTGAGGAGATTATCCGAAATACTGCCCATGGCAGCACGCCGCAGCAGCATCTGATCCGTTCCGCTGTCCTTGCTCCTCTGTCTCCTGCGGAGCGGTCTGTGTTTGATATGCTGACCGGAAAGTCTGTGACACTGCATTCTTCTTCAAAAACCATTGCCAATCAAAAGACGGCAATTCTTAAAAAACTGGGATTGAAAAAATATAAAGACCTGATCCATATTTTCTCGGAAAAAGAATGAGCGGGACATCGCCCGCTCATTTCTTATTCCATTAATACCCTAACTCTTTTTCTACTTTTTCAATCAGATTTAAATTATACTGTTCTGCAGAATTCCAATTTCCCCTGAAGCTGTCCTCATCATATCTTCCATTGTACCAATCCTTAGTAGAAAACAATGCGTTCATAAGCGGATCGTCAAACTGCATTCCATGTCTTGCATAGATTTCATTTTTTATGATATCCATCTCCGTCTCCGTTCTTTCTTTCAGAGAAGATTCCTGAATTCGTTTCTCACTGGTTCCTCCATAAAAATTCGTTTTCGCAGACTGGCTCCATCCCATACAATATTCCAGAAACGCGCCTGCATCCGCTTCATCTCCTTTGACGATCAAAATATAATTTCCCTGCGTTATAAACCGATCTATGTCCTTTTTCATTTTATAAAATACATACGTTTCATCGCTCTCATCTGTAGAAATTGTTTTCTTCTCTCCACTTTTGTTCGTTGAAGTTTTATAATTAATCTTTGCTTTGCGGAGATAAAATTCAGCTTCATCAAGGGTTGTGTGAGACACTGTATTGACAAAGAATCTATATTTTACCTCTTTCAGCGATCTGGAATCCATATGTTCATACTGAGAATAAATACTGCGCAAAAATGTTCCCCAGCTGCTTTCCCTCAACTCATCCCCATCTACACTGAATTTTACCATTTCGGCTTCATCTCCATCCAATTCATAAACAAACTGATATTTTTTCCATTGATGCGCATAGAATCCTTCACCTTCAAAAATGACCTGTTTTTTCCCGGTATCCTCATCTTCCTCTACACTCCATGCAGGATTATCAAAATACAGCCCCATGACTTCATCATTCGTTTTATTACTTTCTTCTTCCAGATATGTCTGGTCTTTTACTATCTTGATTAGTCTTTGATCCTCCTCGTCTCCAGTCAGAGCAGGAGCTCCCACGGATGCAGCATCCCCGGTACCCTGCCGGACTCCTTCTCCGGTTCCCATGAGAAAAGCAGTTCCTCCGGAAATCAGAATACACACGACGGCAGCTCCTGCCACCGTCCCTGCAAGAGGTCCGCCCTTCAGAATCCCGCTTCGCTTTTTATAAACCCAGTTTCCTTTTTCCTGTGCTTCTTTGTTTATTTTCTGATAATATCTGTAGTAAATTTTATTCCCAAGAAATCCGCATGCAGCCGCAATTCCAATTCCGATTACCGTATAAATCACGCCTGCGGCAGCTGCATTTCCTGTAGTTCTTCCAATCACGGAGCTCAGAATTGACAATATCAGAAATACCGCCATCAGAATTCCGCCTTCTGCAAACATTTTCCGGTAAAACATCCAGTAAAATGAGAGAAAACATGCCGGAATATGAAATTTCCCCCGTTTTCCTTCCTCCAGTTTTGCAAATTCACTGCGATAATATGCCTCATTCTTCTCAAATTGAAAGATGCCATATTCTGTACTTGGTTCCATATCAGACCGGACATCGCTGTTTTGTCCCCCTGAATTCCCATAATATCCATTCTGGCTCCTGCTGTTCCCATATCCTTCACTATTGGAATATGGATTTACATAAACCGTTTCCGTTTTAAATTCCTGAGGTATTTCTCCGGATGCTGCCTGCTGAAAAGCAGCTTTCAATTCTATGACATTCTGGATTCTGTCCGCCGGCCGGTATGCCATGCCATGCATGAGTACAGCTTCCAAAGGTTTGGGAATATCCACTCCCATATCAGAAGGCGCCATCAGCTGATCCAGATCCATTCGGTCCATAGCTGCTTCCGGCACTTCGCCGGTTATCATAAAATAAAAAGTAGCGCAAAAAGAATAAACATCGGACCATGGTCCAAATCTGCCATGACTCTGATACTGTTCAATCGGCGCAAATCCCTGTTTCACAACAACTGAAATACTCTTGCTCCCCTCTCCGATGACCTGCCTTGCTGCTCCAAAATCAATCAATTTTACCTGATGATCTTTTGTCAGGAAAATATTGTCCGGTGAAATATCTCTGTGAAGCACTCCGGCACTGTGCACGATGGCCAGTGCATCCAAAACCGGCATCATCATCTCCAGGGCTTCTTTTACCGGAATTCTTCCTCCCCGTTCCACAGTATAATGTTTCAGGTCCATTCCATCCAGATATTCCATGACAAAATAGGCAGTCTGGTTTTCATAGAAAAATTCGTAAACGGAAACAATATTGGGATTTCCATTAAAACGAGACACCATTTTTGCTTCATCATAAAACCGGTGCGCCCCTTTTTCAAATAATTCCATCCGCTCCCCGGAATAAATCGAAAGTCCTGTCTGGCCAGGCTGCCGGGAAGCAAGACCCGAAGGCATATACTCCTTAATAGCAACCTTTTTCTTTCCCTGAATATCATAGCCAAGATATGTAATTCCGAAACCTCCCCGTCCCAGCATCTTTCCGATCAGATATTTTCCTGCCAGTATTTCTCCCACAGCAAGTTCTTCTGTTTCCGGCTGATAGTTCTCTTTCTCAAATCCGCAGACAGAACATCTCTTCTCTCCTGGCTCCATCATCGAAAAGCAATTCTCACATAAATATAAATCATCAATCTGATGCAATTCAGTCACCTCCCATCTCTGTTCCCCTGACCATTCCTGCAATTACTGTAATATTGTCATAATCTCCTGAAACACGGTTCAGAAGCCGTTTCAGCATAAATGAGACCCATTCCTGCGGCAATCTGGATTTGGTGAGATCTATTTCCATTTCTGTTTCCCATACATATTCCCAGAAACCGTCACTGCACAGCAAAAAGGCATCATTAGGTTCCAGCAGGATTGGCTCTGGATTTTCCGGTATTTTAAGTTTCTTATCATCTCCCAGGGCTTTTAATAATTTACTCCGGTCCGGATGGAAACGAATTTCCTCCGGTTCAATCTCCCCCATCTCCGCCAGAAGCTGAACAACCGAATGATCTCTGGACTGGAAATAAAGACATCCATTTTTAAACAGATAAATTCTGCTGTCCCCGGCGTGTGTTTCCCGGAAATATCCGCCCTGTATATAGGCAACTGCCGCTGTAGTTCTCATTTGCGGATACTCCTGCTGTCCTTTTATCACCCACTGATTGGTATCCTTTAATATTTCCGATAAATTTTCCCCTGTCGTTTCTTCTTCTCCCAGGCGTTCCATCAGATAACTGCCGGCTCTTTGAGATGCAATTTCTCCATCTTCATGTCCGCCCAGACCATCTGCCAGAACAAAGTATGCTTTCCCCTTCTGTATATTGAAATTACAGTAATCTTCATTATCTTCTCTTCCACCGGGATTTGTATATGCAAACACTTCTATCTTGTCCATATCACCGTACCTCGAACCAGTTATCTTCACCAGCCAGATAGAACGCATCTCCGGAATGAAGTTTTCTGCTCTGTCCTTTTTCAAGTTTCGTTCCGTCTAACAAAAAAGTTCCATACGTAGATCCAAGGTCCCTTACGACAATGCCATCTTCACTGGCTTCCACTTCACAGTGAACTGCGCTGACTCCCTTCGTATCAACCGGAAAAGCAATTTTGCATCTGGTTCCATCCCGTCCGATTTTCACTGGTCCTCCGATCCTGAATTTCCGGTTCGCCAGCGGACTCGCCGGCCCTGCCATCAGCACTGCTGCATTTCCTTTTGGAACCGTCCGGATTTTCCTTTCATTTCCTTTCATTTCTCCAGCTGAAGCTGCTCGGTTTTTTCCACCTTTTCTCTTTTTTCTTTTTATAAGAATTACTGCTGCAATTATCACAATGATCACCGCTGCAATTCCCACTCCGATCAGAATTCTGGTTGTCAGACTTCCTGCCACAGTATACGGAATCTGGTCCGGATCCAGATTCCGGATCAGTTCATCGATGGCTATGGCATATCTGGCGTTGTCCCCGATCATAAAGGAATTGATTCCCACAACCTGGCCTTTGGAATTCACCAGCGGACCTCCGGAATTTCCCTGACTGATGTCAATGTCCACCAGATAACAATCTGTTCCATTTACACGAACCTGCTTGGAGATTCCTCCTCTGGTAACAGAAATATCACTCTGATCAAATTTTACAATATCCGCCGCCATAGATGCTGCCGGATATCCCAGCGCCGCGTAATCATCATCCAGATCTACTTCATCCATAGGACACAGTACCATTGCCTCTCTTTCATCGGTCGGCTCAGGCAGTCTTAAAACTGCCAGATCATGCTCCTCACTGGACCAGTATAATTCCGCAGTCATAGACCGTCCTGCCGCCGCTGAAAAATAGACAGTCCGGCTGCAGGATATTTCTTCCCCATATTTGTCTGTCGGCTGAGCGACATGATAATTTGTCGCAATATACTGCACCTCATCACCCGGCTTTCCAATGGCGAATCCGGATCCCCATCCCAGAAGCTGTCCGTTTTCATCTGCCGTCGCAATGCACACAACACTATCCTTCGCTTCTGAAGGCGTTGCCGCCTGCGCCTGTCCAGGCTGCCACAAAATCAGAATCACTGCAGCAGTCAATACCATAACCGCTGTCTTTATACTTTTTTTCATACATCTCCTCCTGCTAATTAAAACCCACCGCCATTGCCGTCATATTATCCTGCCCTGAAATTTTCCTTGATACCGCTTCCTGAATCATTTCCGTACAGGCATCCTGCGGATTCTTTCTCATTTTTTCTGCAATTTCATCCTGAGAAAGCGCATGGTACAATCCATCCGTAGCCATCAGGATCTTATCTCCGTTTTGAAGGGCAAATCCTGTATAACTCACATCTGCCCGTACGGTTTCCGGACATCCTATATAATTTGTCAGAAAATCCTTTTTTGGATTTCGTGCTGCTTCCTCTAATGTTCCTTCTCCTGAAATATACTGCCCCATGAGTTCATTTTTATAATTGTGATCCTCATTCATCTGATAAAGGCGGTTTCTGCGCCACAGATACAGCCGGCTGTCACCAATGGCGCACCAGTAAACCCGTCCTCCATACAGTACAACCATAAGAACGGTTGAGCCGGCTCCTGCTTTTCCACTGCGCCCGTATCTTGAAAATATCTGCTGACTGAATTTCTGAAAAAACAAAATCATTTGCTCACTGATCGAAACCTGATAATTCATGTTTCGAAAGAACTCCAGTGTTTCTCTCACAACCTGTTCGCTGACTTCTCTTCCTAAGTCCAGACCGCCCATGCCATCTGCCAAAACCGCACAGATTCCCCTCTCTTTCAAAAGAATATCATCTGAAAGATCCGAAAATCCGAATGAATCTTCCTGTCTTTTTCTGCTTCCGATATGCTGGGCATTTCCAATCTGATATTCTATTCTGACTCCCTGAAAATCTACCGTGATCAGATTGTCAAAAGCGGCTGGAATTTCTACTGTTTTTGTTATTTTTTTCTTTCTGCGCCGTCTCCTTCCAAACATTTCATCACTCCCAACTGAAATCATCATTGCAAAATCTTCGAAACAGAAGTTTGGTTTCTCCAAGACGTATGATGTCGTTATCATTCAGAATCTGTGGTATCAGCAGCAGCTTATTGTTCACCTTTACATTATTCTTCTGATTTTCTCCAGGCTGGACATAAAATTCATTTTCCTCATCGTCATAGGAAATAATGATATTCGCCACGGATGAGATTTTATCGTCAAAGTCCAGCACAACATCATTGGATCCGGCTCTTCCCACAAAATTGCGTTCTCCGTGAAGCCGAAAATCTTTTCCCTTCTTTTTACCTTCAATGCATACAAGCCACCCTGTAACCGCGGAAATGCCTTCTTCATTAATATCCAGCCCCTGCGTTACATTTTGATAAGGTTCTGTTTTCCCGATTTCTCTTCCCGGATATGAATACTGCATTCCTCCTGTCTGCTGGTTCATCGGTGATGTTCTTGGAAACTCTCCGCCTGTTTCTGCTTCCATCAGCGGTACTGTAATTCCGATTGCCTGGCTTCCGCTGCAGTATGGACACTGGGCGTGTTTTGAATTGTCATAATTATGTCCTCTGGGGCACTGTACAATTGCCATATGATCCCTCCCTTTTTAATCATTATCTTATCTAAATTTTACTATATTTCCCTTAAGACCTGCTCCTAATAATTTTAGGAGCAGGCTTCAAAGCAGCAATTATGCAGGCACGGCGGACGCCCGACCAGTCTATCCAAAAAAAGAAAGAGTCTGACATTAATCGACTCTTTCTTCCATCCCTTAAACTTTAACCAACAGGGTGGTTTCCCAGTTTATACAGGTCAAACCGCTCACGGCGGTTGTTTCCTTCTTTATTTTATGACAACAAATTTATAAATTATATTCAAATTTTATTTACATTCTATTTCGCCCAGATATTCTCCCAGCATTTCAAATTCATCCTGGAAGATGCAGTGTTTGATCTCACCTTTTTCCATCTTTTCCCGGCACGTGTTATAGTCCATCCATATGACCTCTTCCACTTCTTCCTTCTGCAGAGAAAGATTCTCAATCTCTACCGGTTTATCATACACATAAACAGCACTGATTTCGTGATTTCGGAACTCTCTTCCGTAAAAATTTCCATTGATGATTCCATCATGAACACCAATCTGTTTCAGATCTTCCGCTGCCGCCGGGATCCCCAGTTCCTCCTGTATTTCCCGGACTGCGGTTTCCAGGTATCCATCTCCTGCCGCTGCATGTCCTGCCGATGAAATATCATAGCACCCCGGAAAAGAGTCTTTATTGGCACTTCGTTTCTGAAGCAGTACATCATGCCCCTTTTCTGTTTCGCGCACGATCCAGATATGGGCGGTGCCGTGGAGATCACCGTCCTCATGGACCAGAGATCTCTCCTTGATCTTTCCGGTTTTCTCTCCATTTTCATCCAGAAGATCAAAGAATTCCAGTTCTTTTCCATCCAGGACCGCCGCCATAAGGTTCCCTTCCACATAAGTCAGTTTCAGGGAAAAGAATGGCGCTCCCTCATCCATATAGCGCAGGAACAGACGGTCTCCTTCCCACAGTTCCAGGTTCAGAAGGTCTTTTTTCGGAACCCATTCCAGCACTCCCTCATCGCATTCCTTTATCGTTCCTTTATAATCTGTGATATGGTAAAGAAACATATACTCCCATGCTTCTTTTTCGGTTCCCATATCCGATAAAAATGTGACGACTCCGCACAGCCGGTACTGCACCGGAACCAGCCCGGTTTCTTCTCTGACTTCCCGGAACATACAGTCTTCCGGACTTTCACCGTGTTCAAAATGTCCTCCGACACCGATCCATTTATCTTTGTTAATGTCGTGCTTCTTTACAATCCTGTGAAGCATCAGATACTTGTTTTCTTTTTCTATATAACATAACGTCGTTAATCCCATGTCTTCTTTCCTCCAAACCTATTGTAAATGGAAATAAGAAAAGTTACAATAAGGAAATAGAAAAGGAGGACTTATGATGGATATTAAATGTATTGCTTTAGATCTGGACCGGACAACATTAAATGCTCAGGGGAAACTCTCTGAAGGCAACCGGCAGGCATTGTCACATGCCATTGAAAAAGGAGTTCATATTGTCATTGCCAGCGGGCGTTCCTTTCACACACTTCCGGAAGACGTCCTGTCCGTTCCCGGCATTGAGTACGCCATAACCTCCAATGGAGCGGCCGTTTACTATATTCCGACGGGAAAATGCCTGCATGAATATAAACTGACAGAAGCCTCTGTCTCTGATATTCTCGCAGTTTCTTCCTCTTATCCGGTGGTACTGGAAGCTTTTATCGACGGCACTGCCTACGCAGAAGCAGATTACGTCAGAGATCCTGTGGGATTCGGCGCCACGCCTCAGGCCATCCCATACATTCAGGATACCAGAAATCCTGTCCATCAGATGCCGGGATTCCTCCGCAGACATCAGGATCAGATTGACAGTATTGATGTGGTTGTCGGAGATGACCTCACAAAAGAAGAAATCTGGGCAAAACTTGCCCAGACTTCCAAAGATATTTATATTACGTCTTCTGTTTCCCAGCTGATCGAAATCTCCCACAGAGATGCGGGCAAACATTCCGGTCTTCGTTTTATCCGTGATTATCTGCACCTGGCTCCGGAACAGACTGCCGCTTTCGGCGACGGAGATAATGATATCGATCTGCTGAACGCCGCAGGCATCGGTATTGCTATGGAGAACGCCTCTCCTAAGTGCAGGGCTGCCGCAGATGCCGTGACCCGTCACCATGATCTGGATGGCGTCGCATGGGGCATCGAGCACATTCTCCATATTAAATAATCTCTGTCTGCCGCAGCTCAAGCTGCTCCCGGATGGCCTCATCCGGTTCTTTTTCGCAGATTACGCCGCTGATATCCTCAAATCCCGCATATACATAGTTGGCCTGGAATCCGAATTTCTTGCTTTCCATCATCAGATATGTTCTGGAGCTTCTCTCCACAGCATGACGTTTCATCATGCCGTCTTCCGGCACATAAGTGGTAATGATATTTTTCTCCGGATCCGCTCCCACAACGCCCATAAAGCTGATATCGAATCTGAAATTTTCCATCATCTGCAGCGTCAGTGAGCCCAGGAAGCCATTCTGAGACCGGTTAAATTCTCCTCCGATCAGAAAAAATTTCACATTTTTCGTGGACTGGAAGATTTCCGCAATGTCCATCATACAGCTTACAACGGTGATTTCCATCCCCGCCTTTATGATTTCCCTTGCCAGTTCAATATTCGTTGTGGACGTATCCAGAAATACCATATCCCCGTTTTTGATCAGTTTGACTGCCTTTTTTGCAATTTTTTGTTTCTGCTCTACATTTTTATGCTTTCTGCTGGCCACCAGATTGCTGTGTCCCGGATGCAGGCTGTCCGGCAGCACCGCTCCTCCATATGTTCTCTTTAACAAATTCTGTCCTTCCATGGCCGCCAGGTCTTTGCGGATACAGTCTTCCGTTACCTGAAACCGTTTGCTTAAATCCTTGACCCGCACTTTTTCATTTTCCTGCAGGAGCCTCAGGATTTCCTGATGCCGTTCTTCTACAAACAACTTTCTGCCTCCTTAATCATCCGCCGGGAAATGGATTCCCATCTGCTGTCTTGCCTCGTCCATAACTTCCAGCGACCAGACAGAATACTGATTATGCTCCCGTGCGCTCTTCTTTTCCTCAATCAGGCGGATAAATTCTTCCACCTCATAATACATGTTATTTTCTTTCTTGCGGATATCAATTTTTTCCGAAGTTCCGTCTCTCTTTACGATTTCAATCGAAGTTGTGTCCGGTATTTCCCGGATGATCATGGATGCTTCTTCTCCCTGGATCTGACTTGGAAGCGCTGACTGGGTAATCTTAGCGTAAAGAAGCTCTGCCTGCATTTCCTCATACATGGCGACGATCACTGCTGATCCATCCACGCCGGTGGAAAGCTTCAGCCCGTGGGCATACACTTCTTTCGGTTTCCCGAAAAGTTTGACCAGAGGATGTACGCAGTAAACGCCGATGTCCATGAGCGCTCCGTTGGATAACTCTGGTTTAAAGGCATTTTCGATGATACCTTCTTTGAAATGGTCATATCGTCTGGAATACTGACAGTACTGGAACGTGGCGCGGCGAATCTTTCCCAGTCTCGGAAGATTCTCCTGAATCGCCGCAAATCCCGGATCAAAGACAGGGCGCATGGCTTCCAGCAGCACCACATGATTTCGCTCTGCCGTTTCCAGCATTTCCTTTAATTCTTTGGAATTTGAGGCTATGGTTTTTTCACATAATACATGCTTCCCAGCTTCCATCATCTGAATACTCTGTGACGCATGCAGAGCATTGGGACTCGCTACATAAACTGCGTCAATATCCGGAGCTTCTGCCAGATCCTCCAATGAATCATAACAATCTTCAATTCCGTATTTTTCCGCATATTCTTTTGCCCGTTCCATGGTTCTTGAGTATACGGCCTGTGCCTTGAATCCCTCACATTCAGCTCCCGCTTCCAGAAAGCTGTCTGTGATAAAATTTGTTCCAATCACCGCAAATCTTACCATAATGATTTCCTTTCTTGTTTTTTATTATTTTATATCATTCCTGCGTTTTCTGTCAATTTCATCCTGTCTGCAGTGTGATTCCCGCGGAACGGCAAAAAAACAGGATTCCTCTGAATTTCAGAGAAATCCTGCACTGTGATTCATAAACAGAATTGTTTTTATTCAACTTCTGAGAAAACTTCTTTTCCCATTCCGCATAACGGACATACCCAGTCATCCGGAAGATCTTCAAATTTTGTTCCCGGCGCGATTCCGTTGTCCGGATCGCCTGCTGCCTCGTCATAAATGTATCCACATGGTTCGCATTCGTATTTTTTCATCTTTTTTGCCTCCTGAAATTTTGTATCCTTTTATATATTGCTATGCGTCTGCTTTCCACAGACCATGCAGGTTGCAGTACTCATAAGCTGCCACCAGTTCATCGCCCGGCGCAAGAGTAAACACCGCTCTTGGCTCATCTCCCGGCTGGAACCGGCAAAGCTGACCGCCCTGCTTTGTTTCAATATAAACACCCATAATATAGTGCTCCTCCATCATCGGATGAGGAACCTCGCCGACTCTGACAATAATATCTTTCCCATCTCTCTCGATCACGGGAACGTGTTTCTCGCCAGCTGCGTCGGTAACATTCGCCTCCAGCAAATTGAGACCTGATACCGGATTTTTTTCAAATACATCTAACAACACTGCTTTGTCATCTTTATAAAACCGACTCATTTCATTTCCTCCTTTACTGTTCCTGACTGTAGCTATATAATAACCTTAAATTGATATTATTTCTGTAACATATGTTACAAAGTGCAAAAAAGGATGAAAAAATGGAACTTAAAGATACGTTACTCTTTCAAAATTTAAATGATGCGGAAATCCAGCGGATTCTTCACTGCTCCCACGCCGAGACCCTGTCCTTTCCAAAGGGTCAGACGATTGTTTACCCGGATGACAAACCTGCCGTGCTGTACCTGATTCTGGAAGGCACCGTCATACTGGAACAGTATAATTATATGGGGAAACCCATGAACATCGAATACCGTTCTGCCGGCAGTCTGTTCGGCGAAACCGATGTTTTCCTGGACAAAAAGGCTTTTGGATACACTGTCCGGACAGAAAGTCCCTGCAGGATTCTCACGGCAGACCGGAGTTTCTTCTTCCGAACCTGTGAGAAAAACTGTGAGCATCACAGTCAGGCCATCTTTAACATGCTCCACATCTTTGCCCTGGACAATCACCAGAAACAGGAACGTCTGGATCTTCTGACCTGCGGAGAGCTGGAACAGAGACTCGCCAGATATCTTCTGGAAAACCGCACCGGCGCCGACACGGTTCCCCTGAGCATGAACCGCAGTGAACTGGCCGCTTACCTGAATACGACCCGTCCTTCTCTGTCCCGAACCTTGTCCGGTCTGCAGAATCAGGGTGTTCTCCGAATTACAGGGAGAAATCAGATTAAAATCCTGGATCCGGATACCCTGCAGGATATCGCAGACGGACTTTAACTTTCATCCAGAACTACCGGCACCGGCTCATCGATCACCAGACTGTCCATGCCGACTCTGCAGTCCAGAGCCCGTATCCGGACGCCGGCCTGTCCGGCTTCCCGAAGTACGGCCCCAAATTCCGGATGCCTCTTGTCATTTGGCTCAAACTTCCGGGTTCCTTTCATTTGAATCACAAAAATAATATACGCCTCATATCCTTCTTCTATACATTTCATCAATTCTTTTACATGTTTTACCCCTCGTTCCGTGGGTGCGTCCGGAAATCGGGCAGTTCCTTCTTCCTCCAGAGTGACCCCTTTTACCTCAACGAAAGCTTTTTTTCCGTCTCCTTCTATATAAAAATCAAAGCGGGAATCGCCGTATTTTCGTTCTGCCGCGATCAAATTCGTTTTTTGATAGATACCTCCCTGCTCCAGCCATTCTCTGACCACATGGTTCGGCGCCTGAGAATCCATATTGACCATAACATCGCCTTTCATGACCCCGATCAGGGAATATTTTGTCTTTCTATCCGGATTATTGTGCTTTTGGAGAAATACTTTGGTTCCGGGAATCAGCAGCTCCCGGCATCTTCCTGTGTTTTTCACATGTGCCTTAGCCTGACTTCCTTCCGCTTCCACCATGGCAATAAACCGGTTAGGCCGGCTCAAAAAAATTCCTTCTGTCATATGTTCATATTTCATTGCTGTTGTTTCACCTTTTCCTTATATTCTGCGCAGATCCATGCCGCCGTTCGGGAGCATTTTTTCTTTTTCTGCATATTCTATTATAACAAAGATTTCGGAGGTTTCTATGACTTATGCCCTGTCCCTTGACCACGTTTGCTACACTTATCATTCATTAAAGCAGGAAACTCCCGCCCTTCATAATGTTTCCTTCCATATAAAATCCGGTGAATTCGTTGCAGTCGTTGGTCCCAGCGGCTGCGGAAAGTCCACGCTGCTTCACCTGATCGCGCGGCTCCTTTCCCTGGACAGCGGAGAAATTCTGATCAATGGTTATCCTCTTGTGATTTCCAAAGAAAAAGTCGGCTATATGCTGCAAAATGATCAGCTTCTTCCATGGAAAACCATATATGAAAATGCTGTCCTGGGACTTAAAATACAGAAAATCAGGGATCCGGCAGCCTATGAACGCGTAGAGCACCTTCTGACCTCTTACGGCCTGGAAGATTTCCGCGATTCTTATCCGGATCAGCTGTCCGGCGGTATGCGGCAGCGGGCAGCCCTGATCCGCACCCTTGCCCTCTCTCCGGATATTCTTCTGCTGGATGAACCCTTCTCCGCACTGGATTATCAGACCCGGTTAAATGTATCCAATGATATCGGCACCATCATTAAGAAGGAACATAAAACCGCTCTTCTGGTCACCCACGATCTGTCAGAAGCTGTCAGCATGGCGGACCGGGTCATCGTCCTGACCAGACGTCCGGGAACTGTAAAATCGATCATTCCGATCCATCTGTCCTGTCCGGAGAGAACACCGAAAAACGCAAGAAATGCTGTGGAATTCAAAGATTATTTCAATCAGTTGTGGAGGGATATCAATGACACGTGAGCCGTCTGAAGCACAGAAACAATATCTTCAGTCACTGCAAAGGAGAAAATACTGGATTCTGGCCGCGCAGGTGCTTCTGCTGCTGGCAATCCTGGCCGCATGGGAAATTTCCGTGGAAAAAGGATATTTAAACGGCTTTATTTTCAGCAGTCCCCAGCGGATTGTTCAATGTTTTTACACGATGCTGAAAGACCAGAGTCTATTTTTCCACATCGGCATTACGCTGACTGAGACCATCGCAAGCTTTCTTCTGGTTATGGTGCTTACGCTGGGCGTTTCCGTTCTCCTGTGGTGGTGCCGCCCTGCCGCCGATGTTCTGGAACCTTATCTGGTCGTATTAAACAGTCTCCCGAAATCCGCTCTGGCGCCGATCCTTATCGTCTGGCTGGGAAATAACATGAAAACGATCATTATCACCGCCATATCCATCGCCGTTTTCGGAAGCATCCTGAACCTGTATCACGGATTTATGAAAGTTGATCCGGAACGTCTGATCCTGATCCGGACACTGGGAGGCTCTAGAACCGACTGTCTCCGCCTTGCGGTAATCCCAAGCTGTATCCCTCTCTTTATCAGCCTGATGAAAGTCAGCATCGGACTGTCTCTGGTAGGCGTTATCATCGGAGAATTTCTGGCCGCAAAAGCGGGGCTTGGATATCTGATCATTTACGGAAGCCAGGTCTTTAAGATGGACTGGGTCATGATGTCCATCATCCTTCTGTGTCTGATCGCCATGCTGCTTTACAGACTCCTGCACGCAGCCGAAAAATACGCAGTGAAACATATGTAAAAGAAAAGTCCCACCGAAACCGATGGGACTTTTGCTTTTATTAATGAAAAGAGAGGATTAAAATATATATGAAAAACTATGTCTTCATTATACCTTATTCCCCGCAGGATTCAATTTCCTGCCTATAAAATTTTCTAAACAAAAAATAAAATTATCTAAAAAAAATCTTGTGTTATACATATTTTCTTATAATTCGTATGACATTTCCGAAATAAGATCTTCCGAACAAATTCAGATGATTCAGGAGATGGTACAGCTGATAAAAATCCCTTTTCTGCGGATAATCTACAGAAATCGGATTGACTTCATTATAAGCGCTGTAAAATTCTGTCGGAAATCCTCCGAACAGCTGCGTCATGGCAAGATCCGCCTCAAAGTCCCCCACATAGGCCGCCGGATCAATGATCCATGCTTTTCCATCGCTGCCACACATGACATTTCCGCCCCACAGATCACCATGAAGAAGTGACGGAAAGTCCGGCTCTTCCAGGAAAGATTCCAGACGCTCCAGCAGGTGGTCCAGCTTTCTCATCGTGTCAGGATCAAAATAATTCTCCGCTCTTTTGATCTGCGGAAGAAGTCTGCACTCCCTGTAAAAATCCACCCATTTTTCCTTCGGCGTATTGATCTGAGGACCGGCACCAATGAAATTGTCTTCCAGAAAACCATACCGCTCCTTTCCGTTATCAGAAGGTACAAATCTGGAGCATTCCGCCTTATGCAGGCCGGCCAGCTGATGCCCAAATTCCTCCCAGTAATTTTCTATCTTTGACGGACTTTCCAGATATTCCAGAATGAGAAAGGACACTCCCTTATCCTGATCGGTTCCGCTTCCCAGAATTTCCGGCACACCGATTTTGCCGACAGAGTCAAGGGCTTTAAGGCCTGCGATTTCTGTTTCAAAAAACTTCTTATTTTCTATCGTATTTGTCTTCACAAAGATGATATCACCCGTAGACAGACTCATTTTGCGGGAATCATTGATGCTTCCTCCATAGACATAATCCCGCTTTGTGATCTCTGCGTTTTCTCCAAAGATTTCTTTGACTGCTTCATTGAAAGATTTATAATCCTGTCTTATTTTCTCCAAACTCATCTCTTTCCCACCTTTTGAATACATGTTGACCTGCTGCTTAACTCCTGACTTCATCCAGAATTTTAAATAATTCCCTGATTTCTGATTCTTTTGTAGCCCAGCTCGTGGCAAAACGGACTGCTGTATGAGAGTCGTCGATTTTTTCCCAGAAACTGAACCTCACTTTCTTTCTTAACTGTTCCATCTCCCCGTTTTCCAGAACGATAAACTGCTGATTTGTCGGCGAATCTATGAAAAACTCATATCCACGCTGTGCAAATCCTTCTTTTATCTTCTGTGCCAGATTGACAGCCTTTTTGCTGATTTCAAAGTAGAGCCCGTCCGTAAAAAGAACATCGAACTGTACGCCCGTCAGCCATCCCTTCGCGAGAAGAGCTCCATGCTGCTTGATCCGCGTGACGAAATGTTTCGGCGTATTCTTTTTCGTGAATACTGCGGCTTCTCCAAACAACGCGCCGACTTTCGTACCTCCAATGTAGAAGACATCGCAAAGCCGGGCGATATCCTCCAGAGATACATTTGTATCCTGACTCATAAGACCGTACCCCAGCCGGGCTCCATCCAGATACAGCGGTATCTGATACTCTCTGCAGATTCCGGAAATCTCTTCCAGCTCCTTCAGGCTGTACAGCGTTCCAAACTCTGTCGGATGTGAAAGGTAAACCATGCCCGGAAATACCATATGTTCATGATTTTCATCCTTCCAGAAATCCTCCAGGCAGTTTCTCAGACGGTCTGCCTGAATCTTTCCGCAGTTTCCCGGTATGGTCAGAACCTTATGACCGGTAAATTCCACCGCGCCTGCCTCATGCACACTGACATGTCCGGAATCCGCCGCGACAACGCCCTCGTACGGCTCCGTCATGCTGTCAATGATCAGGGCGTTAGTCTGGGTTCCCCCTGTCATGAAGAAAACATCTGCATCGTGGCATCCGCATGCTGCTTTGATCTTCTCGCCTGCCTGTTCACAATACATATCGCTTCCATATCCCGGCTGTGGTTCCATATTGATCTCACAGAGGCGTTCCAGTATTTTCTTATGAGCCCCTTTCGTATAGTCACTTTCCAGTGATAACATGAAGATCTCTCTCCTTTCCCTTTTTCTTAATTTATCCTTAATTGTTATTTTTTTTGATTTTATCACATTTTCTTCATATTCTTCTATTATACTATAATCATAGCAAATAACTAAGACATTAGTTACTTTTGCTAGAACTTTTTTCATACTTTTTCATAATGCCGGGGATTTTCGAATCTCCGGTCCCCTCTTTTTATCCGGACTTTTATTCATAGGAAAAATCTCTGTAACATGTTATGATAGAATCAGTTATTATTTGAAAGGAGTCTTCTTATGAATTTTGGAATCATCGGTTTTGGCAATATTGCCCATAAATTTATTCAGAGCATCACATCAACGGACGAAGGCAGAGTCACTGCCGTCGCTTCAAAATCTGTCCCTGAAAATGACCCTTATCTGACAGCAAACCCTCAGGTAATACTTTACCGTGACTACGAAGCCCTGCTGCAGGATCCGCAGGTGGACGCGGTCTATATTGCGCTGACCCACAAGTACCATAAAGAATGGATTCTGCGCGCCATGGATCATCACATTCCGGTTCTCTGTGAAAAGCCCCTCGTCCTGTCTTCCGGCGATGTCGATGAGATTCGCGCAAAGGGAAAGGAAACCGGCACATACTGTCTGGAAGCTTTTAAGACAAAATTTAATGACGGATTCCGGCATCTGAAAGAAGATCTTCCTCTGATCGGCCAGATCCGCCATATAAAAACTTCTTTTTGTTCGGACGCTTCCAATATGCCGTCTTCCTGCTTTCTGTTTGATCCCGAACAGGGCGGCGCCTTAAATGACATCGGAAGCTACGCACTGGGATTTATCCTCGGCCTCTGCCGGGATGAAATCATAGATGTGAAATCCACCCTTAAAGTCCGCGACGGAATCGAAGAATATTTTTCCGCGGATCTGTCGTTCGCCGGCGGATACACGGCTTTCGCCGAAGGCGCCATCGACCGCAAAACCGACCGCACAGCTTTCATCCAGGGTACAAAAGGAAGCATTGAAGTTCCCTTTTTCAATCGAATATCTTCCTACACGATCACACTCCGGGACGGCTCCGTCATAAAACGGGAGGATCCTATCCTGGGCGACGATATGACCATGGAAATCCAGGCCCTGATCCGGGATGTGAAAGCCGGGAAGACGGAAAGCAGCATCCACAGCCTGAGTGATACAAAAGAGATCCTGATATTATCTGAAAAAATCCGCGCCTGCGCATAAGTTATCCCCATCATGCAAGAAAACGACCGGAAGGAAGATCGGTCGTTTTCGCTTTGTTTATGTTATTTTTTCGAGTTAGTTTATTCTAACTAACTGCATCATACGATATTTCCGGCATTTTGTCCAGCTGTTTATGAAATATTTTTTATTACTGGAAAAATTTCTCTGCTTGTTCTATTTCTTCTTCCGTCGGCGGCAGAATGCCGTCCAGCGAATACTCCAGTCCCATTTCTTCCCATTTTAATGTCCCCAGTGTGTGATATGGAAGAATCTCAAATTTCTCCACCGTCTTTAATCCATCCATAAATGTTCTGAGACAGGCCAGCCCTTCCCGGTCATCGGTCAGCCCGGGAACCAGGACATGACGGATCCACATTGGAATCCCCATTTCAGACATTTCTTCTGCCATTTTAAGAATATTTTCATTATCCCATCCGGTCAGATCTTTGTGCCGCCGTCCATTCATTTCCTTCAGATCCAGCATCACCAGATCCGTGTACTTCATTAACTTCTTCCATGTTCCATAAAAAGGCTCTTCTCTTGTAAAGGGCTGCCCGCAGGTATCCAATGTGGTGTGGATTCCTCTTTTTTTCGCCAGCCGGAAAAATTCTGCCAGAAAATCAATCTGGAGCAGCGGTTCGCCTCCGCTGACGGTAATGCCTCCGTTCTTTCCCCAGTAGTTATGATAACGCCAGGCCCTCTCCAGGAGGGCCTCCGGCGTCCATTCTTCTCCGGCTGTTTCACTCCAGGTTTCCGGATTGTGGCAGTATCTGCACCGCATCCGGCATCCCTGCATAAATACGACAAACCGTACCCCCGGACCATCCACAAGCCCAAACGTTTCCAGGGAATGTATCCGTCCGGTTCCTTTTGTTTCCATCATGCTACATCGTCTTATGGCATGTTCTGGAGATAACATCCAGCTGCTGTTCTCTGGTCAGATCGATGAATTTCACCGCATAACCGGATACCCGGATGGTGAAATTTGCGTATTCTTCTTTCTCCGGATGTTCCATGGCGTCAATCAGTTTTTCTTTTCCAAAAACATTGACATTCAGATGATGGGCTCCCTGATCAAAGTATCCGTCCATAACACGGACCAGGTTGTCAATTCTTTCCTGCGCCTCATGCCCCAGCGCGTCCGGATTGATGGTCTGGGTATTGGAAATTCCGTCCAGAGCCCACTCATACGGCAGTTTTGCCACAGAGTTCAGAGATGCCAGCAGACCGTTCTGTTCTGCTCCGTAACTTGGATTTGCTCCCGGTGCCAGCGGCTCTCCCGCTTTTCTTCCATCCGGCATAGATCCTGTCGCTTTTCCGTAAACCACATTGGATGTGATCGTAAGGATGGAGGTCGTCGGTTCAGAGTCTCTGTAAGTATGATGTTTCTTGATCTTCTCCAAGAATGTTCTTAACAGCCATACCGCAATGTCATCGGCGCGGTCATCATCATTTCCGTATTTCGGGAAGTCTCCTTCTGTCTCGTATTCTGTGACGATTCCATCTTCATCTCTGACTGTTTTCACTTTCGCGTATTTGATCGCGCTCAGTGAATCTACTGCATGGGAGAATCCTGCGATTCCTGTGGCGAATGTTCTTCTGACTTCCGTATCAATCAGAGCCATCAGCGCTGATTCATAATAATATTTATCATGCATGTACTGGATCAGATTCAGCGTATTGACGTAAAGATCAGCCAGCCAGTCCATCATAACGTCATATTTTGCCAGCACCTCATCATAATTCAGATACTCAGATGTTACCGGCATATACTGCGGTCCCACCTGTTGTTTTGTCTTCTCATCGACTCCGCCGTTGATGGCGTACAAAAGGCATTTTGCCAGGTTCGCTCTTGCTCCGAAGAACTGCATTTCTTTTCCGGTCTGTGTTGCGGATACACAGCAGCAGATTGCGTAATCGTCGCCCCAGATTGGCTTCATAACGTCGTCATTTTCGTACTGCACGGAACTTGTGCGGATGGAAATGTCAGCCGCATATTTCTTAAAATTTTCCGGCAGAGCGGAAGAATATAAAACGGTCAGGTTTGGTTCCGGTGAAGGTCCCATATTTTCCAGTGTATGTAGGAATCGGAAATCTGTCTTTGTTACCATGGAGCGTCCGTCCACGCCGATTCCTGCCAGATCCAGAGTCGCCCAGACCGGATCTCCCGAAAACAGCTGGTTATAGGAAGGAATTCTCGCAAATTTTACCATGCGGAATTTCATGGTCAAATGATCGATCAATTCCTGAGCCTCTGTTTCTGTCAGAATTCCTTTCTCCAGGTCTCTCTGAATATAAATATCAAGGAAGGTAGCCACTCGTCCAATGCTCATGGCTGCGCCATTCTGGGTCTTGATCGCTGCGAGATACGCAAAATACATCCACTGGATGGCCTCTCTGGCGTCCTTTGCCGGTCTTGAAATATCATATCCATAAATTTGGGCCATTTCTTTCATTCCTCGCAGGGCCTTCTTCTGCAGGGCGATTTCCTCTCTTAAACGGATCACATCATCTGTCATAGTGCCGCATCCACAGTTATTGAAGTCATTTTCCTTTTCTTCCAGCAGGAAGTCCACACCGTACAGCGCCACTCTTCTGTAGTCGCCTACAATTCTTCCTCTTCCGTAGGTATCCGGAAGTCCGGTAATGATTTTATTATGACGTGCCCTTTTCATTTCCGGCGTATAAGCGTCAAATACTGCCTCATTATGTGTTCTTGCGTATTCGGTAAAAATCTTATGAAGTTCTTCTGCAGGCTCGTATCCATAATTGCGGCAGGATTCCTCTGCCATCTTGATTCCTCCAAACGGCATAAACGCACGTTTTAAAGGTTTGTCCGTCTGTAATCCGACGATCTTCTCCAGATCTTTGGTCTCTTCGCTTATATATCCGGGGCCATGGGATGTCAGACCTGATACAATATCGGTATCCATATCCAGAACTCCGCCTTTTGCCCGTTCTTCCTTCTGAAGCTGCTGTAAGATTCCCCACAGCTGATCGGTTGCCTCTGTCGGTCCGGCCAGGAAACTTTCATCACCATCATACGGCGTATAGTTTTCCTGGATGAAATCTCTTGTATTGATTTCTTCTTTCCAGAGTCTTCCCTGAAAACCTTCCCACTCTTCAAAATGTTTCATGATTGCGCCTCCTTTTTCCATTACATGATTCTGTTTTGTAGTTAGTTATTGCTAACTTGTTAAAAGTATAACATAATCCGAATTGAATACAATATACGCACATGACAATTTTTTTCAACTACCTCTTACTCATCTTTTTTCTCATTTCATTTGTAAAAATTTTCTTTTTCTTGAAAGTGTTGTAGTTTCTTTCATCCTGTGGTATCCTAAAGTTGTATAAACAAGTAAAGCGAGGTGAAGAAAATGGCCGCTGCGAAATATCATCGCATCTATGAGATTCTTAGGGAGAGAATCGAGCACGAAGAATATCCTCCTGCCGGATCTCTGCCGTCTGAACACACTCTGATCGAAGAATTTGACTGCTCCCGCAATACCATCCGCCGGGCCATTCAGATGCTGGCGGAAAACGGATATGTACAGAGCATCCAGGGCAAAGGTGTTACCATCATCTACAGCCCAAAAGACCAGTCTGAATTCATTTTCGGCGAGATCGAAAGTCTGAAAGAAGCCGCGACCAGAAACCGCAAGGATTATACAACTAAGATTCTCTGCTTTGCCGAACTGACCGTGGATGATCATATCCACCGGCGCACTTCCTTCCCTGTCGGCAAAGAAATCTACTATATCCAGCGGATCCGTTATCTGGGCGGAACTGCCCTGATCATCGATCACAACTATTTCCTCAGGGACGTCGTTAAGAATCTGACTCCGGAGATCGCGGAGGGTTCCATTTATGATTATATGGAACATAAGCTGGGCGAGAAGATCGTTACAACAAAGCGGCGGATGACAGTGGAACATATGAACCAGATTGATGAAAAATATATGGACATGAAAGACTATAACTGCCTGGCAGTCGTAAGCAGCTGGACTTATAACGGTGACGGTATCATGTTTGAGTTTACCCAGTCCAGGCACCGTCCGGATAAATTCGCTTTTTACGAACAGGCTCAGCGTCTCCACTATCCCTTTTTAAAAGAAGGTATCTGATAAAGATGCCTTCTTTTTATATTCATAACTCCAATCACACATACTATATACACTATACAGTATTTCTTAAAATTTGTTTAAACAAGTATTGACAAACTTGTCCGGACAGGCTATAATGACAGCATAAAGAAACTTGTCCGGACAGGATGGAACTTATTAAGAAAATGGAGGTAAAATATGGGAAAATTTACTGATGAATGCCGTCAGCTGCTTGAATTAGTCGGCGGTAAAGAAAACATCTCAGCAGTGACACACTGTGTCACAAGAATGCGCTTTGTTCTGGCAGATCCGAGTATCGCAGATGTCAAAGCAATCGAAGATCTTCCAACGACAAAAGGAACGTTTACACAGGCAGGACAGTTCCAGGTTATCATTGGAAATGAAGTCAGCACATACTACAACGACTTTGTAGCTGTTGCCGGAATCGAAGGCGTTTCAAAAGAAGCTGCAAAGGACGCTGCAAAATCCAATCAGACAAGGCTGCAGAAGTTAATGTCTGATCTGGCTGAAATCTTCTCACCATTGATTCCAGCCATCATTACCGGTGGTTTGATCTTAGGTTTCCGAAACATTATCGGTGAGATTTACATGTTTGGCGACGGAACACAGTCTCTGATTCAGACATCTGTATTCTGGAACGGTGTTTACAACTTCTTATGGCTGATCGGCGAAGCTGTATTCCATTTCCTGCCAGTATCTATCGTCTGGTCTATCACTAAAAAAATGGGAACCACACAATCCCTTGGTATCGTACTCGGTATCACACTGGTATCTCCTCAGCTTTTGAACGCTTACAGCGTTGCTTCCACAGCTGCAGCAGATATTCCATACTGGGATTTCGGTTTTGCACAGGTTGATATGATCGGTTACCAGGCTCAGGTACTTCCTGCGATCCTTGCCGGATTTACTCTGGTATATCTGGAGCGTTTCTTCCGCAAGATATGCCCTTCCGTTGTTTCCATGATCGTTGTACCGTTCCTGTCATTAACATTATCCGTTATGATCGCTCATTTCATCCTTGGACCGATCGGATGGACTATCGGTACAGCAATCTCTAATGTTGTAAATGCCGGTCTGACATCTAATATTAAGAGTCTGTTCGGTGCAGTCTTCGGATTTGTATATGCTCCGCTGGTAATTACCGGACTTCATCATATGAGTAACGCAATTGACCTTCAGCTGATCGCTGACTTCGGCGGAACAACCCTCTGGCCGATGATCGCTCTTTCCAATATCGCTCAGGGTTCTGCCGTACTTGGAATGATCTTCCTTCAGAAACATGATGAGAAAGCGAAAGAAGTATCTATCCCGGCCTGCATCTCCTGCTACCTCGGTGTAACAGAACCTGCTATGTTCGGTGTTAACATCAAATACGGCTTCCCATTCTTATGTGGAATGATCGGTTCCGCAATTGCCGGATGTATCTGTGTTACAACAGGTATTACCGCAAATGCAATCGGTGTCGGCGGACTTCCTGGAATCCTTTCCATCCAGCCGCAGTATATGCTCTTATTTGCACTCTGCTCTGTGATCGCTGTCGCAGTTCCACTGGTTTTAACACTGACTGTCGGAAGGAAAAAATATACAGGCAGTACAGAAGCATCTGCAGATACAACAGATGAGCCGGCCGCTGAAGCTCCGGCTGCAGAACTTCCAGCTGGTGAAGTTCATGAATTAAAAGCTTTCCTGACAGGAAAAGCTGTTCCGATCGAAGAAGTTCCAGATGCTGTATTCTCCAGCAAAACACTTGGAGATGGCATGGCGATCGATCCTGTCAATGACGTATTAACTGCTCCTGCTGATGGTACTGTTACGATCGTAATGGAAGGCAGCAATCATGCATGCGGACTTCGTTTCGCAAATGGTACTGAAATTCTTCTCCATATCGGTCTTGATACCGTAGATATGAATGGAGACGGCTTCGAGCCGCTTGTTACAGTCGGCGATGTTGTAAAAGCCGGTGATCCGCTGATCCGTTTCAGCCAGGATAAGATCAAGGCTGCAGGACATCCTTCTATCACAATCATGGTTATTACGGAAATGGGTGACGCAAAAGAAATCACCTTCCATACAGGAAATCAGGTAGAAGCTGCTTCCACTGTTATAGCAGATCTTTAATCAGGCTTTCTGTGGATGATCCCTTTCTTCTGCATTCCACAGAACGGTAACAGCGTAAAATTTTAAATTATAAAAACATGATACTTAACAGAAAAGGAGTACGGCAAGAATTCCGCACTCCTTTTCTCTGTTATTTTTTCTTTATCTGTTCTCCAGATCAATATATTCCTTTTCTTCTCCGATGCTCTTATAAGCCGGACGTATGATCTTATCCACATTGGTCAGTTCTTCCAGACGATGGGCGCTCCATCCCACGATTCTTGCCATGGCAAAAATCGGAGTGAACAATTCCAGAGGAATATCCAGCATGCTGTAAACAAAGCCGCTGTAAAAGTCCACATTGGCGCTGACTCCTTTATAAATATGACGTTCTTTCGCAATGACTTCCGGCGCCAGCGTCTCGATCATAGAATACAATTTAAAATCTTCTTCTCTTCCCTTGGCGGAAGCCAGCTGTTCAACAAATGCCTTGAAAATCTGGGCACGGGGATCTGAAATACTGTAAACGGCATGCCCCATTCCGTAGATCAGTCCTTTCCGGTCAAAGGCTTCTTTGTGAAGCAGTTTCTTCAGGTATTCTTCCACCTGATCCCGGTCTGTCACGTCACTGACACTGGCCCTCAGATCCTCCATCATTTCCACGACTTTAATATTGGCTCCGCCGTGCTTTGGCCCTTTTAAGGAAGATAAAGCGGCAGATATGACAGAATATGTGTCAGATCCGGCGGATGTTACCACATGTGTCGTAAATGTTGAATTGTTTCCTCCTCCGTGTTCCATATGAAGCACCAGAGCAAGATCCAGCACTTTCGCTTCCAGAGGAGTGAAGGATTTATCCGGGCGAAGCATTCTCAGGATATTTTCCGCCATGGAAAAGTCCGGATCCGGACGATGGATATACAGGCTGTCATCATTTTCGTAATGATTGTAGGCATGATATCCGTACACTGCCAGCATCGGAAATACGCTGATCAGCATCAGGCACTGACGCAGTACATTTTCAATGGTGATATCTGACGCATTATCATCATATGACGCCAGTGTAAGAATACTTTTTGTCAGAGAATTCATGATATCTCTGCTGGGCGCCTTCAAAATCACATCTCTTGTGAAATTCTTCGGAAGCGTCATTCCGGACACCAGAATATCTCTGAATTCTGCCAGTTCCTTCTGATCCGGAAGCACACCGAACAGCAGAAGGTAGGTAATCTCCTCAAATCCGTACCGATTTCCGGACAGAAATCCTCTTACCAGATCGTGTATATTATATCCCCGATAGAAAAGCCGTCCCTCACATGGGACTTTTTTTCCATCTACTATCCTGCTTGACTGAATATTGGAAATGTTGGTCAGCCCTGCCAGGACGCCAACCCCTTCTTTATCTCGAAGTCCTCTTTTTACTCCATACTCACCATACAATTCCTTATCTATTTCGCAATTATCATGACAAACGACTGCCTGACGCTTCAGATAGCTGCTTAAGTTTTCTTTATTCATCTTTTCAGTTTCCTCCTTACGTCACTTTAAAGTTGATTTTTGTCAATATAATTCTACTGCGTTGTTTGATTTTTGTCAACCATTGACCTTCAGAGCTGAAATGCTATAATAAGTGATGACTGGATTTCAATGATACAAAGGAGGATTAGAAATCTATGAAAAACATCTCTGCTCTTATGGAAATATTCCCTGTGGTGCAAAAACTGCTTTTTAACACCATTGATCTGCATTCCGTGGCTCTTACCAGGACCCAGATGCTGATTCTGTTTGCTCTTCACAGCAGAGAACATCTGAACATGTCCCAGATAGCGGCCTACATTGCGTCTTCCAAAGAACAGACGACCCGTGCGGTAGCGCCGCTGGTCAAACAGGGATATGTATCCCGTTTTCACATGGGAGATAACCGCAGGAAAGTTTACATTCGTCTGACGGAACAGGGCAGATCGTTTATCGAAGAAGAACAGCGTCTGGTCAAAGACCGTCTTTCGAACAAATTTAATCTGCTTTCCCAGGAGGATCAGGATACGTTTCACCAGGCAGTGGGAGATATCCTGCAGATTCTCAGGAAACTGGAATGATTATGATAATGGAAAGGAGAATTTCACTATGAAAGCCGATTTACACTGCCATACGGTACTGTCCGATGGCGCCATGGATATCGATCAGCTGATGCATTACGCCAGCCGGATCCATTTAGACTATATTGCCATTGCGGATCATGAATCAACTCACTCCATCCCTGCCGCCCTGGCGCTGGGAGAGGAACTTGGTCTGCATGTGATCCCTGCCGTGGAAATCGCCGCCCGACACAAGGAAACCGGCATCAATGTTCATCTGCTCTGCTATTATCCGGCAGATACGAAACGTCTTCAGAAACGCCTGGACAAAGATCTGAAATTATTTTCTGACTCTGTCGTGCGCTCTTACCAGTCGCTGATGGACCAGTATCCCATCACCATGGATCAGCTGTATGATGCGGCAAGACAGAGTACCGGCATCTATTACACCCACATTATGCAGGTTCTGGCTCTGATGGGATACACCGGACAGCCGATCGGAGAACTTCACAAAGAACTCTTCCATCCGGGAAGTCCTCATAAATTCCAGACAAACTATATGGACGCCATGGAAGCCGTGGAACTGATCCGCTCCTGCGGCGGAGTCCCTGTTCTGGCTCATCCCGGACAGTATAAGAATCCGATGCTGATGGAAATGATGATCGAAGACCATATGATGGACGGCATTGAATTAAATCATCCCCGCAATGATTCCAGGACAATGGAACAGATCCGAGTCCTATGCCGGGAACATGATCTGTTTATGACCGGAGGAACGGATTTCCACGGTCTTTACACCACAACCCCTTATCCGCTCGGAAGTTTCCTGTGTCCTGAGGACGGTCTGGAGCGGCTGATCGAAGCCGGAAAAAAAGCCAATGAAGCATTTTTCCGGAAAAAAGCATCCGAAAAAGATCCGGAACAAAGCTGATCTGCTTTGTCCGGATCTTTCTGGTTTCTTTCTGATTTTTATTCCCATTTCTTTAACAGACTCTCAGCAACGCTCAGTCCGTTGGCAGAGGCCTGCTGAAGCCCTCTTGTGACAGATGCGCCGTCGCCGATGGCATGAAGTCCATGGATATTGGTCTGAAAATCTTTATCCACCAGGACTTTATTGGAATAGAATTTTACTTCCACCCCGTACAGTAATGTTTCATCGCTGGCCATTCCCGGCGTTACCTCGTCCAGAGCATAGATCATTTCCTCGATGTCTTTCATAATTCTGTACGGGAATACAAGGGACAGATCTCCCGGCACCGCATCTTTTAAGGTCGGCGTGATATTATTTCTTATAAGACGCTCTTCCGTCGTTCTTCTTCCCCTGATGAAATCACCGAAGCGCTGCACCAGGATTTTACCGTCACAAAGCATATTGCTCAGCTGGGCGATATGTTTGCCGTACTGGATCGGCTCTTTAAAAGGTTTCGTAAAATTTTTGGATACCAGCAGAGCAAAATTCGTATTGTTTGTTTTATGATCCTTTGCCTTGTAAGCATGTCCGTTAACAACCGCGAGGCCATTTTCATAATATTCTGTGGCCACCTCGCCGGATGGATTGCTGCAGAAGACTCTTACTTTATCGTCAAATGTCGGCGTATAATATACAAGTTTCGCCTCATACAAACTCTCATTCAGTTCCTCCATGATCTCATCTCTGACTTCCACACGGACACCTACGTCAACGGTTCCGACTTCAGTTTCAATTCCATATGTCCGGCAGATATCGCTGAGCCATTCTGAGCCTTCCCGGCCTACTGCCGCCACAATCTCATCGGACAGATACGTCTCGCCTTGATCGGTGACGACACCTTTCACTCTGCCATCTTCGATCAGAATATCCTTTACCATGGTCAGAAACAGCATATCCACGCCGCAGTCCAGCAGATGTTTCTGGAGTCTTGCATATATTTTATATCCTTCCTCGGTTCCCAGATGCCGGATCGGACATTCAATGAGCTTAAGATTCGCCTGGATGGCTTTCTTTCTGATCTTGGCAATCTCGTCTTCCTCATTGATCCCGTAAACTTTGGTATCCGCCCCGAATTCCAGATAAATCTGGTCGGACTGCTTTAACAATTCTGTTGTCCGGTCATAACCCAGAATGTCCGGCAGATTTCCTCCCACATCCGGAGACAGAGACAATTTCCCGTCTGAGAACGCTCCGGCGCCGGCAAATCCCGTGGTAATGGAACACGGCTGACATCCGACACAGACTTTTGTATCACGTTTCGGACATTTGCGCTGCTCAATCCGCCTTCCTTTTTCAATCATCAGTATTTTTGTGTCCGGACGTTCCTTCATCAGCTTATATGCGCAGAAAATTGCCGATGGTCCGGCACCTATCATAATTACATCATAACGATTTTCCATTGTGTCACCTCCTGCTTTCATACCGTTGTATAAAGTTTCTGATCCGTCTTTTTCCTTCTTTCCGGTCATAGGAAAATGCCAGAGCGTGGGCTGCGCCATGGACAATGTACAATTCTTTTGGCGCAACGCACGCCTCATAATTGCTGTAAGTCATCCAGACAGGAACGTATTTATCCTCATCTCCGTGAATGAACAGCACCGGAATCTTATTTTTACGCAGGGCTTCCTGGGCGGATGCTTCTTTTAAACTGAATCCTGCCACGATCCTGCAGACTGCTTCCAGGAAAAACATCAGCGGATATGGCGGAAGATGATATCTTGTTTTTATGACATGACGGATGATTTCCCACGGCGATGTAAAGCCGCAGTCCGCAATGATGCCTCTGACATTGGCCGGGAGCCTGAGTCCCGACGCCATCAGCACTGTCGCACATCCCATAGAAATGCCGCACAGAAATACATCTTTATGTTTCGCACCCAGCTGCTCATTGGCATACTGAATCCATCTTCTGCAGTCATACCTTTCTTTTACGCCGTAAGTAATATAGCGTCCTTCGCTCTGGCCGTGGCTTCTCTGCCACGGCAGCAAAATACCATATCCCAGATTCCAAAGAAATCGGATTTCCGGAACAAATTCAATGTCCACCGCGGAATGATAGCCATGCATACATATAATAATACCTTTTGCATTTTTCCTCGGAATATACATGGCACGGAGTTTCAGTCCGTCTGCAGACAGGATTTCCTGCTTTCTTCCGTTATGCCGTTTCATCCATTTCTGCTCTTCCAGGACAAAATCAAGATACGGCTTCCATTTTTTCTTTCTTCTGACATCCGGATTTTTCTTTTTTCTGCAGATTGCATATTCGAAAACAGAAAAAGATGCCGCGCATGACAGCACGGCTGTACCTGCTGTGATCTCTCTGATCCTTTTAAATTTCATTGTCATTTCCTTTCTCATGCAAAACTTCCCGCAGACACGGCATATTCTCCCCGAATACATGGATTCCGTGTTTTTTCAGAAGTTTTGCGGTCACCCCATCACTGCTTGTCAATGTTCCTGTAAATGTACCGTCATATATATTTCCACTCCCGCAGGAGGGACTTTTTTCTTTTAACACCGCACAGCGGCATCCGTATAATTCTGCCAGGCGGAGAGCTTCTCCGGCTCCTTTCTGAAATTCCGCCGTAACGTCTTTCCCGTCTTTTGTTATGACTTTCTCTCCCCGGACTTCCGCCGGCGTCCGCGGCGTGGGAAGTCCACCCATAATTTCCGGACAGACCGGAATCAGGTGATGTTCTTCTAACAGCTGCTTCACCTGTTCCGATTCGTTGCTTCCCTGATTGTATTTGCATTCTGTCCCAAGAAGACACGCGCTCACCAATACATTCATCTGTCTGTCACCTCCCCAGTCTGCTGCCGGCTGTCTCAGCAGTTGCCTGTATATACGTATTTTAAATGGCGCCCGGCGATTTGCGCCAAATGATATACCTGATTCACATCTGTAGGTCCCCGGTCCGTCATTTTCCAGTTTGGAAAGAATCTGGTCACGTGGAGCACAATCTCCGGACTGACCGAAGATACCCAGGCAGCCAGGGCTTCCATTTCCCCGTCGCTGTCATTTTCTCCCGGAACGATCAGCGTCGTCAGTTCTACATGACCATGGCGGACAGCTTCCCGGATAAACTCTTTGACCATATCCAGAGATCCGCCCAATTTACGGTAATATTCATCGGTAAAACCTTTCAAATCAATATTCCACGCATCAATCAGCGGCATCACCTCTGCCGCCGCTTCCAAAAATACCGAACCATTGGTCACCACAACTGTTTTCAGGTCCTCTTCCCTGCAGCATCGTGCCGTGTCCCTAACATATTCGTATCCGATCATTGGTTCATTATACGTAAAGGCCACTCCGATATTTCCGTAAGGCACCAGCTGCAGGGCTTTTTCACACAAAGACTGGGGAGAAACATACACACTCTGTACTTCTTCCTCTGTCTTCATGGATATCTCATGATTCTGACAGAAAGGACAGGATAAATTACATCCATAACTTCCCACCGAAAGAATATGGCTTCCGGGATGAAATCGTTTCAGAGGCTTCTTCTCAATAGGATCCAGCGCCAGTGAAGTGATTTTCCCGTAATTGCCGCAGATAATCCTTCCATTCACATGTTTTCTTACTCGGCATTTTCCTGTCTGACCGGCCTTCAGCCGGCAGTGATACATACAGGTGCTGCAAATCATCTCACTCATAGGCGTTACCTGTGCCTTACCACTTCAAACCGCTGCATCTGGACATCGTCGTCGTATTCTGCAATCCCGGCTTTCTGTTTTGTGATGGCGATCTGCTCTTCCACTGTATCTACGCCTTCCAGATTCGGCAGAAGCAGTCCCCTTTTTCTTCCTTTGGTTATGATCAGCCCGTATTTTTTTACATCCAGCTGATCTGCTGACTGAATCTCCTCCGGGGCTTCCAGCACATCTACGCTGTACTCCAGATAAGGAAGTTCCTCGTACGTAACTTCCGGAAAACGGTTATCGCTGACTGCCGCGCTTACGGCATTCTGAATGATTTCTTCTGCCACGGATCCTGTCGTAGGTCCGATGGTTCCGATGCAGCCTCTGAGTCTTCCGTCTTTTTTGAGAGATACAAACACTCCTGCCTGTTTCTCCAGCATTTCCTCCGGAACATCATCCGGAACAGAAATCGGAACCCTCTTGATCATATAACCTTCCAGAGATTTTCTCGCCAGACGGACATAGTCATCTTCCCGCTCTTTCCGCTCTCTCATTCTGGCTCTCTGCTGTTCTTCATATTTCTCTTTGAAATTTCTGCTCTCATCCACTCCGGCTGTCCGGAAGGTGCAGATACCGTATCCCACGCCGAAAGGCCCTTCGTAAGATAATGCCTTCGCCTCCACTTTCATCTGATCCAAAGCTCCGGCCATGATCAGAAATGACCGCTGACCGCACTCTCCTGCCTTCTGGCAGAAATTCTCTGAGAATTCAAACAGACGGCCGAAGTCTCCATTTCCCATGATTTCCATGATCTTTTTATCATACCGAGGTCCTTCTTCCCGGTATCCGTAAGGTCCATCCTCCTTCAGCCGGTGGGACAGATCGCCGCTGGCAACGATCACAGTCCTTCTTCCCAGACGGCTTGCTGTTTCCTGTATATATTGTCCCAAAGTGTAATGATCCACAAAGGATAATCCGGATAATCCGATCCGGACCGTCTGATAATCTGTATACTCCTGGTCGATAAAATACAGAGGGATCATAGTTCCATGATCCAGACGGCTGTCCCGCTCTCCCAGGGTTCCCGCCATAAAACCATGTTCATCTGCTTCTGCGCACAATTCCTCCGCAAACGCCACATCATAATTGGTATGGATCTTTACCCCCGGCGCCCGGAACTGTCCGAAATCTCCGCCTGCATCAAACCCCGGTGAAATGTGGAAATAATCGCCATACATAATAGAATGAGGCGTTGTGACCACGATCGTTTCCGGCTGAAGAGCTGCTATCTCCTTCGCTGCCTGATGATAAGCATTGATCGTTTTCTGTATTGCTTTCTCTTCTCCCCGCCCCACTTCCGGAATGATCAGCGGAGGATGCGGGACCATAACTGCTCCTATAACTGCCATAACATACAGCTCCTTCCTCTTCGGGTCCTGTGATACCGCCGTTTTCCCGGCGGAGGGCCTTATATTCAAATCATATTTCTTCTCACTTCTTATCTTAACATGTTTTGATAAGGAAACAAAATATATTCTGTGGATTTTTCAGGCAGACTGCCTGAGGATCATATGCTGCTGTCAAAAGAAAAAGAAGCAGATTCCCGCGGGTACCTGCTTTCTTTATCTGTCTGATCAATGTTTTTTTAGTCTCTGACTTTAATATGCACTTCACGAAGCTGCTGTTCTGTAATCTCACCCGGCGCTCCGCACATAAGATCCTGTGCATTTCCGTTCATCGGGAATGCAATGACCTCTCTGATGTTTTCTTCTCCGCGAAGCAGCATGATCATACGATCCAGACCTGGTGCCATTCCCGCATGAGGCGGCGCTCCAAACTGGAATGCATTGTAAAGAGCTCCGAATTTTTCTTTCAGCACTTCTTTATCATATCCGGCAATTTCAAATGCTTTTTCCATGATTTCCATATCGTGGTTTCTGACTGCGCCGGAAGATAATTCCACTCCGTTGCAGACGATATCATACTGATAAGCAAGAATATCCAGCGGATCTTTCTCATTTAACGCCTCCAGACCGCCCTGCGGCATGGAGAATGGGTTGTGGGTAAATCCAAGTTTTCCTGTCTCCTCGTCAATTTCATACATTGGGAAATCATTAATATAGCAGAAACGGAATGCGTTCTTTTCCAGAAGATCCAGTCTCTGTGCCAGTTCATCGCGAATCTGCCCTGCAAAGAGATTTGCCGCTTTTTCCGGAGCCGCAATGAAGAAAATAGTATCTCCCACAGCTAATCCTGCCAGTTCCGCCAGTTCCATCTTCATGTCATCCGGGATAAACTTATCAATCGGTCCTTTATACTTCATTTCTTCTTTTACTTCCAAATATCCAAGACCTCCCATTCCAATGGACTGGGCGAATTTCAGCAGTTTTTCATGCTGTCCCTTGGACAATTTGGCATGTACATTGATCGCGCGCACGGTCTGTCCGTGGAACGGCTTAAATGTACATCTCTGGAAAAATTCTGTTACATCTACGATACGCAGAGGATTTCTCAGGTCCGGCTTATCGGTTCCGAACTGGAGCATCGCCTCTTTGTAGCTGTAAACCGGGTACGGAGCCTCTGTTACCACAGAACCTTCCGGAGCAAATTCCTTAAAGGCCGCTGTGAGGACTTCCTCACCTACTTTGAAAACGTCTTCCTGTGTGGCAAACGCCATCTCGAAATCCAGCTGATAGAATTCTCCCGGAGAGCGGTCCGCGCGGGCATCCTCATCACGGAAACATGGCGCGATCTGGTAATACTTATCGATTCCGGACACCATCAGAAGCTGTTTGTACTGCTGCGGCGCCTGCGGAAGCGCGTAAAACTTTCCTTTGTATTTTCTGGACGGAACCACATAATCTCTTGCGCCTTCCGGAGAAGATGCGCAGAGGATCGGGGTCTGAATATCGATAAATCCCAGTTCTTCCATCTTGTCTCTTAAGAAACGTGTCACTTTGGAACGGAAGAGGATATTATCTTTCACCTTGCGGTTTCTCATATCCAGATAACGGTATTTCAGACGGACATCTTCCCTGATTTCTTTTGAAGTCGCAATCTCAAACGGAAGATCTCTGTACACTTTTCCTAAAATATCAATCTTGTGGGCTTCCAGCTCAATGGTTCCTGTCAGGATTTTCGGATTGTATGTTTCCTCGTCTCTGTGCTGGACAACACCTTCGATTGACAGACATTCTTCTTTTCTTACATGATTCAGCAGGCTTGTATCTCTTAATACCACCTGCATCACGCCGTACATATCTCTCAAATCGATAAATGACACGCCGCCGTGGTCACGGATGTTTTCAACCCATCCGGCAATTTTTAATTCTTTTCCGATATCGGCTTCTGAAATCTGATCCATGGTTCTGGAACGATATAAATCTGACATCTCAATACTCCTTTTCTCTCTTTTATCTATCTGATATCCAATCTTCTTCAGGCGGACATTTCTTATAAAATAAAAAAAGCCCGTCCTGAAATTGTCTTTCAGGACGAACTTGTATGATCCAGTCCGCGGTACCACCTGATTTACTGCTGATACAGTCTCTCTTGCCTGTCTGTTAACGCCAGACCTACGTCGCACCTACTTGTCCGGCGGTCCCGCCGGTGTTCAGATTGATGCTCCAGAGTGTTCTTCGCATGAATTCACTTTGCGGGTTCTCACTATCCCCTGCTCACTGGAAACGATAATCCATGTTACTTTTCTCCTTCATCGCCTATTGAGTTATTATAAGCGAGGGCGGGAACATTTGTCAATTCATTTTCTTGATATTTCCGTCTTTCCTCTCTTCTCCTGGTATATTTTCCCTCTTTCCGGCAATACTCTAATCATATTTTAAAGGAGGGTTTTCTTATGTCACAAAAAATTATCGTCGTCGGCGCCAATCACGCAGGCACCGCGGCATTAAATACAATTCTCGATTCCGGAAAAGATGTGGAGGTCACTGCCTTCGACGCCAATTCCAATATCAGCTTTCTCGGCTGCGGCACAGCGTTATGGATCGGCGGACAGATTTCCGGTCCGGAGGGACTCTTCTACTCCAGCCGGGAAATTCTCGAAAAAAAAGGCGCCCGCGTTCATATGGACACCAAAGTATCTTCTATTGATTTTGAGCGAAAAACGGTGCAGGCAAAGTGCGTTTCCGGAGATTATTATGAACAATCCTATGACAAATTAATCCTGGCCACCGGATCTCTTCCTGTATCTCTTCCCGTCCGGGGAATGGATCTCCATAATGTCCAGTATGTCAAATTGTATCAGAATGCGGAAGATGTCATAAAAAAATTAAAGAATCAGCATCTGAAAAAGGTCACCATCGTGGGCGCCGGGTACATCGGCGTGGAACTGGCGGAGGCTTTCTGCCGGTGCGGCAGGGAAGTTACTCTGATCGACAGCGCTTCCACCTGTCTTTCTTCCTATTATGATGAACCTTTTTCCCGCCGGATGGAAGAAAATCTGGAACATCACGGCATCCGGCTTGTGTTCCGTGAAACAGTACAAGAACTGGAAGGGCAGGAAACTGTGCAGAAAGTCGTCACAGACAAAGGTTCCTATGACACGGATATGGTTATTTTCTGTGCCGGCTTCCGCCCAAATACCAGACTTGGAAACGGTATCCTGGAAACATTCGAAAACGGCGCCTATCTGGTCAGCCGGCGGCAGGAAACCAGCATTCCCGATGTCTACGCCGCAGGCGACTGCGCCGCTGTCTACAACAATGCATCCCAGAGAACCGATTATATCGCTCTTGCTTCCAATGCCGTCCGCTCCGGCATGATTGCGGCACAAAATGCTCTCGGCCGCGATATTTCCTCCCCGGGCGTTCAGGGTTCCAACGGCATCAGCATCTGGAACTTGAAAATGGTCAGTACCGGCCTGTCTCTGAAAAAAGCAATCCGTCTGGGATATGAGGCTGCTTCCGTGGATTATGAAGATTATCAGAAAGCCGGATTCCTGGAAACAGACAACAGCAAAGTCCTGATCCATATCGTATATGACAAATCCAGCCGCCGGGTTCTCGGGGCCCAGCTGTGCTCAGAATATGATATTTCCATGGCTGTCCACATGTTTTCCCTGGCCATCCAGGAACAGGTATCCATCGATACCCTGAAACTTCTTGATCTGTTTTTCCTGCCTCACTTTAATCAGCCGTACAACTATATCACCATGGCTGCTTTCCGGGCAGAATAAATCAGGATCCCTTCCGGCTTTTTCCCCAGAAAAACAGGGCCACCGTTCCCGGCCCTGTATGGCTTCCGATGGTCGTTCCGATATGATTGATTTCTACTCTGCCGTTTAATTTCGGGAACCGTTTTTCCACCAGAGCGGCTACCGCTTTTGCATCTTCTTCACAGGCGGACTGGGAAATATAGCATTTTCCAGAATAATCCAGTCCACCGCGGGCATTTTCTTCCATTTTGTCCACGATCGCCCGTATAACTTTCCTCTTGGTCCGGATATTCTGCCGCGGAACCAAGGTTCCGTCTTCCCCCATATTCAGCAGAGGACAGATTCCCAGAACGCCTCCTACAAAACCTGCCGTTTTGGAAATTCTCCCTCCTTTGATAAAGAAAGTCAGATCCGTGGAAAAAAACCAGTGGTGCAGCTCCAGCCTGTGCTCTTCCGCCCACCGGTATACTTCCTCAATATTTTTGCCCTGATCCCTCAGATCCGCGAGCTGATCCATCAAAAGCCCGTATCCGGATGACGCTCCCAGGGAATCCACAATATAAATCTTCCGGTCCGGATATTTTTCTTCCAGCTCTTCTTTGGCGATCACCGCTGAATTCATAACGCCGGAAATTCCGGAAGACAGGCATACATGCAGGATGTCTTTTCCCTCTTTCAGGAATTTTTCAAAATACTCCTTAAATTCTTCCGCATTGACCTGCGACGTCCTGGTTTCCGCCCCATCAGTCATTTTCTGATAAAACTCATCAAACGGAATGGATTCGCCCAGATCATCCTGATACTGGGTCCCATCCAGCTCAAAATGAAAACAAATATAAGAAATATCTCTCTTTTCAAAATGTTCTTTGGTAAGATCTGCTGTAGAACAGCAGCTGATCACATATTGACTCATAAGCTCAACCTCTTTTCTGTCTTTCCTACATCTAATATGTTAACACAATTCATGTCGAATGTCCTGCTCCGCAAACATGGAATCTATGATTTTATTATAATCCCTCAGCCGCTGGACTTTTCGTATCTTTTTGGCATATTTTTCATAATCTGTAAACAGCTGTACCGGATTTGTCCAGAAATCTTTCATTTTAAATAAAATATTCTTCTCTCCGGATAAATATTCCTTATACGCTTCATAAATCTGGTCATGCATGGCCCGGAATCTCCTCTTATCCAATGCTTCCCCGCAGCGGATCATCGGCACCAGCGCCGGATTTCTCAAAACCCCTCTTCCGATCATCACCGCGTCCAGCCCCGGAAATTGTTCCGTCAGCTTTCTAAAGTCTTCCTGCCGGACGATATCGCCATTGTAGCAGACCGGATTTCTGCTCCGCTCAAATCCCATACGGAAAGAATCCATATGAACGGAACCGTTATAAAACTCCTGCTGCACCCTCGGGTGTATGATCAGTTCATAAAGAGGGTATCGGTTATAAACTTCCATGATTTCCTCAAACTCCTCCGGATCATACAATCCTATCCTGGTCTTAACAGAAATCTTCATGTCAAGCGATGTGAAAATCTCCTCCAGAAAATGATCCAGTTCATCCGGATCCCGCAGAACCCCGGATCCTTTTCCTTTGGAAACAACAGTTTTGGAAGGGCATCCGGCGTTCAGATTCACCTCTTCATATCCCATCTTCTGAAGTTCCCGGGCTGTCTTTATAAATTCTTCCGGTTTCTTCGTTAAAATCTGCGGAACAATATTTATTCCTTCATTATGTTCCGGCAGCACATCCTGAAGTTCTCTCGTCCTGAAAATTCTCTTTTGACCAGGCATGATAAACGGGGTAAAATATTTATCCATCTCTCCAAAAAACCGGGCATAGGCGTTCCGGTAAATATAATTGGTAATGCCTTCCATAGGCGCAAGATAAAATTTCATATGTTCTCTCCTCGTTCTATTCTTTTACGCCATTATTATAAACGTTCCGATTCTTTTTTCCAACCGGAAATAACACAGGGCAGCCTGCTGCATTCACAGCGGCTGCCCTGCGTGTTCTTTTCTGATACGTCAATCGCCTCCAAAGATTTCCAGGATATCTCCCAAAAATGCGCTTTTCTTTTTTGGCTTTTGATTATATTTGGTTTTACCTTTGGATTTCTCCTTTGGCTTCTCATCATAGTCATAGGCTTCCTCATATTCAGAAGCTCTCTCGATGATCTTATCCAGCTCTCCCCGGTCCAGCCAGATTCCCCGGCATTCCGGACAATAATCAATTTCTACACCGTGTTTCTCCGACATGAGCAGAGTAACATTTTTACATACTGGGCACTTCATAGGCATCTCCTTTCCTGGTACTTATCCTGTACCAATGGGTGTGTTCATTTTCTATCTGGAGCTTCCGCCTGAGACGGCAGAAGCTATCCCTCATTTGCCGTGTTCTGACTGCGCCGTCCGGTAAATACCGCAACGGTTCTTGGTCTCATAACATAATCGCCGTCGATTCTTTTTTCTTCTCCTTCCGGAAAGCAGTAATTTCCTTCCTCGTCTCCGAAGGTATCCACGCTTAAATGCCATGACATGTTCTCTCCGATATCCGGCAGCTGAATGGAAATATTATCCCAATAAGCGTTGATGGTAATATAGACAAGATCATCCTGCTCCTGTTCTTCATCGTATCCCGCAAAGACATTAGAGAAAATCCTGTCATCTCTGGAAACTGTCATCTTCTCTGCATGGATATTATAAGTGGAAAGTCCCTCGATCCCGCAGACCGCATCCGGCAGTTTCCTGCGGATTGACGGATGTTTCTTTCGATAAGCGATCATAAACTTAAAGAATTCAAACAGATTCCTGTTTTTATCCAGCAGCCGCCAGTCCAGCCAGGAAATTTCATTGTCCTGGCAGTAAGCATTATTATTCCCAAACTGGGTATTGCCGAATTCATCGCCCGCCAGGAACATCGGCGTTCCCCTGCTGCACATGAGCACCGCGCAGGCATTTCGGATCATTCGGAACCTCAGGTTCAGGACTTCCGGATCATCGGTCTCTCCTTCCGCCCCGCAGTTCCAGCTGCGGTTGTCGTCGGATCCGTCGGTGTTATTCCATCCATTGGCTTCATTGTGCTTTTCATTATAAGAATACAGGTCATACATCGTAAATCCGTCGTGGCAGGTCAGGAAATTGACGCTGGAATTATATCCTGCATAATGTCCGTTATATTCAGTATAATAATCGCCGTAAAGGTCTCCGGATCCGGAAATACTCCACGCCGCGTTCCATGATTCCCAGAAATCTCCTTTCAGGAAGCCTCTGACCGCATCCCGGTATCTTCCGTTCCACTCTGCCCAGCGGCGGTTGGCCGGGAAGCTTCCCACCTGGTAAAGTCCGTCCGCGTCCCATGCCTCCGCAATCAGTTTTACATTCTTAAGAATCGGATCATAGGCCAGATTCTTAAGCAGCGGAGGATTGTTCATCGGCATGCCGTCCTCATTTCTTCCAAGGATACTGGCAAGATCAAAACGGAAACCGTCCACACGGTAGTTAATGGTCCAGTATCTGAGACATTCCAGAATCATCTGCTGTACGATCGGATGATTGCAGTTCAGTGTGTTGCCGCATCCGCTGAAATTATAATATTTTCCCTCCGGCGTAAGGATATAGTAAATATTATTATCAAGTCCCTTGAAACAGAAATTCGGTCCATCTTCATTTCCTTCTGCCGTATGATTGAATACAACATCCAGAATAACCTCGATTCCATTTTCGTGGAGCTCCCGGATCAGTTCCTTCAGCTCCCATCCTTCTTTCTTAAAATCATCCAGTGCCGCATAATTATTATTTGGCGAAAAGTAACTGACAGTATTATACCCCCAGTACTCCAGAAGCGTGTTCCCGTCGACTTCTCTGGCATTGATCGTCTCGTCAAATTCAAATACCGGCATCAGTTCCACCGCGTTGATGCCGAGCTCTTTCAGATAAGGAATTTTTTCCTTCAGTCCCTCAAAAGTTCCTCCATGCTTCACATTGGATGAAGGATGTTTTGTAAATCCTCTCACATGGAGCTCATATATGATCAGATCGCTCATTTCCCGGTCAGACTGAGGTCTGTCTCCCCAGTCAAACACATCCTTTACCACCCGGGCATGGTATGGCGCCTGCCGTTTCTTTCCCCATGTCCGCCTTCCGGCAACTGCCCGGGCATAAGGATCCAGCAGAATATTCTTCTTATCAAACAGCAGTCCCTTCTCCGGGTCATACGGCCCGTCAATCCGGTAAGCATACTCAAATTCATTGATATCTAATTCAAACACGATCATGGAATAGACATCTCCGATCTTATAGGATTCCGGAAATGGAATGACCGCGTAAGGTTCTTCTTCCCCTATATGAAACAACAGCAGTTCACATCCTGTTCCGCCGCTGGTATGAATCGTAAAATTTACTCCGATTGGCAGCTCAGTCGCTCCATTCAGGTCAAACATACCCGGACGTACAAGAAATCCTTCGATTTCCATCATCGGCTGAACGGATACCGGATGCTTTATCATATAATTATCAAAATATCGCTTCATAAATTTTATCCATCCTTTTTTCAAGAATGTCATGGACATTCTCCAAAACATTGTCATCTTATTCTCACATTCTATCATATTTATGTATTGAATCCAATACAATTCCCTTATACTTTTTTATATAGGCAGCATACTTTGTTATATAAATGACAAACTTCTCAGAATATAGAGCCAGCCCGTAACAGTAAATGCACTGAACAGCGTCGTCAGCATGACCGTACTGGAAGTCAGTGTTCCCTCATGTCCCATATTTTTTGCCATAACATAACAGCTGACTGTAGTTGCTGATCCCAGCATAATTAAAATCGCCACCAGCTGTTCTCTTCGAAATCCAAGCGTAACTGCCGCCGGGAGGAACAGCGCCGCAAATCCCACAAGTTTCATCACAGCCGCCACCGCCGCAGGTTTTACTTTCTTAGACGCCTTGCGGATCTCAAAGGTCGCGCCCATCGCCATAAGTCCAAGCGGCGTAGCGCAGGAACCGATATTCGAAACCGTTTTCGCCATAATCTCCGGCATCGGAATCCGAAACGCAGACCAGATCAGTCCCGCCGCAATCCCGATAATGATCGGATTCGTAATGATTCCTTTTAATGTTCTGAGCCATACTTCCCTGGTCATTTTCTGAGGCTGCGGCTGAAAAAAAGACAATACCACAACCGCCATAATGTTATAAAGAGGCACACTCCCGATAATCATCAGCGGAGCCATGCCTGCATCACCGTATATATTCTGAATAAAAGCAATTCCAAGCAGCGCCGCGCTGCTCCGGTAAGATGCCTGTATAAATTCCCCCTGGATTGACTTATCCTTCCACAGGAAAGAAACCGCCGCGGAAATTCCTATGCTGATGAACGTAACGGCAAAACAGAAAATGACAAATCTGAAATCCCACACTTTAGAAAAATCAACCGTTGCCAGATCCTCAAATACCAGGACCGGCAGCGGCACAAGAAATACAAATTTATTCATTTTTGACGCAAAATCGTCATCGATCCATCCGATTTTTTTAAACAGCAGTCCCAGAATCATCATCAGAAAGATCGGAACTGTCGCATTCAGGCTGAAAATTAAATTCTCCATGATGTCCTCCTTCTCTACTATTATTCTATTCTCTGCTATTTCTGATACTATGTCAACCCCGGGCGTCTTTCTCTTCGGAATAAACAGGAAATAAAAAAGAAGAAACCATGAAGTCATCCACATAACTTCATGGTTTCCATTCCCCCTATTCTTCCTGTTCTGTGTCATCTTCTATTTCACGGATGATTTTTGCCGGCACTCCGCCGACGATGCAGTTATCCGGAACGTCTTTCGTTACAACCGCTCCTGCTGCCACAACCACGTTATTTCCAATGGTCACTCCCGGCAGGATCGTACATCCTCCGCCGATCCATACATCGTTTCCTATCACAACCGGTTTAGCCTGTCCCAGATGTCTGCGTCTCTTCTTCGGTGAAATCGGATGATTGACTGTCGTAATCAGCGTATTAGGTCCGATCATCACGTAATCGCCGATGGAAACCGGTGCGATGTCCAGTATGGTTACATTATAATTTACCAGAAAATCTTCTCCCACATGGATATTCTTTCCGTTATCACAGGCAAATCCCGGGAGAATTGACGGGTCTTTTCCCGCAGATCCGAACAATTCCCTGATAGCAGCTTCTACCGCCCCGCTGTCCGTCTGATCTGCCTGATTTAACTTTGCACACCCTTTCACCGCATGGAGTTTCCGGGCATTGACTTCTTCATTCCATCGGAATCGTATAAGGGAATGCCGCGGCAAACGCTTTTTTCAGCATATGAGATCTTCTTTTCATTCTTTTTCTCCATTCCCTTCTTACGGATTATACAAAATCATGTGAAGCACCGCAGTTTCTTCTCCTGAATTCCGATAGGAATGTTCTGTATCCCCTTTGAACCGAATATTTTCTCCTTCTGACACCTGAAACTGTTTTCCATCGGCTTCTATTTCAATTGTTCCTGAAAACACCGTGATAAACTCCGTTGTTCCTCGAAGATGAGGCTCCGACTTCGAGTAACTGTCCGGGTCCAGTTCCAGATAATAGACGGCAAATCTGCGGTTCTCATCATCCGGAAAAATGGAATAGTTTCTGACTCTTCCATCATCTTCCAGAATCGGCTGTATTTCCTCCTTTTTTACAATCTCATAGGTAACTTCCGGACGCACGGTCAGCGCGTCAAACGGCACTTTCATTCCGTTGGATATTTTCCACAGCGTTGAAATCGTAGGATTTCCATCTCCCCGCTCAATCTGCGCCAGCATGCTTTTGCTGACTCCGCTTAATTTTGCCAGTTCTTCCATGGTCAGCTTCTTTTCTTTCCTGAGCCGCCTGATATTTCCGGCTACAATCTGATTCATTGTATCCAATATGTCTTCCCTCCTCTTTTTTGATAATATATTACACTTTTTTGTCCATTATATTATCTATTTACTGCAATGTAAAGAGAAGGAATGGAAAATTTCCCTTTTATCAATTCAGCGTATCATCTTTCAAAATTTCACTCAAATCACAGTTTAAAACCCTTCTGCCTCCGATATAATATGCCAGAGCCACAAAAACTATGATTGCTGCCGCAAATATCAGCATTGGAACCACCGGTGCTTCCCGCACAAATACCTCAGGATCCAGATGACTTGCTGCAATCATGAATGTGACCGCTGCCGCAGTCAGAGGAACCGTGATCAGAATCGGACGTCCTGCCGTTACAAAAGCTTCCATACAAAATACGCTGCGCATATCCTTTGGTGTCATTCCAACTGACAGATACTGGGCAAATTCTCTTTTTCTCTGTTGTACAAATCCCAGCGTCACAGAAAATATATTGGCAATTCCGATGACTGCAATCAGAATGCAGAATCCTCCGATGATCATTTTTGCTCCCTGAAGCATTTCCTCATTTGATATTCTTTCCTGGATACGGTTTTCTATTTCATAATCGTAAGATGTGTCCAATATTTTTTCTATTCCGGCTTCTATCGAACTGCATTCCTTAAGATCAATTCCCTGACGCCCCAGAATCCGAACATATGCCGACGTCTCCCCGGTATGATCTCCTATGTTTTTCCACAGAGAAAGGGGCATAAACTGTACCAGAGCATAATCCGCGTATTCTTCCCGCAGCTTCGGCTCATCCTGCGTATACGCCAGGATAGGAATTTCTTTTGATTCTTCGCCCTCTTCATCAACAGACGCTGCCGTTTTATTTTCCTTTACAAACGGAATGTATTTTCTGTTCCTGAAATTGCTGTTTTTGCTGTCCCAGATACGATTCAGGACAACAACGCCGTCCAGTTCCGGAGATGCTCCGATCTGTCTGCAGTATTTCAGAAAACTCTCATCATCCATAATAATGACCGGCGATGTCACGGTGTCATTTCCCTGCCTGTCTTTCTCAGCCTCATTTCCTGTCAGAGCTTCCAGCCCGCCCAGCGCCAGCAGCTGACGGCTCTGCCAGTCCCGGGGCAGAGAAATGCGCATTTCCGCTTTCTGATATAAAATACTGTCCCGGATTCCCGGAAGCTCCCTGATTTCCTGCATCCGGTCAAAATCAGCAAGCTCTGTATCTTTGATTTCTGCCATAACATCCCATGTATCCTGATATCTCTCAAAATACGTATAACGTGTACTGATATCAGACAGAGTAAAAAAGCACATCATCAAAGTGAAACTTAAAAATGACAAAACCAGAGACACATTGGAAATCCTGTAAGCCCTGTTCTGCGCCTTCAGTGCATTTCCGGCCAATTCTCCTCTGATTCCAAAAATTCCGGACAGGATCATAGAACGCTTTCTTTTTTTCAAATGGAGTCCCTCCGCGTTTCTCACAGCTTCCATCGGCGTCATCCGGCTTAATTTCCCCGCAGGAATCCATGCGGACAAAAATACGGTGACTGCGGCAAGGAAAAGGGAAATCAGTAATATCAGGGGATGATATTGAAATACAGCCGGATGTCTCCCGGCCACATTTTCAGCAAAATGATTGACTGCTTTTATGATGCCAAAACTGCCTCCGATTCCCGCCGCCGTTCCCAGAAGAATCGGCAGAATGCTCAGCACTGCCGCTTCCTGAAGGAGACAGATCCGGATCTGTCTGGGTGTGGCGCCAATGCCTGAGAGAATTCCAAACTGACGGATTCTTGATCTCATTGAGATTTCAAAGGAATTCCTGATAATAAGAATCAGCGACAGACAAATGAAAAACAGAATGACTGCAAAAAACGGCAGAAGCAAAGGCGGTTCTTTATCCTGCGGATCTGTAATAAAATAACAGGACAGCAGCCGTGCATGGTATTGGATTTCCTCTTCTTCCACCCCAAGATACCCGGCAATTTCGGGCATATCGCTGTATATTGTCCGCATATTTTTGAAATAAATATCTATCACTGTCTTCTCATCCGATAAATCTTTATTTATCTCTGCCCGCTCTACATCCTTAAACTGCTGAATTTTCTCTATATCATTTTCACTGAGTTCAGAAATAATCCGTCCCTGCCAGCCTCCCTCTTCCAGTTCAATCCGCTCAATCTCGTATTTCCATAAATTAAAAGCTATAGTACAGATCAGTGACAAAAACATCATGGCACCGAATGCTGCCGTCATAATAGAAATACAGGTTTTTCGGTTATGTTTCAGATAACCTTCTGAATAATTCTTCCACATATCCTACCTCCTGCTCTGATCTGCGATGATGTGTCCATCTTCCATGGTAATGATGCGGTCCGCTTCCAAAGCAAATGTTTCATCATGAGTAATCAGCAGGATTGTCTGCTTCAGATTCCTGTGAAATACTTTTATCAAATCCATGATTTCTCTGGAATTTTTTCGATCCAGATTCCCGGTAGGCTCATCGGCCAGCAAAATAGCCGGACGGTAAATCAGAGCTCTTGCAATGGCAGCTCTCTGCTGCTGCCCTCCGGACAGCTGATATGGGAGCATATTTCGCTTTTCCTCCAGCCCCAGCGTCCTTATGATTTGTTCATAATATTCCTGTTCCGGTTTTCGCTTGTCCAAAAGCAGGGGCATCAAAATATTTTTTTCAATGGTCAATGTAGGGATCAGATTATAAAATTGATAGACCAGACCTATCTTTCTTCTCCGGAAGACTGCCGATTCAGCGGCATTTAATGTTCCCAGATCCACTCCATCCACTATGACAGATCCTTCTGTCGGTCTGTCCACACTCCCAAGGATATGCAGAAGCGTGGATTTTCCTGATCCTGATCTGCCAACCACTGCCGCAAATTCTCCCTGTTCCACTGACAGATTCACTCCGCTCAGGGCAGTTACCTGATTTTCTCCCTTTCCAAATTCTTTTGTTACGCCTTCACACCTGAGAATCTCCATTTTCTTCCTCCTTCAACCTTAGTTTTTCTTATCATAACAAAGAAAAATGACATTCCGGTGACATATCAGAGGCTATTCCCTCTGATACATCCTGATCTCAAAACAGGCACCTCCCTGTGGACGATTGTACGCCCTTACAACTCCGTCCTGCATCTCTATTATTTCCCTTGCAATCGAAAGTCCGATTCCTATGCTGTCTTTTTTCGCATTTTTGCCCCTGAAAAACCGGTCAAATAAATAAGGGATATCTTCTTCCGGAAAACCCGGTCCTTCATCCCATATATTTATCTGTATATACAATGGATTTTTTTCATAAGTACAGTAAACTCTGCCTCCTTCGGGACTGTGTTCCATACAGTCTTTCATCAGATTTATCACTGCCTCCATGGTCCACTCCGGATCTGCCGAAATATCTGCCTCTTCTGTCTTTAAAACATCGATAGAAACGCCATATTGTACGGACAATTCCTGTAAATTATCCGCCGCCAGCATCAGCAGGGTAAAAACATCGGTTTTCCCTTTTTTCAGAACAAGCGTCCCTGCATCAATACGGGCGAGAAGAAGCAGTGCTTCTTCCAGATATTTTAATCGGTTCAGCTGTCTTTTTATTTGAAGAATATATTTAGAAGAATTCGTCTTCTGCAGCATCTGAAGAGACAAAGAAATGGATGTTACCGGCGTTTTCAGCTGATGGGCAATATTGGAAAGATGATCCGCAAACTGATTTTTCGCTCTGACCGCATAATCCCGCGTCTGCTGCAGTGACGTAACAGTTTTATAAATCTCATCCTGCAGTTTTGAAAACTCTCCCTCTGCCTCTTTTCGAAGCAGAACAGAATCTCCCTGATTCATTTTTTCAAGATCATCTGTCAGGATGCGGATTCTCTGAAATATATTCCTTCTCCAGTATATGAATCCGCAGAAAAGCAGAATTCCTCCTGTCAGAAGCCCTGCGCCCGCACTTTTCAGGAAAATTCCCCGATTCCATCCCAGATCCGACGGAGTATATCCAAAAGTTTCCAGATATCCCGAAGTTTCGGATTCTCTCAGAACATCTTTCTCTTTGATAATTTCCAGCATAGTCTGTTCCACATCTGGCCGTTCTTCCTGCAGTCTTTCACAAAAAGCGTCCAGCAGTCTGTACTGTTCTCTCGCCTGATACTGATACATTGCAAAAGCAGAGACAGAACAGACAATAAGAAAAGCGGCAAGCCCCATTAGAATCTTAATTTTCCGTTCTGTCATATTTCATCCTCCATACGATACCCAAAACTCCTTATGGTTTTGATACATGCCGGCTGGTTCAGCTTCTGACGCAGACGTTTCATGGCGACAGTCAGTGTATTGTCATTCACAAAATTTCCATTTTCATCCCATATTTTTTCCAGCAGTCTCTGCCTTGTCACTGTCATTCCCTTATGTTCCATCAAAATAAGAAGCATCTGATATTCTGACCGGCTCACGGAAACCTCCTGTCCGCCGCAGAATACCATCATTTTTTCTTTATCAATGGTCAGATTCCCGCAGGATATCACCGTCTGCCCGGGAACATTCCCTGCTCTCCGAAGCAGGGCACAGATGCGCGAATACAGAACTTCCAATTCAAATGGCTTTTCCACATAGTCATCTGCGCCATTCTGAAACCCTTTTACAATATCCTTTGTTTCATTCCTGACCGTTAGAAACATCAGCGGCAGCTCCTGCCATCTGGAGCGGATCCACCGGCAAAGCCGGCTGCCTTCTTCATCCGGGAGATTCCAGTCCAGCAAAATAAGATCCGGACGCTGTTTTCCCAGTGATTCTTTTACTTCCTCTGCAGCCCTGTAAAGCGTCACTTTGAAAGTTCGTGATTCAAGATATTCTTTTACAATCCCTGCAATATCTTCATCATCTTCTACATAATATATTTCTGTCATAACATTCCTCTTACATTCAGTAAAATCTATTCCAATAACAAAAAATACAAAGATCTTCCTCATCCTGTCATAAGGAAAACCCTTGTATTTTCAGTCTATCACAGCCGCAGAGACACCGTCAACGCACCTGCGCATACTTCATATTTAACTTCTTCCAGAATGCCGCAAGCATGATGATTCCCGTGATCAGTGCGATCATTTCGGCAGTCGGCGCTGCCCACAAAATTCTTTCCACGCCTGCCAGCAGGCGCAAAATGAATAAAAGCACAATATCCAGTGAGCCTTTGTGAAGAACGGACAAAACAAACGGTTCCACACCTCGTCCCACCGCCTGAAATACTGCAGTGATCACGAAAGTGAGAGTATAAAGCGGCACCGCCAGACATAAAATCCGCAGAAATTCTGCTCCGAAATAAATTGTTTTCGGATCCCGGATAAAGATTGTAATTAACTCATTGGAAAAAATCAGTGAAACTGCCATGCAGATCAACGAAAATCCTTCTGAAAATACTGCTGATATTCCTACTGCCTTCCACATTCTGGATCTTCTTCCGGAAGAATAGCAGTATGCCACCAGAGGAAGCATTCCCTGCGTCACTCCCTGGTTCACTGCATAGGCAAGCTGGTCGATCTTGCGGACAATTCCGATTCCTGCGACTGCCTCGCTTCCCAAAGTGGATATTATAGAATTCAGGAAACAGTTGGAAAACATCGCCAGCGCAACCATACAGAATCCCGGAATTCCTCCTTTGACAATATCGTAAAGCAGCGATCCTGCGCCTCCGATTCCAAACAGATTGCTGATGGCTGAAAGTATCGTATACACCGGAAGGCACAGAGAAACTGCCGCCACGGCATTTGCATTTTCTGTCAGCCCTACAAACCACGTATCTGCCAGATTATAAATCACAATGATAACCTGACTGACAATGGTTGGTACGATCATAGACGCGAGAGCCTTTCCAACAGGCGCATTGGCAAAAATCTCCTCTTCCCTGGCTGCAGAATCTTCTTCCATTTCTTTCTGTTGTTTATCGCTTTTACGCATTTTGATTCACTTCTTTTCTTACCTGCTCGACCCATGCGTCGATGTCTTTTTCCGGAGTTTCCAGATGATCTCCTCCTGAGGAATCAAATTTAATTTCCATTTCACACGCAAAAGAGGCTCCTTTGCAGGCTTTTTTCATATCTTTGATCACATGTCCCGGCCAGCCGCCGTTGGTCATAAATGGAATCACCGTTTTCCCTGTGAAATCCGTCTGATCCAGGAAAGTATGGACTGCCGGTGCCATGGTATACCACCAGGTCGGCGTTCCTACCGCAATGATATCGTATTGTGACAAATCCACATCCACAGGTTTTATCTGCGGCTTATATCCTTCATTTACTTCTCTATGTCCCTGAGCCACCACATCATCATGACTTCCTTCATATGGTTTTACGGTATCAATCCTGACCAGATCTGCCCCTGTCTCCCGGCTCAGCTGCTCTGCGATCCGTTTTGTATTGCCATTGGACCATGAATAATAAATTACAACTATTTTCTTCATTTCTTCTTCCTCCTGCCTTTCCTTCTTAAGAACGCTGTTTCCACACGGTGTTCACTCTAAGATAATTTTACTCCTGTCCATTTATAATAAGAAGAAACAATGATTTAAAAGAGTTATAAACAATCGTTAATAGTCAAAACTTTTTACTCCCAAATTCTAAAAATTTATCTTCTTACCTGACAAAGTGTCCAAAAAAGAGCATCAGACACTCAGGTCTGATACTCTTCTCTTCCTTCTCTGATGAAATTTTTTATTTTTCATCCACAAATGGTTTTACGTCTTTTACCGCGTCTTCCAGGCTGATGCGGGCATCATTGTTATCAATATCAATCAGGATATATTTGTCATTTCCCATCTTCAGCTCTTTCATATAAGTCAGCTGGCGAAGACCGTGACGGGTTTCCATACGCTCTACCAGATCTTTGTGATCCTCATCTTTCAGTGCGTATACAAGATCGACAGACGCCTGGTCTACCGCAAGGATATCTGTGGATGCCGTGATTCCGATGTTCGGCGTTACCACCGGCATGGCAGCGCATCCTTCACAGTCGCAGGATACAGACATGTTGCGCATCACATTGATATAGGTTACCTGTTTTCCGAAATGATCAATGGATGCTTTCGTGGATTCTGTCATTCTCTCCATGAATTCTTCTGTCTTGATATCCCACATATCATCGGATCCCGGTGTCGTGTGGATTATTTTCTTTCCGATTCTTCCGTCGGCACATCCGATTCCGATATTTTTGTTGGATCCGCCGAAACCTCCCTGTGTATGACCTTTGAAATGGGTCAGCGCAAGCATAGAATCGTAATTGAGCAGATTCTTTCCAACAGACATTTCAGAAAACCATTTTCCACCTTCTACCGGAAGCATTGCCGTGCCTTCTTCATCCATGATATCTACCGGGCAGAAATCCCATCCGTTAACTTTCAGGGTTTCTCTGTGCTGTTCCGTTGTATAACGGTCTCCCTCATAATATGTGTTCGTTTCAATAATAGAAGCATCCGGAAGTTCTTCCTGAACCAGTTCTTTCACCCATTCTCTCGGAATGATGTTCGGTCCGTTTTTCTCTCCCGTATGAAGTTTGATTCCTACTTTGCCAGAGAGATCCGCACTGACTCTTTTATAAATTTTCTTTAATCCCTCAGCAGATAAATCTCTCGTAAAATATACAATGGATTCGTTTCCTGTGCGTTCTTCATATGGGATATAATGTTCTCCTCCGGTTCCCGGAACTGCCTTTTTATCACACATGATCATTCCCTCCTTTTCATGATCTCAACTGTTATATGTTTATTTTACCACTTAAACTTCACTTCAGGTCAAGATAAATCATCACTCTCTGAAGCATTTGCCATCGGGCCCCTTATCCGCTATAATCATAATAAATTGGAGGAGCATCAATGAAATTAAATGAACTGGTTTTTCAGCACCATGATGAACTAAATGAAAATGATATTTTAATCTGGAATTATATTGCAAATCATAAGCAGGAATGTGAAACGCTTTCGATTGAAGCACTTGCAAAAAAATGTCTGGTTTCCCGCACTACGATCCTTCGGTTTTCCAAGAAAATTGGACTGAGCGGTTACAGCGATCTGAAATATCTTTTAAAAGAGGAACTGCACACCGAACCATCTTTAAACGAGCAGAATGTCCGAAGTATCTGCGATCAGTATGCTTACACCATTCATATTCTGCAGAATACTGATTTTTCAGAAGTATGCCGCACTTTATTCGAAGCAGAACGTGTTTTTGCCTATGGTCAGGGATTTTTTGTCAAAAGCGGCATGCAGATATTGAAAGAAGGCATGTTTAAAGCGGACCTGATCATCAATCTGCTGAACGGACCCGGTGAAATGAATACATTCATACACAATGCACGCCCTGATGATGTGATGATTATTTTCTCAGTCAGCGGGGAAAATACGGAGACCATCCGGTATGCGGAAGAAATTCTTCAGAAAAATCCGAAACTGATCGTGATCACTGCTAATGCAGATTCTTCTCTGGCAAAATCCGCTCATGTGGTTTTAAATTTTGCTCCGCTTGTGACACAGGATCTGAAAGACAATTATGAATTCTTTCCAATCAGTTCCTTTGTATTTCTGATTGAGCTTTTGTATTATAAGTATTGTCTCTATTGTCAGAATCAGAATTCTTAATAAAGACGGAGCCGGCAGGATCAGCAAATAAGCTGTCCTGCCGGCTCTGCTTTTTTCTTTATATCATATTCAGTCGAACTCTCACAAACAAGATCAATGCATAGAGAAATGCCAGAGGAATCATACTGATCATCAGTGATCTATTCTGCGGAGATATCTTAAACGCTTCTTTTGTAAAAAAAGATTTCCCATATGTCTGCAGAATCCCAAAACCAAAGAGTAGAATCATCACCATATTCAGAGACGAAAGCTGCAGGATCAGCAGAAACCACAGGGGTGCTCTCTGAGCATCCGGATCTTCTTCCATATTTTTTCGTATATTCTTTAACAGCAAATAGCAGAAAGGATAGGAAAAAACCAGAAGTATCTGTACCGTCAGTACAGGACTTTCAAATATTTCACCTGATTTTACCCCATACAGCCCGTACACAGCAATTCCTATAACCGCTGCTATGACAATAAACGCATACTGGGCAACCTGCAGTCCATTTAAATATAATATTGATTTCCAACCATTTCTCAGCATTTTTTCACCTTCTTATTCCTGTTCTTATTTTAACTCCGGCCAGTATCCTTTGTTTGCTTCGATCAAATCATCCAGCAGTTCCTTTGCGACCTGTGCGCTCGGAACAGTTTTGGACATTGTGAGGGCCTGCCACATCTTGTTATAAGAATTTTCGATCCAGGCATCCACACATAATTTCTCCACAGCCACCTGCTGTTCCATCAATCCTTTTTGGAAACGCGGGATTTCCCCGATAGATAGTGGTTCCGGGCCATTGCTTCCTACCAGACATGGGATTTCCACCATGGCATCTTCTTCAAAATTAGCGATTGCTCCCTGATTCGGTACGATCAGCAGCATTCTTTCTTTTGTATTGTCTTTAATGGCGCAGGCAAGATCCACAATAAATGTCGCGTGGGTATCCACTGCAAAGCCGCAGTCAGCAGCAGTTCCTTTTTCAATGATATCACGCGCTGCAGAAAAGACTCTTTTTTCCCTTCCGTCCATAACTTCATTGGCTCTCGTATACTCCGGATTTGTGTGTTTCACCACATAATCCTGGCAGAGATAATATTTCAGATACGTTGACGGGAGACTGTCCTCATCCAGCATGTAGAAATCTTTTACTTTGGCATATGTATCCTGCCAGGAAGGATCTTTATGCTGATAGTCTTTGGAGTCAGAAGCATATCCTTTTTCTTTCACATGTGCTTTTAATTTCGGCATCAGATCATTGCCTTCCTTATCATGAATACTGGTCCACCATCCGAAATGGTTCAGTCCATAGTAACGGACATCCATATCCTTGTAGTCATTTAATCCGAGAATTGACGCAACTGCATAGTTAAATGTAATATACATTACAAAAGCTTCCAGACAGGCTCTTGCCTGCTGTTTTTTCGCCAGACCGATCGGAAGACCGATTACAAATAAAATAGAAACCTGACGGAATACGGTTCATGCTGCTTCCCGGAATACGTACCAGAATTTATACCAGAAAGTATCTGCTGAAGCCAGACTTCCCATGATCATTTCATTCTGGAAAATGGTACAGATTCCGACCATAATTCCGGAAAAAGCAAACAGGAGCACAGGGGTAAACATTGCCCCACCAAATCTTTGAATTTTCTGCATCATATAGCTTCATCCTCCATAATTTTTTCGCCAAATGAATCTTCGAAGTTAATTGACAAAATGCATTATAAACAAGCATATCTGCCTTTTCAATCCATTAGGACTCCTTAGATTCTTGTTGCATATTTTGCACTTTATCACATTTTGCGAAACTAATATCATATTGTGTTTTTTTTATCAATACATAGCTGCAGAGGCTTTCCTTCGCCCACAAAAAAGCTCTCAGAAGTTTATATTCCTCTTCTGAGAGCTTATCGTGTTCCTTTTTATTTTGTTTATTCCTGATCCCCTGTTTCTCCCGCGGAGACCGCCTGCTCCTGTTTCTTCTTTATAAAATTCTGATATTTCAGTGCCAGAATCTCACATATAAGGAACAGGACACTGCTGGAATCTATCGCTTTTGAGATGATTTCATACTGAGAAGTCTGGAAAAAAATACTGGCATTGCTCAGCATCGCCACCGGGTTCTGCTGCAGCTTTGTAATGGAAATAAACGGAATTCCCTGCATATTCAGGAATTTCGCCAGCTTCAAAGTTTCCGGAGATTTCCCGCTTAAGGTGATGATCATGACCAGATCTTCCTGCTTCATATTTTTACAGAGCGCTTCATAGTTTACCGTGTGATCCAGGGGATACAGATAAACCCCTTCGTTGCTGAACAGCCGGTATAATTCCTTCGCAATGCTGTTTTGTACCTGCCCGGAACCATAAATGTAAATTCTCCTTGCCTGAAACATCATTTCAAAAATCTCATCAAAATTCTCATCCCGTATTTTATGAATGGCATTGATATAACTATCACAAAGAATCTGTACAGCATTGTTTTCCGACAGGTCATCCCGATTACTTTCCACTGTCATTTTCAAGTAGACTTTCATTTCCGCAAACCCGCGAAATCCCAGTTTTTTCGCGAATCTTACGATGCTGGCCGACAACAAAGATTTATTTCCGTTAAAAAGAATCTGTCTGTACGACATCCGCAGTGAACATCAGGATATCGTAGGCGAATATGGGAAAATCCTTGTAAGAGAATATTATCCGGAACTGGAAGAATTCATCTATACAACTGATGAAACCGTGGCATTTGAAAACGTGGATTTTGCCCTGATGCAGATCCGGGCCGGCATGATCGAAATGAGAGAAAAAGATGAAAAAATTCCGTTAAAGCACGGCTGTGTGGGACAGGAAACCTGTGGAACCGGCGGATTTGCCTACGGACTGCGCAGCGTCCCTGAAATCATTGATCTTATCAAAAAAATCCGGAAACAGTCTCCGGAGGCGTGGATTTTAAATTATTCCAATCCTGCCGCCATCGTGGCGGAAGCTACCAAGCGGGTATTCCCGGACGATTACCGGATCATGAATATCTGCGATATGCCGATTTCTATTATGGATCAGTTTGGAAAACTCATTGGCTGCACCCGCTATGATTTTGAGCCGCGCTACTTCGGACTGAATCATTTTGGCTGGTTTACCCATCTCTATGACAAAAAAACCGGCGAAGATCTTGTCCCAAAAGTAAAAGAAAAGCTCTTAAACGGCCATGTATTTGAAAAAGGTGGAGAAGATGAACATCTCTGGGATAAATCATGGATTGAAACCTATAATTTTATGAGCAATATTTTAAGGGATTTCCCGGAATATCTTCCGAATACGTATTTGAAATATTATTTGTATCCAAACCATGTGGTAAATACCAGCAATCCGGAATACACCCGCGCCAACGAGGTTATGGATGGAAAATCAAAACGCACCTACAACATGATGCGCGAAGTCATCCAGGCCGGAAAGCTAAAAGGCACAAAACACGAAATCAAGCCTGGCAGAGGCGTTCACGCCCGCTATATTGTAGAACTGGCTGCCTGCATCGCAAATCATAAAAATGATATTTTCCTGATCATTACAAAAAATAACGGAACCATCCCAAATATCGATCCAGACATGATGGTGGAAGTTGCCTGCCGTGTGGGAATCAACGGCGCAGAACCGCTTTCCATGGAACCAATCGGAACTTTCTATAAAGGAATGATGGAAAATCAGTATGCTTATGAAAAACTGACCGTTGACGGATTATTCGAACAGGACAAACAGAAACTTCTGGAAGCCCTGGTATTGAACCGGACCGTCGTGGATACCGATACTGCTAAAGCCGTCCTTGACGATCTGATCGAAGCAAATAAAGATTACTGGGGAAAATTATTCCAGTAATTCTCCTTCTTTTCACTAATCGGGCAGGGGAAAATCCCCTGCCCGATTTATCAATCAAAAATAAAATACCGATTCTCCTTCGTCTACCGAAGGAGTCCGTTTCCTATAACGCATCGGTATCAGCTTATAATACATCTGATAACAAATGATATTTAACAGAATCGCTGCTGCCACATCAATCACACTGTGCTGCTTTAAGAATACAGTTGATAATATTATTGCCACTGTCAGCAATCCAACCCCTGCCAGCAGTCTTTTCTGTTTCCGGATTTTCCGAGCATACTTCTGCTTTCTCATTCTGGTCCTGCAGTGTTCATACAATGCAAGCCAGCAGGCAGAAGAACAGAAAACATGCATACTTGGAAGAACATTGGTCGGCGTGTCAAGCCGATACAATGTTCCTACGATCCGCAGAAACATCCCGTCCCCTGTCAGTTCCGGTCTCAGTGTCTGTCCGCTGGGATAAACAAAACAGGTGATGATGAATATGGTCATGCCTGTTCCCAGTGTAGCAATCAGCTGGTAATACTCTCTGGTTCTTTTTTGTCTGAACGTAAAATACCACAATACACAGGCAACATACACAAACCACAGCAGATAGGGGATGATAAAGTATTCGCAAAATGGTATCTGATCATCAATAAAAGAATGTATCATATGCGGCTCAGTATTGCTTTTCTCCAGGAAAATAAAAGCCGCCATATACAGAATGCCGTAAACCGGGATGATCCAAATCTTTTTTTTGTTCCAAATATCATTTCTATCCATGACAAGTCTCCTTTTCCATATCCCTGTCCCCTGTATTGAATCTCTTCTAAGTATAGCGGTATTTCTCTCCTGCTGACAAGACAAAATCAAAAAATATGTCGCTTTATGTCATTTTTTCTCTGTCCAAACTTCATTTATACTTTGATTTTTCCCCAATACCCATTAGGATATGCTTATTGATATGCAGCGAAATCTTCGATTATGTGCAAAGCTTGACTTTATATTTCTTTGGTGATATGTTGACGAAAGATGTAAAAACGATCTATTCTGTCCTTTCTCAGAACAGAATGAAAATGATTGGAGGAACACAAAATGAAATTTTATGAAATCTGTTTCAGCCCTACCGGCGGAACAAAAAAAGCAGCCGACATTTTAACAAATGAGCTTAATTCAGAAGTACAGCAAATTGATCTGACCGACAGACAGAAAGATTTTTCTGATATTTCTCTGTCTGGTGAAGATACTGCTGTCATCGCTGTACCTTCTTACGGCGGACGGGTGCCGGAACCGGCAGTCAGCCGGCTTGCTGCCATAAAAGGAAATGGAGCAAAAGCCGTTCTCGTCTGCGTATATGGAAACCGTGCGTATGAAGATACGCTTGCTGAACTGCAGGATACTGCAAAACAGGCAGGATTCCGTGTAATATCTGCTGCTGCAACCATTGCGGAACATTCCATTGCCCGCCAGTTTGCCGCAGGCCGTCCGGATTCTCAGGATGAAGCACAGCTGAAAGAATTTGCCAGACAGATTCGTGAAAAAATCTCTTCCGGCAAAATGGAGGAACCGTCAATTCCCGGAGACCGCCCGTACAAAAAAAGAGGAGGTTCCGGCATAGTGCCAAAACCTTCCAAAGACTGTGTCAAATGCGGAATCTGTGCTGAAAAATGCCCGGTTCAGGCCATTGATCAAACAGATCCTAAAAAAACAGACAGCGAAGCCTGCATTTCATGTATGCGATGCATTTCCGTCTGTCCTCATTCTGCTCGAAAAATAAACAGCGATATGCTTGCCGGCGTCAGTGCGAAGCTGGAAAAAGTCTGTTCTGAAAGAAAAGAATGTGAATTGTATCTTTAAGATATTGTATCAGCTGCCCGGTGACTGCCGGACAGTTTTTTATTTTGACAACTTTTTGATTTTATTTTTTGATAAATTTCTCGTCTGCGGCAGAAATGCCCTCATCGTCGGAAACATACCGTTCCACTCTCATATGCAGATCGTATTTTTCCCGAAGCTCCGCAATCGTGTTCATCATAGAGGAAGCGTGATGAACATCGAGGGATTCCTGATTTTTCCAGCTGTCAATCAGCAAAACTGTTTCCGGATCATCCATAGGGATAAAATATTCATATCTTTCATTTCCGTCTTCTTCGCGGATTAACGCAGCAGTTCCGCTTTGCTCCATTTCTTCAGCAAACTTACGGGCATTCCCGTCTTTTCCCGTATAATACAGATTCATTGTGATACTCATTATATTTTCCTCGCTTTCTTACATTTTTAACAGTGTGTCCTTTTAAACATGATAACCAGCCTGATATACTTCCTGCATTGCTTTTGTATTTTCCACTTCGCCCTGCTGCATCTTATCCAAAATGCTTTCCATATCGTCCTTGATGACACACCGCCCTGTTTCGAAACAGGTGTAACACGCTCTGCAAAATTCAGTATTTTTATCATATAAAGAAATCAGCTCCGTTTTGTGTCCTGCGTCCTGAGCGCCTTTCATAAACTGATGACAGAGAATATCTGAATTTCCATTTTTTCTCGGACTTGATGAAAGAACTAAAACACTTTTCATTTTCTCTTCTCCTATTCTGGCTGAAAACCGGCTTCATCATTGAATGTTATTTCTGACATCGTGTCATTTATTATAGTCTTCAAATATTCGCCTGATGACATGATCCGCATAATAGTACCACTCTTCATCTTCTGTTGCGCTGGGCAGCTCATCTTCTGTCAATTCTTTTTCTCCTTCTTCAAGCCGCATTCTATTAATACTGTCACGCATTTCATTTAGCTCTTCAGCTGTAGTTATACACTTGAAGTCTTCTTCTGCCGGATCTAAATCAACAAAGTTATCTGCAATTCGGATTTTAATCATTCCAGGTTTTTTATCTTCGTGACCTTCCGGATAGTATTTGTACTCTAAAAACTCTGCAGTTTTCATATTTAAGAAAAATGTAACCATATAAATTTATCTCCTTACTGTAAACCTATGATCCTTCGGTACTCCTTTGCATTTTCACAATCCGATACAATTCCTGACTGGGCGTCCGGACAAAATGGCAGAATCTGCCAGTCTTCATTGCCGCAGGCCCCGACTTTCAATCATTGCTCAAAATATGTATCTATGGTTTCGCTACTACTAATTCTGTCTCTGCTTCGATGCCTTCATATGCACTTTTTAACTTTAATAACAATTCATCGATCCTTTGGTAGTCCATATGACATATCCTCCTTTCTATCTGTGTTACATTTCAAATCCTTCAAAACTTTCTTTTATACTAATACTATGAATGATATTAGTATAAAAGGGAAGTTATATCAGCCAAGTTTAAAGAAGATTTTCGGTTGCTCCCCATACGGACGAAACTCCTGCTTTCCCTCTGATTGATACAGAAGAACATCGCTGACCTGGCACAAAGGATCACCTAACTACTGTATAATTATTGTTATAATTCGAAAGTATATTCAATTTAATTAAATTTAAAATCTGAATCATAAAATTTCTTTTCCTCTCAAATCCATTTTTACCAAACCAACTATTAACAATCCAATAAAAACTGCCGTGTTCACAAACAACAGTGCTACAACACTTTTTACCACTCCAAAAGTAAAAAGTATGGAGAAAATTTCTACTGACAACACAATAAAACACATATAATTTGTCAAATACTCTGTTATAATTTCTCCATAATTATTGTTCATTTGCAATTTCGCATAAATAAAAGGTTTTAATAAATAACGGATTATGATGCATATAGCCGGACAAATAAAAATCCAGTTTTTATCAACCAAGGATGCTGCCACTCCTTTACTCCATTGTACCGGAATTTCTGTCGGCAGCTTAGAATAAGACAAAATCCCAATAATTAAGCATAGTACGGTGATCGTTGTCCAAGTAAGTATACTCCCCCATATATACAAAAAGCTGACTGAATCCAGTTTGAAAACAGTTTGATTATCTTTCCAATAGTCATGCAAATCCGCTACATATTGTTCTACCTGTAATTTTTCATAACTAATATTTTCTTCATCCAGCATTTTTTCACATATGAGTTTCGCCTTATTCAAATCAATAATCTGATTTTTTAATACTTCATTTTGCTTCTCAAGCGTTTCCTGCAATGTTACTTTTTCGGATATAATACTTCGTATATCCTGAATAGAAATTCCCAATGTACGCAGGTATGCAATCTTCTTTATATTTTCCACATCATTTTCAGAATAATCTCTATAACCATTACTTTCATTTCTCAAAGGCTCAATGAGTTTTTCTTTTTCATAAAAACGGATATTAGAACGAGCTAAACCTGTTCGTTTTTCTACGTCTTTCTCTAGTAGATATGGGGATTACTCCCCATATCCCTACACAAAACCGTACGTGCGCTATTAACGCATACGGCTTTTCACTCTATATTTCATACTCTATCTGTAAAACAAACTCACTTTAATTCTTGGTT
>DWWD01000029.1 GCA_019119895.1 Candidatus Anaerostipes avistercoris | reverse complement strand
GGTGCTAACAAGAACTCTATCAAGATCATTGGTGACCACACAGACAAATATGCTCAGGCATACTTTGATTATGACTCTAAGAAATCCGGTGGTGTTACAATGTCCCACTTACGTTTCGGAGATGACCCAATCAAATCTACATACCTGATCAATAAAGCAGACTTTGTTGCCTGTCATTGTGCACCATATGTAACAAAATACAATATGGTACAGGATCTGAAAGACGGCGGAACATTCCTGCTGAACTGCAGCTGGTCTCCGGAAGAAGTTGGCGATCACCTGCCAGGACAGGTAAAAGCATACCTTGCAAAACATAACATCAAGTTCTATATTATCGATGGTATCAAGATCGGTAAAGAAATCGGACTTGGCGGACGTATCAATACAGTCCTTCAGTCAGCATTCTTCAAATTATCAGGAATCATCCCTGAAGAAGATGCAATCAAATATATGAAAGATGCAGCAACAGCTTCTTACAGCAAGAAGGGTGATCACATCGTTAAGATGAACCACGAAGCGATCGATGCTGGTGCAAAAGCAATCGTAGAAGTGCCAGTTCCGGCAGAATGGGCTGACTGTGAAGAAGAAAGCTTATTCGTTGAAGCTAAAGAAGGAAATCAGAAACTGGTTGATTACATCAATAACATCCAGAATCCGGTTAACGGACAGGTTGGTAACTCACTGAAAGTCAGCGACCTTCTTCCATATGCAGACGGACATATGCCTCTCGGAGCATCTGCATTTGAAAAACGTGGAGTTGCAGTAGACGTTCCTTCTTGGAATCCAGATAACTGTATCCAGTGTAACTTCTGTGCATATGTATGTCCTCATGCAACAATTCGTCCGGTTGCAATGACAGAAGAAGAAGCAGCAGCAGCTCCTGCAGCTACAAAGACAGCTGATATGACAGGAATGCCTGGTTATAAATTCGCTATGACAGTTACAGTTCTTGACTGTCTCGGATGCGGATCCTGTGTCAATGTATGTCCAGGAAAGAAAGGCGAAAAAGCACTTTCTATGCAGTCATTAGACAGCCAGAGAGATCAGCAGGAAGTATTCGATTATGGTCAGAAATTACCTGCAAAAGAAGACGTTCTTGCTAAATTCAAAGCTGAGTCTGTTAAGGGAAGCCAGTTCAGACAGCCATTACTTGAGTTCTCAGGAGCATGTGCTGGTTGTGGTGAAACACCATATGCTAAGCTGATCACTCAGTTATTCGGTGAAAGAATGTACATCGCTAACGCAACAGGATGTTCTTCTATCTGGGGTGGATCTGCACCTGCTACACCATATACAACAAATGCGAAAGGACAGGGACCAGCCTGGGCTAACTCACTGTTCGAAGACAACGCAGAGTTTGGTTTAGGTATGTTCACAGGACAGAACACATTAAGAGAACAGACAAAAGAAAAAGTTGCAGCATTAGCAGATTCTACAGATAATGAAGATGTAAAAGCAGCAGCAGCAGAATATCTTGATACATACGCAGATGGAAACAAGAACGGAGCAGCTACAGAAAAATTAGTTGCAGCTCTTGAAGCATGCGGATGTGATGAAGCAAAAGAAATCCTTAAGATGAAAGACTACCTGTCTAAGAAATCACAGTGGATCTTCGGTGGTGACGGATGGGCATACGACATCGGTTACGGTGGACTTGACCATGTATTAGCATCTGGAGAAGATGTAAACGTATTCGTATTCGATACAGAAGTTTACTCTAACACAGGTGGACAGGCATCTAAAGCTACTAACCTTGGTGCAATCGCTCAGTTCCAGGCAGCTGGTAAAGGAACTAAGAAGAAAGACCTTGCAGCAATGGCAATGAGCTATGGCTATGTATATGTAGCACAGATCGCTATGGGTGCTGATTACAACCAGACTGTAAAAGCAATCGCTGAAGCAGAAGCATATCCAGGACCATCACTGATCATCGGATACGCTCCATGTATCAACCACGGAATCAAGGGCGGAATGAAGATTGCTCAGACAGAAGAGAAGAAAGCAGTAACATCTGGATACTGGAACCTCTTCAGATTCAATCCATCACTCGCAGAAGAAGGAAAGAATCCATTCCACTTAGATTCTAAAGCACCTACAACAGACTACGAAGAGTTCATGATGGGAGAAGTTCGTTACAACGCTCTGTCTCGTCAGAACCCAGAAAGAGCTAAAGAGCTGTTCGCAGAGTCTAAAGCAAACGCAGAAGCTAAATACGAACGCTTAAAAGAAATGTCTGATAGATAGGCATTGAACACTTAGCGAATTCAAGCCATAGGCGAAGAATGAGATTAGTGTGAAAGCCGTTACTCGTACTCAATGAGAACAAGCGAAAGCGAAGTTCGAATGCTAGTACGATGTAACACGCAAATATTGAGGTTAAAAGAACCCTGCCGAGCATTTATGTTCGGTCAGGGTTCTTTTCATTTGCGTCTATAGGGCGAAGCCCGTGCGCGAGGGAAACGAAGATTCCCGAGAGGAACGCGGCGCATTGCCAGCGAGATAGAGGAGGCTCCTCTATTTTTAGGCTTTTGCAATTTTCAGATGCTTTTCACCTTGGATTACCTTATGTCAGTTGACTGAATTCTTGGAGATTCACACAAGTTAAGATAGAATCGTCATGCAAAGCCATAGTACATACAAGGAAAAACATAATAAATCTTTCGCAATTCTTACAAATATCTTATCTATTCTCAGAAGTCTTGATTTTTCAGAAATCATGTATTATTATATTATTGTACTAAGGAACTAATACAATAAAACAAGTCAAAGAAGGGATGCCAATGGAGTGGAATATTGATGGAGAACGTCCTATCTGGATTCAGCTGAAAGAACAACTGGCGAAGCAGATTGTCTCCGGCAGATATCAGTGCGGTGACAAGATGCCAAGTGTAAGAGAACTTGCCAAAGAAGCCGGAGTGAATCCCAATACAATGCAGAGGGCACTGGCGGCACTGGATCAGGAGGGGCTGACGACGACCAGCAGGACGGCAGGAAGAAAAGTAACAGACTATGCAGAGAAACTGGATCAGTGCCGAAATGAATTTGCACAGAAGATTATGGCAGCATATCTTCAAGATATGGCTGAACTGGGCTATACAAGAAGCCAGGCAGCCAAAATGTTAGAGAAAGGGGAAGGATAGATGGATAATTTAATTACATGCACACATTTGAAGAAAAACTATGGGAAAGATGTTGCCCTGGAAGACATAACATTTTCCATTGGAACAGGAAAAATTGTGGGGCTTCTGGGACCTAACGGATCCGGGAAAACAACGCTGATCAAACTCATGAACGGGCTCCTTCAGCCGACAGAAGGAGAAATAAAGATTAAGGGCAAAGCACCGGGTATTGACAGCAAAGCCATCATCAGCTATCTGCCGGATAAAATGTATTTTGCAGACTGGATGAAAGTTTCAGATCTTCTGGATTTCTTCTCTGACTTCTATAAGGATTTCAACAGAGAAAAAGCAGAGGATATGTGCGGAACTCTTGGAATTTCCAAACAGACAAAAATGAAGAAATTGTCAAAGGGAAACAAAGAAAAAGTACAGCTTGTGCTGGTCATGTGCCGGAAAGCACAACTGTATCTGCTGGATGAACCGATTGCCGGAGTGGATCCGGCGGCCAGAGATTTTATTCTGGATACAATTTTAAACAACTATAACGAAGAGGGTACTGTGCTGATCTCAACTCATCTGATCGCAGATATTGAAAAGATTATGGATGAGGTCATCTTTATCAAAAACGGAAGTATCATCAAACATGCATCAGCAGACGATCTGAGAGAGGAAAGCGGAAAATCCATTGATATGATGTTCCGTGAAATGTTTCATGCGGATGTATATCAGGGAGGTGGATTCTGATGATGGGAAAATTAATGAAGTATGACCTGAAATCAATGTTGAAAGTGATTGTTCCCTTCTGGATTGCCATGTTTGTAACCGGTATTTTATGGAGCGCCCAGGCGAAACTGACACTGCTTGATATAAATGTTGCAGACAGCAGAGGAAATCTGATCATGGGAATTACAATGCTGCTGTTCCTGTTATTGATTATGGCAGTTGTTGTAATGAACATTGTAGTGATCATTCAGAGGTTCTGGAAAGGTCTGCTGAAAGAAGAAGGTTATCTGATGTTTACGATTCCTGTGTCAGAGAGAAGTCTGATATTGTCAAAAGTATGCAGCGGCCTTCTTGTAACGATAGGAACGATCGTAGTGATTATTTTAATGAGTCTGGTCATGGGAATAATGCATGGAATGCGGATAACTGCTCTGCTCCAGTCTGATATCATGAGACAGTTTGTACATGATTGGGGAGCGTATACAATGATTCTTGGAATCGTGGCTGTTTTGGGAGGAATTTATCATTTATATGCGGCTATGGCTATTGGACAGCTCAGCAGCAGAAACCGATTCATCTGTTCCTTTGCGGCGTATATTGTGCTGGCGGTTATTGTATCACTTGTTGAAAATCTGATCCTTGGCGGAGGGACAGCCTCCTATGTAAACGAGTGGTTTTATGTTGTAACAGGAGCTGTTGAAATCATCTTATATCATATTGCCACCGAATACATTTTGAAGAAGAAGCTCAATCTGGAATAGAATTCAGAGCTTTTTCGGAATTGAAAGATGAAAAGTTACTCTGTATAATGAAATATAACGGAACGCAAACTGGAATGCAGTCTGCGTTCTGTTTCTTTCATGAGAAATGGCACAAAGGAGAGGATAATGTTTGGAAAATTATTGAAATATGATTTAAAGGCCGTTGGAAGGATTATGATACCATGTTGGATCGGAATGTTCCTGACCGGAATTCTCTGGGCGCATGAGGATTTAAAATATGATTCATATGTATCCGGTCACTATTATATGGAAACGACTTCTGAGATATCGGAGGATATGCTGATGATATTAGGACTGCTTTTCGTGATGCTGATTGCACTGGCACTGATCATGAATCTGATTGTTGTGATTCAGTATTTCTGGAAAGGCCTGCTGAAAGAAGAGGGTTATCTGATGTTTACACTGCCAGTGACGGAGAGAAGTCTGATTCTTTCTAAAGCTGTAAGTGCTATGCTGATCAGTGCAGGAACTCTGACGGTGGGAATTCTGCTGGTTGTTGCAATCGAAATAATGAGTAAAACAGAAATGCAGGACTTGTTAGAGTTTTACTTTGATGGATTTGACACTTATTGGCAGGGAATTTTATTTGTGGTGATTCTTCTTCTGTGCAATATGCTGAAAGGAATTTATATGCTCTATGCCGCAATGTCCATGGGACAGCTGGCCAGAAAAAATCGGTTTCTGTGCGCGGCAGGGGCTTTCTGCTGCCTGATGGTTGGAACATACGTTTTCCAGACTATTATAATGTATGCGGCAGCTTTGATTTCCGGACAGGACATGCTGTATGCTTTTGAAAACAATGCTGTAATGTTCGGGTGTCTGGCGGCAGAGATTGTAATTTTTCATATCATAACAGAATATATACTATCAAATAAATTGAATCTTGAATAAGAAGAACTGTGGATTTAAGGAGAACGGACAGAAATCAGCTGTCCATTCTCTTTTTCCATTCTGCGCAGACATTTTACTGATTTCATCTTCCTTCTGAAGATTGCGATTCCATTTGGAATTATATAATATGTCATATTAAACTTACTGCGACAAAATATCTACTTTTATTCCATAAAATGTCAAAATTTGAAACTAAATAGAAAAAAATCCTCGAAAAAAGTATATTTTCTTATGATTAACAAATATTTTACATAAATTTAACAGAAAACATACATAAAATCGTGTAAAATAAAATTGTTGTAAAATATATGTGAAATTTATGTGAAAGGCAAAGGAGAAAGAAAGTGAATACAACAAATATTTTGGGACTGCTGGGAGGACTTGCCTTGTTCCTCTATGGAATGCAGATGATGAGTTCCGGCCTGGAGTCAGCAGCCGGGAATAAGATGAAGGAGATTTTGGAGCGCTTGACATCCAATCGTTTTCTCGGCGTTATCGTGGGAGCGGCGATTACTGCGGTTATCCAGTCATCCTCCGCAACGACGGTTATGGTAGTAGGATTTGTAAACGCGGGAATGATGACTCTGAATCAGGCAGTTTGGATCATCATGGGTGCCAATATCGGTACGACGATTACCGGACAGCTGATTGCGCTGGATGTGGGAGCTATCGCTCCGATTTTTGCGTTTTTAGGTGTTGCGCTGATCATGTTTGTTAAGAATCCAAAAGTACAGTACATTGGCGAAATCATCGCCGGTCTTGGCGTGTTGTTTATCGGTATGAACATGATGGGAGACGCCATGATCCCACTGAGAGACTATCCGCCGTTTATTAATCTGATGACCAGGTTTTCCAATCCTGCAGTTGGAATTTTTGCTGGTATGATTTTTACAGCGATCATCCAGTCATCTTCCGCCTCTGTTGGTATCCTTCAGACACTGGCATTAAGCGGAGTCATCAGTTTCCGTAATTCTGTATTCGTATTGTTTGGACAGAATATCGGTACATGTATCACAGCAGTTCTCGCTGCGATCGGTACAGAAAGAAGCGCAAAAAGAACGACGATCATTCATTTGTCATTCAACATCATAGGTACGATCATCTTCACGATTGTCTGTCTGTTGACGCCTCTTACGGATATTGTGGCCGGTTTCAGCGGACCGAATATATCAAAACAGATTGCAAACATGCATACATTGTTTAATGTGACCACAACGATCCTGCTGATTCCGTTTGGAAATTATCTTGCCAAATTTGCAGTAAAGGTTCTGCCGGAAAAAGAAGAAGAGAAAGAAAAACAGAAACATCTCAAGTATCTCAAATCTGTTGATACCGGTATGGATGCTGTTATCGGAACCTCTGCCATGCATCTGGAAGGGGCGAGAAAGGAAATCGCAAGAATGCTGGATATGGCAAAGATCAATGTAGACAGAAGCTTTCATGCATTTATTCACGCAGACACTGCCGCAATAGATGATGTAGAAGAAAGAGAAAATTATATCGATTATCTGAACAAAGAGATATCCAGAGCAATATCCAAGATGATGATCCATGAGACCAATGAAAAGAGTTCTAAGAATATTGGCTCTTATTTCGAAATGACCGGAAACATTGAACGTATCGGAGATCATGCAGTGAATATCTGTGATTATACCAATCTTCTGCGGGAAAGACAGATTACTTTCTCAAAAGAAGCAGTCCAGGAAATGCAGGAAATGCGGGAAATCTGCAGGCAGATGTTTGACAGACTGCGGCAGGCTCCGGAAAACCCAGAGGAGTGGCTGCAGAAAATTCATGATTCCGAAAACTTCATTGATAAAAAAACGGATGAATTTTATGAAAATCATCTGGAACGAATCAGAAAAGGACTGTGCAATGATGAGGCATGTGTTGTATTCTCCGAACTTCTGACAGACTTTGAACGAATCGGAGATCATTTGTGGAATATTGCCAAGGAAATGGGAAAAATTATTGAAAGAAGCTAAGAATTACATATTGAGCATATGATATTTTTCGGGGAAAAATGTGCCCAGATTCGGAACCTATGCTATAATAAGAACAAATATGGTAAAGGAGAAGAAGATATGGAGTACATTTTATCCCCGTCAATTTTATCTGCGGATTTTGCAAAGCTTGGCGAAGATGTGAAGGCAGCTGCGGATGCCGGCGCTCAGTGGATTCATATTGATGTTATGGATGGAGCGTTTGTTCCGAATATTTCCCTCGGGTTTCCGGTGATCAAGTCCCTTCGAAAAGAAACGGACAAGATCTTTGATGTGCATCTGATGATTGAAGAGCCGGGAAGATACATCAGTGAATTTGCGGAGGCAGGAGCGGATCTAATCACAATTCATGTGGAAGCTGCGAAGCACCTGCACAGGGCAGTCCAGCAGGTAAAGGCAGCGGGCTGCAAGGTTGGAATATCACTGAATCCGGCAACACCATTATGCGCGCTGGATCATATTTTGGATGAGATTGATATGGTGCTGATCATGACGGTGAATCCGGGCTACGGTGGACAGGCATATATTGACGCCATGGATAAGAAGATCAGAGATCTGAGAAAGATGGCCGATGAGCGCGGGCTGGATCTTGACATCGAAGTAGACGGAGGCGTGACCGCGGATAATATCGCGCATATTAAAGAATGCGGAGCCAATATATTTGTTGCGGGCTCTGCGGTATTCAATGGTGACATTGAAACCAATGTGAAAAAACTTTTAGAAGCAATGGAGGAATAGGCAATGAGTGATTGTAATCATGATTGCGGAAGCTGCAGTGCTAACTGCGGCAGCAGGACACAGGAACAGACAAATTTTCTGGAGCCATTATATCGTGAAAGCAGTGTAAAGAAAGTCATCGGAATCGTCAGCGGCAAGGGAGGCGTAGGAAAGTCTATGACCACGTCCCTTCTGGCGGTAGCGGCAATGCGTAAAGGGCTGCACACAGCGGTTCTGGATGCGGATGTGACAGGACCGTCCATCCCGCAGGCGTTTGGCCTTCATGAAAGACTCCTGGGCAATGCGGAAGGAATTATCATGCCGGCGCTGACCAATTTTGGAATTGAAGTTGTGTCACTGAATCTGATGCTGGAGGAGGAGACACAGCCGGTCATCTGGAGAGGTCCGGTGGTCTCTGATGTGGTCAAGCAGTTCTGGGGCAAGGCATTGTGGAAAGACATTGATGTTATGTTTGTTGATATGCCTCCGGGAACAGGAGAAGTTCCGCTGACGGTATTCCAGTCCGTTCCTCTGGACGGCATTATTGTTGTTGCGACGCCGCAGGAACTGGTAGGCATGATCGTTGAAAAGGCAGTTAATATGGCCGAGATGATGAACGTTCCTGTACTGGGACTGGTTGAAAATATGAGTTACATCAAATGTCCGGACTGCGGAAAAGAAATCAGAGTCTTTGGTGAGAGTCATATAGATGAGATTGCAGAAAAATATCAGGTTCCTGTGCTCGGAAAACTGCCGATCGATCCGAAACTGACGGAAGCATGTGATAACGGACTGATTGAAGATCTGGAAAATATTTATCTGGACGGCGTCATTGATCTGCTTGGATAATATAAATTCCGGTTTGTGGCATGATGTAACAATTTTGCAATAAAATTAAGGAATAATGTTAAAAAGTGTGTATTTTTTTCCGTACAAAGGTTGACATTATGATGATTTAAGGGTAAACTCAAGACATAAGTTACAGAAGTATTACAAAAATATTTTGAATGTAACATTAAAAACAGAGGATGAGTTTATCGATCTAATCGTAAACTTCTAGATACACACTCAACAAAAATACCGATGGATATGAATCCATCGGTATTTTTTTATTTCACAGGAACTGTATTCCTGTGAAATATATCATATTCAACGTTTCTGACTGTTAGAATTCCTGAGGATAAAGGCCCTTGTCTTTTAACGACTGAAGAGCGTCCATAACGTTCTGTTTGTCTTCCGGATAAGTAACTCCATACCACTGATCTTCAGAAACCAGTACTTCCATAGTTGCCTTTCCACAGGTAATCAGATCGCTTGCCGCACTTGGGATATAGTATTCACCCTTCAGCGGATTTTCAGACAATGCCTGATCCAGGAATTTCGGGAAGCCCTGTTCCAGCTCATTCATGATCATTGGCTGGAAGCCGAAGAAATTCATAGACACCAGAGTATCATAGGAAAGCGGGGTCCAGGAAACTCCGTCATCTTCCGTAAATTCAGCGTGATCTTCCCGTTTTTCAATGTGCGTCCGCTCTGTAATGGAAATCAGTTGATGGCTGTCATCCACTTCACAGATTCCTCTGGAAACATAGCCGTTGTCTGTGACTGTATTGCCCAGCAGATATCCCACCATGGCAAAAGGAGCCGGGGACTGATCCGGGTGAGATGTCAGGAAGTCGGCCATAACCTGATAAGCATGGATACCGTAATAATCATCGGCATTGATAACAGCGAACGGTTCATCAATAAATGGCTTTGAGCACAGTACCGCATGGGCGGTGCCCCATGGTTTTTCTCTTCCTTCCGGGACAGAATATCCTTCCGGCAGGGAATCTACTTCCTGGAATGCGTAGCATACTTCCAGACCTTCCGGAACTCTGCTTCCGATGGTCTCCTTAAAATCTTTTTCGATTGCTTTTTTTATGACAAAGACAATCTTCCCAAATCCGGCGCGTTTGGCGTCATAGATGGAATAATCAATAATGGCATGTCCCTGCGGGTCCATAGGGTCCATTTGTTTTAATCCCCCGTACCGGCTGCCCATTCCGGCGGCAAGAATGACTAAAGCAGGTTTTTTCATAAAATCGTGATTCCTCCTCGTTTAATATTTTAATCATAGTATATCGGATTCTGCGGGAATCGTCCAGTCACCGGGCCGGTGGAATTCATCGGTTGCGAAATAAACAGAGGTTAGGGTATAATAGAGAATATTACCAATGGCTATGAGAAAGTAAAGCAAGAGAAAAAGAGGAATACAAATGTTAAACCAACGTCAAATCGAGATATTAATGGAATTTTGTAATCATTCAGATGAATTCCTGACGGCATCGTATTTTGCGGATAAGATGGGAGTGTCTCTGAGGACGATCCAGGGAGATATGAAGGTAATCCGAAAAGAACTGGAAGACGAGAGCTGTGCGAATCTTATATCGAAAGCGTCAAAGGGAAGCTGTCTGCAGGTGGAGGATCACGATGAATTTTCGGCTTTTGTGAATTCTCTGTATCAGCAGTATACGACCGTTTCACTGAGCTATCCGACCAGCCGTATCAGCAAAATTCTTCTGCTGCTTTTGAGCCGTCACCGGGCAGTGTCTGTTTCTGAGATGGAAGATAAGTTTTATGTTTCCAAATCAACGCTGTTAAGTGATCTGAAAAAAGTGGAAGAAATTCTGGAAAAGTTTTCTCTGGAACTTCTGCGCAGCAGCAATAAGATGATGATCGACGGAACGGAAATTAATAAAAGGCGCTGTCTCATGGATCAGGATTTGTATCTGGCACATGTGAAAAATGAACAGGGAATGCTTTATATCGATGAGCGCCAGCTGGCCAGGATCAAAAATATCCTGACGGAGATTTTCGTAGAGCACAAATATCACATTATGGATACGGATTTCAGCAATACGATCCTTTTTCTGAATATTATGATCTGCCGGATGGGAGACGGATTCTACATTCAGCCGGGAGAACTGGATATTACGGAAGAACTGGGAGAAGAATATAAGATTTCCAGGGATATTTTCGAGAAGATCAGCCGGCGGTTTTTTATTAAGGTGCCGGAAGAAGAAATCCGCTATCTGTCCGTGTATCTGAGAGGTCAGGGAAACAACCGGGATTCCGATACCATCGCGCCGGAAATGGACGAGTTTATATCCGATGCACTGGAAGCGATCAAGCGTAATTTCGGGGTGGATTTTACCAATAATATCAATCTCCGGATTACTCTGGCTCTTCACTGTATGTCTCTCAGTATCCGGATCAAATATGACATGCAGATGAAAAATGATATGCTGGAATATATCAGGGAGACGTTCCCTCTGGGATATGATATCAGCATGTATTTTGCTTCGTTTCTCTATCAGAAATACGGAAAGAAAGTATCAGAAGACGAGATGGCCCTTCTTGCGGTACATTTCTACAGCAGCCTGCTGGAAATCAATAATCGGAGTGGAAAGACGAAGATCCTTGTGATTTCTGCCATGAAGAAAAGTATGACACTGCTGCTGAAACAAACGCTGCTGCGGTGGTTTTCTGAGTACATCCAGGCGGTGGATTTCGTCAATCCGATGGATGTAACAGAAGAGATGCTGGATGAATACGGGGTATTTTTGACAACGGAAAAGGAAGAATTTTTCGAAAAAGGCCTGGCCATGTATGTGGATACCTTCCCGAATCAGCATGACTATATGAATATAAAATTGAACATTGACGGATTTAAAGATATCGAAGATGTGGTGGCTATGTTCTATCCGGAACTGTTCTGCGTTGCCGGCAGCGCGTCAAAAGGCAGGGTACTGGAGACCTTATGCGGCCTTGCCACAGAACATTTCGAGACCGACGATCTGCTCAGCCAGGTGCTTCAGAGAGAAGAAATCGGAAGCACGTTTTTCAGCAAGAATATTGCGGTGCCGCATCCGATGTACGCCAGATCCTCTGATACCTTTGTGGCGGTTTATGTATCCAGAAAACCGATCGTATGGGATAGTGAGCAGAATGAAGTCAATCTGATTATGCTGATGCATGTGGGGAAAAATAACAACAAAGCATTTCAGCTGTGGAATTATTTCTCAAAGATTTTCGCAGATAAGTCACTGGTAGACAAATTAATAGAAGATCCATCCTATGAACATTTTATTTCCCTGGTAAAAGAAGCGCTGGAAGCGGGGATCAACAATGACATATAAACTGACAAGAGGTATGGCATGAAAAGACTGTTAGACTATTTGAGAAAAAATTTGAAAGAAACCATACTGGCGCCGTTGTTTAAGATGCTGGAAGCGAGTTTTGAGCTGTTCGTTCCGCTTGTGGTTGCCAATATGATCGATATCGGCGTTGCTGGAAGAGATCAGGGATATCTGATCCGGATGGGATGCCTTATGGTCATTCTGGGAATTGTCGGTTTTATCAGTTCAGCCACAGCCCAGTATTTTGCGGCAAAATCTGCGGTGTCGGCGGGAACTGCCATGAGAAATGATCTCTTTGCCCATATGGGGACATTTACCTATCAGGAGATCGATCAGATTGGAACATCTACGCTGATTACGAGGATGACCAGTGATATCAATCAGGTGCAGAACGGCGTCAATATGTTTTTGCGCCTGTTTCTGCGGTCGCCGTTTGTTGTTCTGGGAGCGGTCGTTATGGCATTTGCAGTGGACCGGCGGACAGCGGTGGTATTTGCGGTGACGATACCGGTGCTGTTTGTAGTTGTGTTCCTGATTCTTCTGGTCAGCATGCCCCTGTATCAGAGAGTACAGAAGCAGCTGGACGATGTACTTCAAAAAACGAGAGAAAATCTTCTGGGCATCCGTGTGATCCGTGCCTTTAACCGGCAGAAAAGCGAAATGAGGGAGTTTGACAAGTCCAGCCGGCGGCTGTACCGGCGGCAGATTTTTGTGGGAAAAATATCTGCGCTTTTAAATCCGGTGACATACGTTGTCGTCAATCTGGGAATCATCGGCGTTTTGTGGGCCGGCGGAAGACAGGTAAACGCAGGTCGTCTGACCCAGGGAGAAGTCATTGCCCTGATCAATTATATGTCCCAGATTCTGGCTGAATTGATCAAATTGGCCAATCTTATGATTCTGTTATCCCGGGCAGCAGCCAGTTTAAGCAGAGTGGAACAGGTGTTTCAAACAGAAGGAAGCATTACGGATGGAATCGGAGAACTAGCGGGAAAAGGAGCCGCAGGCGTTACATTCGATCATGTTTCTTATTCTTATGCCGGAGCAAAACAGCCGGCTGTGCAGGATGTGACCTTCTGTGCCGCACCGGGAGATACCATAGGCATTATCGGAGGAACCGGATCAGGCAAAACAACCCTGGTGAATCTGATTCCCAGATTTTATGAGGTTCAGGAAGGAGAAATCCGGTTTCAGGGACAGAATATCAAAAATCTGAAAATGGAACATCTGAGAGAGAATATTGGCTTTGTGCCTCAGAAGGCCGCGTTGTTCCGGGGAACGCTCCGTGACAACATGCGCTGGGGGAAAAAGGATGCTTCTGATGAAGAAATTTATGAGGCGCTGAAAACCGCTCAGGCCTTGGATTTCGTGGAGCAAAAGGGCGAGGATCTGGATTTTATGATCCGGCAGAATGGAAGGAACTTGTCCGGGGGTCAGAAACAGCGTCTTACTATTGCGAGAGCCCTGGTGCGGAAGCCGTCAGTGCTGATTCTGGATGACAGCGCGTCTGCTCTGGATTTTGCCACAGATGCCAGGCTCAGGAAAGAGATTGCCCGCAGGACGGACCAGATGACAGTATTTATTGTGTCCCAGAGGGTGTCAGCAGTGAAAAACGCAGATCAGATTCTTGTGATGGACAATGGAAGAGTGGCGGGAAAAGGAACGCACCGGGATCTCCTGAACAGCTGTCACATTTACCGGGAAATCTGTGAATCCCAGATGACACGGGAGGAGGTGGAAGCCGATGCGCAGTAAGAAAGAGAATCAGAAAGTGTTAAAGCGGATTCTGGCATGCATCCGCCCATATGCGCCGCTGGTGGTTTTATCGCTGGCGCTGGCAGTCCTTACGGTTGCTCTGACGCTGTATGTGCCGATTCTTACAGGAAATGCGGTGGATCATATTGTCGGGAAGGGAGAGGTAGATTTTCCGGCTCTCGGAAGAATCATCGGCATCATCATTTCCTCCATTGTGATTACGGCAGCAGCTCAATGGCTGATGAACCATATCAATAACATGATCACATATCGTATTGTACAGGATCTCAGAGTGAAAGCATTTCATCATCTCCATTGTGTGCCGGTGTCCTATGTGGACGGACATCCTTCCGGAGATCTGATCAGCAGGATCATTACGGATGTGGAACAGTTCTCCGACGGACTTCTGATGGGATTTACCCAGCTGTTTACAGGAGTGCTGACCATTTTCGGAACCATCATTTTTATGCTGATGATTCATCCTCTGATCACTTTGGTCGTTGTAGTGCTGAGTCCGTTATCTTTTGCCATTGCGGGATTTATTTCAAAAAATACTTTTCAGATGTTTAAGAAGCAGTCAGAGGCCAGGGGAGATCTGACCAGTCTGACCGATGAAATGCTTGGGAACCTGAAAGTGGTAGAGGCTTTTGGTTATCAGGAAGAGGCTCAGGAGCGGTTTGAGGAAATCAATGAGCGGCTGGCGGGATACAGTCTTCGGGCCACATTTTTTTCGTCACTGACCAATCCGGCGACCAGAATCATGTATTCTATCATATATGCCGGCGTGACCCTGGCGGGATGTTTCACTGTGATCGGAGGAGGGCTGACCATCGGACGGCTGACCAGTTTTTTAAGCTACACCAATCAATACACGAAACCATTCAATGAAATCACGGGCGTCATTACGGAATTTCAGAATTCTCTGGCGTCTGCAGCGAGAGTTTTCCGGTTTCTGGATGAGATGCCGGAGGCAGAAGATCTGCCGGAAGCAGCCGAGTTTAAGGACGTTCAGGGAAAAGTGGAACTGGACGATGTGTCCTTTTCTTACCGGCCGGATCAGAAGTTTATGGAACATCTGAATCTGGAAGCCCGCCCGGGACAGCGGATTGCCATTGTGGGGCCGACCGGATGCGGAAAAACAACCCTGATCAATCTTCTGATGCGGTTTTACGATGTGACCGGGGGAAATATTTATGTGGATGACCATGAGATACGGGACGTTGCGAGAGAGAGTCTTCGTTCCAATTTCGGAATGGTGCTCCAGGAGACGTGGCTGAAAAATGCGGCCATCCGGGAAAATATCGCATACGGAAAACCGAATGCGTCAGAAGAGGAAATCATTCGGGCGGCAAAAGAGGCTCACGCCCATAATTTCATCATGCGGATGCCGCAGCAGTATGATACGGTTCTCGGAGAGGACGGAGGAAGTCTGTCTCAGGGACAGAAACAGCTGCTGTGCATCGCGAGAGTCATGCTGCATCTTCCGCCAATGCTGATTCTGGATGAGGCCACGTCTTCTATCGATACTATGACAGAAATCCGGATTCAGAATGCGTTCGGCAAGATGATGGAGGGAAGGACCAGCTTTATCGTAGCTCACCGCCTGTCGACCATCCGGGAGGCGGATATGATCCTTGTAATGAAAGACGGAAAAATCATTGAGAGGGGAACCCATGAGGAACTGCTTTCTCAGAATGGATTTTATGCTGAATTGTATCAGAGCCAGTTTGCGCCGGTATAAAAGGGAGGCCTGGAAAAGAAAAGTATGATACAATGGAATCAACATAAGTCCATCATTTTATGTACAGGGAGGGAACGAGAGAATGAAAAAAGTTTTAGCTGTGCTGTTTATGGCGCTTGCGTTTTCGATGACGGCATGCGGGAACAGCGGAGAAAATTCAGACAGTCAGTCTTCCGGCTATGAAGAGACCGGAACAGACAGTGATACAGCCGCAGCCAGCACCACGGCAGCAGAATCTTCTGCTCAGAGCAGTGAGAGTTCAGGCACTTCTGCCGGCACAACATCCGGTACAGCGGCCGCTCGGGAAGCGATTCCGGCGTCTGAAGCATTTCATCAGAAGAGCATATGGTTTGGCATTAGCGACGACAGGAGTTTTGCAAAGGATTCTTTTGTTCAGGTGGCATTTGTTTTTGACGGCAGGGGGAATGCGACGGTCTATAACAACCTGGAAATGTTTAAGTTTTCCATGATCAGCAATGATATGACCGATGATGAGGTGATTGAAGTTTTGAAAGAGCTTGAAATGGAGTCCAGGGCAAAACAGGGCGTCGAGACGGCACCGCAGCCGCAGCCGGTGAATCTCCATATTTACAGTGATAATTCCGGAAACGTCACCGAGGAAGAGAGTATCCGATACACAGATGATGAAAGTGGTCTGGACGGTGTTGAGATCAATCGGAAACTTGTTGTGGATCCGGCGGTTCAGCAAATCTATGATATGCAGTTTATGGGATACGGCAATTTTAAAACAAGGATCAAGGATACAAATCATCCGGGATTTGCCCTGGATCCTGTAGGTACCGCAGGAGTTCCGGTGGATTAAGCCGGAAACAATAACAGAATCAACAAAATAAGAGGATAAAAATATCCCGGTCAAAACGAGGTGTTTGACCGGGATATTTGCATGATGATAAAAAGAGGATGGGCAAATTCAAGTTTACTGGTTGATGATCGTCACCAGATCAGCCGCTGTTTTGCTTACATTTTCAACGGCGTCCAGACTTAATTCGATCACACTGCATGTATTATGATTCTTTTCATATGCTGCGCCGAAAGTGGAAACAAATGCTTTTCTCAGATCAGATCCATAGTTCACTTTTAAGAGATTGTAATTTCTTGCTTCCTGGATGGTCTCAAACGGGATTCCGGAGCCTCCGTGCATAACAAGAGGAACCGGTGAAAGTTCAGAGATTTTCTTTAACAATGGAAGATCGACCTTTGGCTCGATATCCAGACCGTGTACATTTCCTACGGCAACGGCCAGAAGGTCGCAGCCGGTCTGTTCTACAAAGTCCTGTACCATATCAGGATCTGTCTTTGCGTCTGCCTCGTTTACGATGTCTTCTTCTTTTCCCTGCAGACATCCAAGTTCTGCTTCTACCGGAACGCCGTAGAAATGGCAGTAATCAACGGCTCTCTTCACTTCTTTTATATTATCTTCAAAATCCAGATGAGAAGCGTCGATCATAATAGAGGTAAATCCCGCATTGACGCATGCTTTTACATCTTCATATGATTTTCCGTGATCCAGATGAAGAGCAATCGGAACATCACTGTCTGCCAGAGCTTTCTTTGTGAGATATACGATGGTTTCCGGATCAGATAATCTTAAGTTATTAGAAGAAATCTGAATATATCCCGGAAGTCCTGCTTGATTCAGTCCCTTTGCAATGGCGAACGTCATTTCAAGGTTCGTTGTATTAAATGCCGGGAGCATATAATGATGAGCAGACGCGTAGTTCATAAGGTCAAATCCATTTACAATTTTCATATTCATATCGCAGAAACCCTTCAAAGGTTCTGCTGCCTCCTATCTTATAAAAACACATTCATTCAGTTTGCAATTTCATCACCTGTACGTACCAAGCTTGCTTTTATTATAGCAGTGAAAAGAACCTGAAAAATTTCATTTATTGCGCAAAGGATGCCGCAGAATCCATGAGGTTTTCCGGAATCATCTGCGCAAAGAATTGCGTAAAGTATCATGCAATCCGCTGACGGAAAGTGCGGGAATGTTTACGCAAATGTCTGTGAAAAAACAATTGTCCGCCATGCTATACTCAAAGTACATTAAACGACCGGAAAAAAGGAGGCGAGGTTAAGATGAAGGTCATTGCAGTATCTCATGGAAGTTTCTCAAAAGGTTTGGTTGAGAGTGTTCAGATGCTGGTAGGAGAACAGGAGAATCTGGTAGCGTACGGCCTGTATCCGGAACAGACAGTAGCATCTCTTACAGAGAAATTAGAAGCAGAGATTGAAAAGACACCAGAAGAAGAGGAAATTCTTTTCCTGACAGATTTATTCCATGGAAGCCCGTTCAACGCAGTTGTTTCATTAATGAAAGATTACGATTTCTACCATGTAACAGGAATCAATATTCCGCTGGCAGTTGAGGCTATGATGGGAAGGTACGCGGATAAAACAGCAGCGCAGATTTGCGAGGATTTACTGAATGCCGCACCTGACACAGTGAAATATGTCAATCAGTTATTTGAAGAAGAAAGCGAGGAAGATGAAGAATGAAAAACATCGTATTAGCAAGAGTGGACGATCGTCTGATTCATGGAGAAGTTGTTTCTGTCTGGACACCGAGTCTGAATGTTAACAGAATTATCGTAGTAGACGATGAGGTGGCAGCAGACAAATTCAACAAACGAGTGATTAAAGCCCTTGCGCCAAACGGCGTAAAAGTTAATGTCTATGCGACAGAAAAAGGAGCAGAAGTACTGAAAAAAGATCCGAGAGAACCGGGCGAGAGAGTTATGGTCCTTACAAAAACACCGATCACCTATGACCGTATGACGGATCTCGGACTTGAACTTACCGATGTAAATCTCGGAGGAATGGGAATCAGGGGAGAGAGGACTCCGTTTATCAAGAATGTAGCATGTTCTCCTGATGAAATCACAGCCATTAAGAATCTGATGGCGAAAAATGTTCATGTATATTATCAGCTGGTTCCGGAACAGCAGGTGATAGAAGCAGCAGGTTATGTTGATAAATAAAAGGAGGAGATATATATGGAAATCAGCATTTTGCAGGCAGTCCTTTGTGGTATCGTTTACTGGCTGGCCGTTGGAAACCTTCCGTTCGTAGGACTCTGGTCTTTGCAGCGTCCTCTGGTCTGTGGAATGATCACAGGTTTGATCCTGGGGCATCCGGTACAGGGAGCTGTCATTGGAGCAACCATCAACCTGGTTTACCTGGGATTTATGTCAGCCGGAGGAAGTATGCCGGCAGATATGGCACTGGCAGGTATCCTGGGAACCGCTTATGCGATCGCAGGAGGATTGGACACAGATACAGCGCTGGCGCTGGCAGTGCCGATCGGTATCCTCGGTACAATCGTATGGGCAGGACGTATGACATTTGACTCTTTCTTCGTTCACATTGCGGATAAATACATTGAGAAAGAGGAGTATCACAAAATATGGCGGGCGAATGTACTGTTCCCGCAGATTATGTGTTTCTGTATGACGGCAATCCCGTGTGCACTGGCTGCATATTTCGGAGCAAACTACATTCAGGGAATTATAAATATGTTAAGTGGAAAAGTTCTGACCGTATTCCAGATCATCGGTGGTCTGATGCCTGCACTTGGTATTGCGATCACACTGCAGTACATCTTTAAGGGAGAATCCAGAATCTTCTTATTTGCAGGATTCTTATTAGCCGTATATTCTGGTCTGCCGCTTCTTACATTAGGTATCATCGCTTTGATCGTGGCAATTGTTTATGTTCAGATGACATCCGCAAACGAGGCAGCCGTAGCAACAGCAGCCTATGATGATGAAGATGACGAGGAGGATGATTAAGATGGAAAATAAAAAGAAAAGCTTAATCCCAAAAGCTGCCTTGCTCAAAGCCTGGCTAATTTGGGAGACATTCCCGCAGACATGTTACAACTATGAAAGAATGATGGGACAGGTTGTCGCCCATATGTTCTCAGCAGTAATTGATTATTTCTACAAGGACAATCCGTCCAAGAGAAAAGAAGTCATGAAACGTGAGATTGAATTCTTTAACGTACATATCGAGTTTGGAGCCTGTATCCTTGGTATGGCGATCGCTCTGGAAGAGCAGAAAGCCATGGGTGAAGATATCCCCGGCGATTTTATTACGAACCTGAAAACTTCTCTGATGGGACCTCTGGCAGGTATGGGAGATACCATCTGGCAGGGCGTTGTTATCCCGATCTTACTGGCGGTATGTATTGACTTAACCCGTTCCGGTGATGGAAATATATGGGGCGCAATTATTTATGCCATTGTTATCATCGTAGCAGCATATGCATTAAGTTACTGGAACTTCATGTTTGGTTACAGAGCCGGAAGTGAAGCAATCATGGATTTCCTGGAAAAAGGAATCTTAAACAAGCTGATCAAAGGTGCGTCCATCATGGGATGTATGGTAATGGGCGGTCTGATCGTAAACTATGTAACAGCTGAATGCGGAATTGAAATCGTGAGTTCAACCAGTACATACAGCATCCAGGAAAGCTTCTTAGACGCCGTATGTCCGAAAATCCTTCCACTGGCAGTGACCATGCTGGTTTACTATCTCTTAAATAAGAGAAGATGGTCCTCTATCAAGGTCATCGGCTTGATCATTGTAATTGGTATCGTAGGCGGAGTAACAGGAATCTTAGCATATCCATCATGATAATGAGAGAAAGAGTGAGAAAAGATGAAAGCAATTATATTAAATCGTCCAAAGGATTTTTCAATCAAAGATATTGATGTTCCGGAAATCAAAGAAGATGAAGTGCTGATACGGATCAAAACTTCAGGCATTTGCACCAATGATGTAAGAGACTTTAACGGAGACTGCAGCTACAGTTATCCGAGAATCGGCGGACACGAGTACTGTGGTGTCATAGAGAAAATGGGAAGCGCGGTAAATAAAGAACGCTTTCATGAGGGACAGAAAGTGGTGCAGTATATTATCGACGACTGCAAGGAATGTTATTTCTGCAAGCACGGAGAAGAAAACATCTGTGAAGAACATCCGAAAAGCAAAATTTTCCATAATCCGGACGGGTTATCCGGATACGGAGGATTCGCGGAATTTGTAGCGGCAAAGGCGGAAGATCTGTTCGTTTACCCGGAAGATACCTCTTTTGAGAAAATGGCATTTACGGAACCTCTTGCCTGTGTCGCCAACAGCATCAGCCGTACCGATATTCAGTTTGGTGATGATGTTGCGGTAATTGGAGGAGGCACCATGGGACTTCTCCATGTGATCCTGGCCAAGATGAAAGGCGCCAGAGTCATCTTAAGCGAACCTTTAGCAGAGCGCAGAGAAAAGGCAAAAGAGCTTGGCTGCGACGATGTTATCAATCCTGTGGAAACAGATCCGGTCGAAGAAATCAAAAAGCTGACGGACGGAAGAGGAGCGCTGATGGTATTTAATACGACAGCGATTCCGGCTGTGGCAGCACAGGCAGTTGAAATGACCGCGAAAACAGGAACAACTGTTATGTTCAGTTCCATGCATCCGAATGATCCGGTGCCGGTGGATATGGGAGCGATTCATTCTTACCAGAAGACGATTACAGGTGCTGTGAGTCCGACGATCAAATCCTTCCATCAGGCAGTGGAACTGATCGGAAAAGGCTTAGTCGATCCATCTGTTCTGACAGAAGCAATCTATGATTACAAAGACTTTGACAAAGCAATCGAAGCCGCTTCAAGATCCGATACATATAAAGTGATTTTACAATTTGGAGAATAGTCAATGAAATACTATATTGGAATTGATATTGGAACCTCCTCGGTCAAGGTGACTCTGATGGATGAAGATGGAAAAATAAAAAAAGAAGCCAGCAGGGAGTATACCATTGATGAGCCGAAACCAGGCTGGAAAGAAATTGATCCGGAAATCTGGATGAGAGGGACCGATGAGGCGATGGAACAACTCCTTGAGGGGTGCGACCCTCAGGAAGTTGAAGCCATCGGAGTTACAGGACAGATGCACACAGTGGTATTTTTGGATGAAAATGGTGTATCAATACGTCCTGCTCTCATGTGGAATGATACCAGAACAAAGGATATGGTGTCAAACCTGAAAGAAAAAATCAGATGCCTTACCAGGGCATCCCATGTCGCCAATATTATTTCAACGGGAAGCCCGGCAGTCAATCTGCTGTGGCTGAAGGAAAATGAACCAGACAGCTTTCATAAAATGAAAAAATTCCTGATCGGACCTGATTATATTGTTTATCGTCTGACAGGTACGATGCAGACAGACTACTGTGAAGCATCGACCTCCTCACTCTGTGACCTGACAACAGGAACATGGTCTCCGGAAATCCGGCATTTGCTGGATTTCCCGGAGGATATCTATCCTGAGATCAAAGGGGCCGCAGTGACATCAGGAACGGTTCTGGAAGAATGGAGCAGAAAATACGGATTCCGGGAAGATGTCAGGGTCATTACAGGAACCGGGGATAATCCGGCGGCAGCAATAGCCACAGGATGTTTCGCTAAGAAATATCCGGTATTGTCACTGGGTACATCAGGGGTTCTGATGGTGCCGAAAGAGGAAATTGACTTCCATGCGAAAGGAAAAAATATTCTTTTTTCCATGGACGGAAAAGAGATTTCTATTCTTGTACAAGGTGTGATACAATCAACAGGTAGCAGTCTCGGCTGGTGGATACAACGGATTCTGGAGACCGATGATTTCGCAGGAGAAACCGGTCAGGATGACCTGGATCATCTGGGTGAAAGTTCATTGATATTTTATCCGCATCTGACAGGGGACAAAACGATTTATGGAGATCCAAACTTAAGAGGCGCATTCTGGGGAATCGGAACAGATACCACCCGGAAGGAAATGACCCTGGCGGTCATGGAAGGAATCTGCCTGGCGGCGAGACAGCTGGCAGAAGTGATGTGCCTTACACGGGATGACCTGGACGGTCTGAAAGTGACCGGAGGCGGTTCTAAAAATGAAGTGTGGATGCAGATGCTGGCGGATGTGCTGGGTGTCAGAGTCCAGCAGCTGGAAAGCGGAGCGGGAGCCGGATACGGCATTGCGCTTGCGGCAGCGGGAAGCCGGGAAGAAATTTCCATGGAACAGATCATTGACCACACAGTGAAGATCAGGAAGACATTTTCTCCAAGACCGTATAATATGGGGCTTTATGATAAAAAATATAAGAAATACAAGAAGATGTATCAGTGTTATCAGGAAATGATGAAAGAATAAAATGGGAGGAATCGGAATGAAAACCTGTGATATTTGCCATGAACCTATAGGAATGTTTAACAAATTTCGCTATGCGGACGGTTACATCTGCAAAGCCTGCTACAAAAAAGCCAGCCGGAATTATACAGAGACCATTACCACGAAGAAGCTGGACGAACTGAAAGCATTGTGCAGTGCGAAAAAAGAAATCGAAGAAGATTTCCAGGTGACAGGACGGATTGGCAATTACCTTCTGGTAGACGAGCCAGACCATAAAATATGTATTTTAAATAATAGGATGACGGCGGGACAGGTTTCCGATCCTGAATTTTATTCTGTAGAAGAAATTGCTGAATGCAGGCTGATCTGTCAGCCGGCTATGCCGCTGGAAGAGCTGGAAGAGAAAGTGAACCGGAGAGAAGAAGGCAGCATCAGCACCCTCAAAGTCAGGATTGATCTGAAAAACGGCAGAAAAAAGGAAATTATCCTTATTTCCAAGCCAGTCAGGATTAAGAGCTATGCGTTCAGACAGTCTTTTACATTTGCGAAGAGAATTACAGACGAAATTCATCGGCTGATGAATGATGATGTGAAAATGGAATGACGAAAGGAGAAGAACAATGGAGCAGTTTGACTTTATCGTTCAGACACCAGTCGGAATCCACGCCCGGCCGGCAATGCTTCTGGCAAAGGAAGCGGCCCGATTTCGAAGCAGGATCCAGATTCAGAAAGGCGATTTGAAAGCGAATGCAAAGAACATGGCGTCTCTTCTTACGTTAAGGGCCTATCAGGGAGACGAAGTGACTTTTCTGATCGAAGGCGAAGATGAACAGGAAGCAGCGGAGGCGCTTCAGATATTTTGCAGCAATAATTTATAGAGGACGAAGAAACAGTATTTTTATCAGTAAACCAGATATTCCTGATAAAAATACTGTTTCTTTTGCCAGGAGGGGAAAAACAGGAAAAAGGGGCAAAAAACCACGTAAATACTTGATTCCTGGTATGTGAAAGTGGTATATTAAATAACAATAAGCGAGGAGTGAAGAATGAAAGAATTAAAGAAAGAGATTGAACAATTAAAGAAAGAAAAGAATGCCGTTTTGATGGCGCATTACTATGTGGATGACGATGTGCAGGAGATTGCGGATTATGTGGGAGATTCCTATTATCTTGCAAAGATGGCGGTAAAAGAGTCCAGAGATGTGATCTGCTTTGCCGGAGTCAAGTTCATGGGCGAAAGTGCAAAGATCTTGAATCCGGAGAGGACTGTGGTCATGCCGGACGAGAACGCGGACTGTCCGATGGCCCATATGGTGGATATTAAGAAAATCCAGGAAATGCGAGAAAAATATGATGACCTGGCGGTTGTCTGTTATATCAATTCCACAGCGGAAATCAAGGCATACTCTGATGTGTGCGTGACATCATCTAACGCCATGAAGGTTGTGAAGGCTCTGCCGCAGAAGAATATCTTCTTTATTCCGGATGAAAACCTGGGAAGATATATCGGAAGCCAGATCACAGATAAGAACTTTATTTACAATGACGGTTACTGTCCGGTCCACAAAGAAATTACCGCGGATAAAGTGAAACGGGCAAAAGAGATGCATCCGGAAGCGGAGATCGTAGTTCATCCGGAGTGTACGCCGGATGTCACTGCCATGGGAGACTATATCGGAAGTACATCAGGAATCATTGATTATGTCACAGCTTCAAATGCCGGAGAGTTTATTGTCTGTACAGAGCTGGGCGTGCTGTATGAGCTGCGGCAGAAGAATCCGGACAAGGTATTTTACGCAGCGGGACAGAATCAATTCTGTACGGATATGAAAAGGATCACCCTGGAGAATGTCAGGGATGCGTTGAAAGAATTAAAGAATCCGGTGGAACTGCCGGAAGAATTACGCCAGAATGCAAAGAAAGCGCTGGACGCGATGCTTGAACTGGCAGAATAGGAAAGGGAAAAAGAGGTATGAGATCAGCAGATGTGGTCGTCGTAGGAACAGGAGCCGCCGGATTATTCCATGCGCTGTTTCTTCCCCGGGACTACAAAGTTATTATGATAACGAAACGGGAAGTCGAGGAGAGTGATTCTTTTCTGGCGCAGGGGGGGATTTCTGCGTTAAAGAACGAAGATGATTTTGATTCCTATTTTGAAGACACGATGAAAGCGGGGCATTATGAAAATGACAAGGGCGCCGTGGAGAAAATGATCCGGAAATCACCGGAGATTATTCGTGACCTCAGAGGTTTTGGAGTGAGATTTGACGAGAAGGACGGGGAAGTCCAGTACACCAGAGAAGGGGGACATTCTACGTTCCGGATCCTTCATCATGAAGATCTGACAGGAAAGGAAATCACAAGTCATCTCTACGAAGAGGTGAAGAAAAGAGATAATATTGAGATTATGACCCACTGTACCATGCTGGACATCATTGAGAAAGACGGCGGGTGCAGGGGAATCGTTTACCAGGATGCCCAGGGAAATCCGGATGTGATCGAAGCGCCGGATACGGTGCTGGCAACCGGAGGATTGGGAGGCCTGTTCCGCAATTCCACCAATTTCCGGCATCTGACAGCGGACAGCCTGGCAATCTGCCTGCGCCATCAGATTGAAATGAAGAATATTAATTACATACAGATTCATCCGACGACATTTTACTCAAAGAAACCGGGGCGGAGATTCCTGATTTCAGAATCTGTCCGGGGTGAGGGCGCGTATCTGCTGGATAAGAACGGAGAGCGTTTCACAGATGAATTGAAACCAAGAGATGTGGTGACGGCAGAGATCCGCAGACAGATGGCGAAAGATCATACGGATCATGTTTATCTGTCTGTGACCCATCTGGACGGGGAACGGATCAAAAAGCGTTTTCCGAATATATACCGCCAGTGTCTGGAAGAAGGATACGATATGGCGAAAGACTGGATTCCGGTAACGCCTGCCCAGCATTATTTTATGGGTGGAATCAAGGTGAATCTGGACAGCAAAACTTCCATGGAGCATCTGTATGCTGTGGGAGAGACCAGCTGCAATGGCGTTCACGGAAAGAACCGTCTGGCAAGCAATTCTCTGCTGGAGTCTCTCGTATTTGCCAAAGCGGCGGCAAAAGACATTACCGTTCATCACGGAGAACTGGAAGAAGTTCCAGTAGATCTGGAACCATATCAGAATGGAGAGCAGCTGCTGGAAGAGAACAAACGGCTTGTTCTGGAAGAAATAAAAAGAAAGGACAGGGATTTTTATGATCAATGGTGTAACGATGAAGATTAACATTGATGAGTATCTGCTGAATGCCCTGAAGGAAGATATCACTTCAGAAGATGTCACGACCAACGCGGTCATGCCTGAGGCGAAGCAGGGTAAAGTAGATCTGATCTGTAAGGAAGACGGAATCATCTGCGGACTGGAAGTGTTTGAGAGAGTGTTCAAGCTTCTGGATGAGAATACAGTGTTTGAGACGGAGCTTCAGGACGGAGATGAAGTGAAGAACGGGGATCTCATGGGAGTGGTAAAAGGAGATATCCGTGTGCTGTTATCCGGAGAGAGAGTAGCGCTTAACTATCTTCAGAGAATGAGCGGCATTGCGACATTTACAAGGAGTCTTGCAAAAGAGCTGGAAGGCTCCCGGACAAAGCTTCTGGATACGAGAAAAACAACGCCGAATATGCGTCCTTTTGAAAAATATGCGGTAACAGTCGGAGGCGGTTACAATCACCGCTATAATCTTTCTGACGGCGTGCTGCTGAAAGACAATCATATCGGGGCAGCAGGAGGAATCCGTCAGGCAGTCTATATGGCGAGAGAGTATGCCCCATTTGTCAGAAAGATTGAGATTGAGACTGAGAATCTTGAGATGGTCAGCGAAGCGCTGGAAGCAGGAGCGGATATCATCATGCTGGACAACATGGATGATGAGACGATGAAAGAGGCAGTTAAGATGATCGATGGACGGGCAGAGACAGAGTGTTCCGGTAATGTAACGAAAGAACGCCTGGCAGCTATCCGTGAGATTGGAGTGGATTATGTATCCAGCGGAGCTCTGACTCATTCTGCGCCGATCATGGATATTTCTCTTAAAAATCTGGTGCCGACGGAATAAGGAGAGACCCCTATGGGCGAGAAACTGAGTTTTGAAAGCCGGTATTGCCTGACAACGGCAATGACCAAGGAATACGCAAAATATGTGTTCTGCAAAACCACAAGAATCTTAGGAGGAATTATCATGCTGGTTTCGGCGGCGGCTTTGATCATCAGCATGGTATGGGCAGGATATGGCCTGTCAGATATCACATTGTTTATTCTCTGTTTCACGGCAGGTCTGCTGATTTACAATTATTATTTTCTGATTTCTATGGTTGTTGAAAAGCAGGCGAAGCGAAACGGTATGAAAGAGCCGCCGGAATGTGCTGTTTATTTTGGCAGCAGTATCCGCATGAAAGAAGGAAAGGAAGAGATTGCGGTGAAATATCCGCAGATCGAGAAATTTTATAATCTTCCGAATCTTTTTGCTCTTGAAACAGAGAATAAACGGACCATTCTGGTGCCGAAAGACAGCTTTGTGATCGGGAAAGCAGAGGACTTTGAAGCGTTTGCAAAAGAAAAGATGAATCAGAAATAGAAGTGTGTTATAAATAATATGATACCCCTTAAGTAGATGAGGCGATAAGCTAAATTTATTTAAGGGGTATTTTAAGTAGGGAATATACAGATAGGGAAAACAGATATTATGAGAGATATGCAAATAGGGTGTTTTCCTACTATAGAAAAATATATGGATGGTATGTAAAAAAAGAAAAATAGTTAATATATCTGACATATGTGACAAATGTAAGTTGTTATACTGACATATGTCATTAAATATTTAAAATATATTGATTGAATAATATATGTATAATATACTTAAGAAGATCATTAAATGGGAGAGGAAGGAGAAGTACTATGAAACCATGGAAACTTATATTAGTCTTAGTTTTATTGTGTAGTATTAGTGTTTCAGTACCAGTATCTGCATCAGAAAGTGGAGAAAATGCCCGAGACATACTTCAAGTGGCTTATCAGAATGATATTCCTCAAATAGCGGAGCTTGCAGAAGAGCAATACGTAGAAGTAGTATATGATTCAAGATATGATAGCAGTCCGATAATTTTACCTAGGGCAGTTCCTTCTTCATATGATTATTATAAAACATATCGCACCGGCGTTACATGTAAGGGGTCAGGACAAGCAAGTTCTTATCTTTTGGACGCAAATATTACTTTTTATGTTAATGTATTTTTTAAGTCAACAAATGCTGTGGGATATGAATCACCAGTAGTTACAGGAGTATCTGGTGTCTATGGAGCTACAGGATATTCTAGTCCTTCTGTAAAAGTAACATCTTGGTCAGCAAAGAAGATGACTTTTAAAGGAACTTGTAAGTTGAAGGCTGGAGGTACATATACAATGACTGGGACTAAAACGATTAGTCTGCCATAAAAATAGGAGGTGAGTCTATGAGCCGGAAAGAAAAAAGAATCCATGATTCAATCATAAATCCAGACAAAACAGAGAAACTGCAGAAAGACTGGAAAGGATACGGCAGGGCTTATACTTACTACGGACTGATTGTTTTAGGCATTGTAGCGGCGTCTGCTGTTTATTATATTTTCCTGAAATAATATTTAGAAAAATCCCATTCGATGATCCACTGAAAAAGAGCAGCCCGTTTTAGACTGCTCTTTCATAATATGAACCTTTTTGTCTATACTATAATAATTCCAAGACCTTCCAGTACGGAGAAAATCAGAATCGCGATAATGCAGAGCGGCGCGATATATTTGATCATCACCAGGAACAGTGATTTCCGGTGGAATTTCCCGGAACTTTCTACTTCATTTACGATCACATCCGGTTTGATCACATAAGCGGTAAAGATACAGGTCAGAAATGCCGCGATCGGCATCAGAACACTGTTGCTCAGGAAATCAAAGAAATCAAGGATGCTGAATCCGATGATCGTAATGCCGCTTAAAGCGCCATATCCCAGAGATGACGGAAGCGCCATCAGCAGGGCAATGAAAAACAGCAGGATAACAGCCGGGATTCGCCGCATATGGAACTTGTCCATAAGAACGGCAACCAGTGTCTCCAGCAGAGAAATGGAAGATGTCAGTGCTGCGAACAATACGAGAATAAAAAACACAGCGCCGATTCCATTGCTGAATGCCATACTGTCAAATACCTTCGGAAGCATAACGAACATAAGGGACGGGCCCTTTGCCAGCATGGAAGAGTCTCCGTTGGAAAATACGAAGACTGCAGGTACGATCATAAGACCGGCAAGGAATGCGACACCAGTGTCAAAACATTCTACCTGAGTCACTGATTTTTCCAGATCAGATTTCTTCGGCATATAGGAGCCGAAGGTGATCATAATTCCCATGGCCAGTGACATGGAGTAAAACAGCTGTCCCAGAGCCGCCAGGAAAGTGGTAGGGCCGAAGTCTTTTAAACTTGGTTTCAGATAGTAAACCACTCCGGCCATGGCTCCCGGACGGGTAATACAGAAAATAGAGACACCGATCAGAAGAACGATCAGGACCGGCATCATAAAAGTACTTACCCGTTCAATTCCGCCTTTTACACCGAAAGCAACGATAATGGTTGTGATCAGAAGGAAAACCAGGAGATAGAAAATCGGCTCTCCGGTTTTCCCGATAAATCCGGTAAAGAAGTCATCAGATGCTGCCGCATGAATATCTCCCTGGAGGGACACTACCGTATATTTGGTCACCCATCCGCCGATGACGCAATAATATGGGAAAATAATAAAAGGAATAAAGCTGGTCAGATAACCAATAAAAGTATATTTTTTGTTAAAATGTCCAAACGCGTTGATCGCGCTGGTCCCAGCTTTCCTTCCAAGAGCAACTTCCGTAATCATCAATGCAAAGCCAAACGTGAGAGTCAGAATCAAGTAAATCAATAAGAAACTTCCGCCTCCATATTTGGCGGCAAGATATGGAAACCTCCAGATGTTTCCCAATCCTACGGCGGATCCGGCCGTCGCCAGAACAAATCCGATGCGGCTCGAGAATCCGCTTCTTTCATGTGACATATTCAATACCTCTTTTCATACTTTTTATTTCAGAATCCTCTCAGAGGATATCTTTTCTTTTTAGATAACATCTACATCTTCACCGGCGAGAACTGCGTTCATATTGCGGACAGAACACATCTTTCCGCACATAGTGCAGGTATCTTCTCTTTCCGGAGTAGATTCTGCACGGTAACGTTTTGCTTTCTCCGGATCCAGTGCAAGTTCAAACTGTTTGTCCCAGTCAAGCTTCTGGCGTGCGGCAGCCATCTGGTTATCCCAGTCCATGGCTCCTTTTACGCCTTTGGCAATATCAGCTGCGTGGGCAGCGATCTTGGAAGCCATGATACCTTCTTTTACATCGTCTACATTCGGAAGGCGCAGGTGTTCAGCCGGAGTTACATAGCATAAGAAGCTGGCTCCGGAAGCGGCAGCGATCGCTCCTCCGATGGCAGATGTAATGTGGTCGTATCCAGGGGCGATGTCTGTTACGATCGGTCCAAGAACATAGAACGGCGCGCCATGGCAGATGGTCTGCTGAATCTTCATATTAGCCTCGATCTGATCCATCGGCATATGGCCAGGCCCTTCGATCATAACCTGTACATCTCTGTCCCAGGCTCTGGCAGTAAGTTCACCGAGGGTTACCAGCTCTTCAATCTGAGAAATATCGCTGGCGTCTTTTAAGCAGCCAGGACGGCATGCGTCTCCAAGGCTCAAAGTAACATCGTATTCATTACAAATATCGAGAATTTCATCATAATATTCAAAGAATGGATTTTCATTTCCTGTTGCTTCCATCCATGCGAAGATCAGAGAACCGCCGCGGGAGACGATATTCATCTGTCTCTTCATAGCCTTGAAGCGGTCTGCTGTGTTGCGGTTGATACCGCAGTGAATGGTCATAAAGTCAACACCGTCTTCAGCGTGCATCTTAAATACATCGATCCATTCACGAGATGTAATATCTTTCAGGGCTTTGTTGTAATAAACGATCGCATCATAAATCGGTACGGTTCCGAGAATCGCAGGACACTCATCCACAAGCTTCCTGCGGAACTTCTGTGTGTCTCCGAAGGAAGACAGATCCATGATCGCTTCCGCCCCCATATCAACAGCTTGTTTTACTTTTTCCATCTCTACATCCAGATTCATGCAGTCTCTGGATGTTCCAAGATTAACATTGATCTTTGTCTTTAAAGAGTTCCCGATTCCATAAGGTTTTAAACAGGTATGTTTCTTGTTGGCCGGGATTACGATAGTTCCGGCGGCAACTTCCTTCATAATATCCTGAACATCCAAACCTTCATAGGAAGCCACTGCTTCCATTTCCTTTGTTACAATGCCCTGGCGGGCTGCATTCATCTGTGTTGTGTAAGTCATAAAAATACCTCCAAAAAGTACAATAAAATTGGGAGACTCTTTGGTAATAGTCCAAATCCCTACGGCGGCATTATCCGCATCAGGTCGATGGTCGAAGCCTGGGCTTCCTCTCAGCTGAGGCAGTCAGTAGCACACCTCTTAAGCTCCCATTTCAGTTACTAGGTTATTGTAACATTGAAGGCCTGGGAAGGCAACTAAAAAGCGTATTTTTCGATGGCGTAAGCGACGCCGTCTTCATCGTTGGATTTGGTGATATAATCTGCGGTTTCTTTGATTTCCGGTTCTGCATTTCCCATGGCGACAGCGGTGCCTGCAGCCCTGAGCATGTCCAGATCGTTAAAACTGTCGCCGACTGCCATGGTTTCGTCACGATCGATACCGAGAATCTCAGCCAGTTTAAGAAGAGCATTGCTCTTTGTTGCTGTAGGGGATGTCAGTTCAAGATTTTCCGCAAAGGCAGAAGTAACATCCAGCACCCCTTCTTCCAGATAAAAATCCATGATTTCCTTTCGAATCTCAAGATCAGAAAAAATCAAATGCACTTTTTCCACAGGAAAAGGATCATGGAGCAGACGGTCAAAGATACCGTCTTCAAAGATTTCCGGAGCCTGTCCGTTTTTTACCGAAGGCCGTTCTCTCAGGATCTGTTCGATGACAGGAAGGGTGGAACGGTCGCAGTAGCAGGCGCCCTTGTAAAAAAGTTCGATAATGACAGGGAGATCTTTGATCCTGCGGATAATGTCCGGCATTCGCTCAGCCGGAATCAGATCTTCGTAAATAGGAGCTTCTTTGTCCATGTCGATGATAGAAGCGCCGTTGGATGTGGATGCCAGATGGACGCCGGGAATCTCCATAATCTCCCGGGGAAGATAAGATTTCGGACGCCCGGTGGCAGGAAAGATCTGTATGCCCCTCCGGACAGCTTCTGCAATGGTCTGCCGGGTGCGGTCTGTGATCTCTTTTCTGGAATTAAAGGTAGTTCCATCCAGATCTAAAGCAATAAGTTTAATCGATTTCTTCATAGGAGCCTCCGTTTCAAATTTTGTTGTTTTCATTATATCATACGAACGGATAAACGTGTTATAATGATGGCGAAACCAGAAAACAGGGAGACAGGAGGAAAGAAAAAAGTATTTTTGGAAGAGATTTTGTATTTAATGAGATTCCGAACAAACTCTATCCTTTCGACTGGGAGACTTATCGCAGCTATCAAGGAAGGATCCGGATCGGAGTGACCAACGCCCAGACCGGCCATCCGGAATATTTTGACGGTCACAAACTGGACCGGAAAGGAAAGATGCTGCAGGCGTCCTGTGCGCTGCCGCTGATGTTTCCGGCCATACAGATCCATGGAGTGCCATATTATGACGGGGGAATCGCGGATCCGATTCCGGTGCGCAAATCCATCCGGGAGGGAAATGAAAAGAATCTGATTGTTCTGACACGGCCGAAGGAATACCGGAAGGAATTAAGCCGCAGCACAAAAGCGACGGCAAAAATTCTCGGAAGAAAATATCCGCGTCTGCCGGAGCTGCTTCTGAACCGGCATCTGAGATACAACGAAACGGTGAAGTTCTGCGAGCGCCAGGAAAAAGCCGGAAAAGCAGTGATACTGCGGCCGGATCATCCAATCGAGAGTCTGGAAAAAGACATCGATATTCTGCAGCAGACCTATGATATGGGATACAGGGCAGCGAAAGAAAATATACAAAAAATCAAAGAATTATTCTGAGAAAGGTCATAAAATGCAATGGTTATGTTATAATAAACAATAGCTTAGCTATTAAAGGAGGCATAACATGGCTGGTATACGAATTTCAGATCGAACATATATAGAAGAATTAGCAGAGAACCAGCCGAGGAACCTGATGGTCGTATGTGAACGTCTGTTTCTGGAATTTCACTATGACAGCACGCCGAGGGAGATGGCAGAGCAGATTGCCGGGAAGCTGCAGGAAGAACCGATGCTTCTGGGTGAAATGCTTCGGGAGGAAGCCATAGATCTGCTCTTTGACCTGTGGAAGATGGAGGATGGGCAGATTCTGCCGGAACAGCATCTGGAAGAACTGCAGCAGCTTCATTACCTGGGGTTTGTTTCGGCGGATGACAAAGACCTGATCGTAAATTCGGAGGCAAAAGATATTTTTTTCTTTTCCCTTAAGAGCCGCGGGATGCGCAGAATTATGGAAAAATATACGGAATGGGAAAAAATTGTCTTTGGAATGTTGTTCACTTATGGTATTCTAGATGTATACGAATGTTATAAGATTTTTGCGGAAATCCAGGATACGCCGGTTTATTACGCGGATTTCGAAAAATTTCTGATGCTGCGCATGATATTCTGGCATAATGGCCTGATGCTGCGCAATGAGAGGACGAAAAAGCTTTTTATGGCAGGCAGGGAAGCCGAAGACCGCAATGGTATTTTTGAACAATGGAATCAGCACCAGGATTTGGACTTCTGCAGGTATTCCAAGAAGGAATATATGGAGCTTGCCATGGGGAATGGAATTGCCGGATGGGATGGAATCCCTGAATTATTTATTTTTGTTCTGGAGAGCATTGACCAGGATCGTTATCAGGCAATGATCATTATCAAATCCATTATACTCATCATACAGAACGGAGAAACATATCTGGAAGCAATTCTTAAACTCAATAAGATTTTAAATATTCATTCTGAAAAAGATGAAAAAGAGATTTGCAGCTACATAAAAAAGATTTTTTACAGTATTCCGATTTATGGACTGAAAGGGCATACGAGAGAAGAACTGACCCGTAAAGAAATGTTCCAGGTCATTGATGGCGGAAAACATTGAGGAGGAAGACATGAAACAATCAACTGTGTTAGTCGTAGATGATGAAAAAGAGATTGCGGATTTTATTGAATTATATCTGAAAAACGAAGATTATGAAGTTTTTAAATTCTATAATGGAAAAGATGCCCTTGAATGTATCGAGAATGAGACCATCGATCTGGCGATTCTGGATGTTATGCTGCCGGATATCGATGGATTCGAGATTCTGAAGCAGATACGTCTGAAATACACATTTCCTGTGATCATGCTTACAGCGAAAGTTTCTTCCATGGATAAGATTAATGGTCTTACACTGGGGGCAGATGATTATATTGAAAAGCCGTTTGAACCGTTGGAGCTGATGGCAAGAGTGAAAGCACAGCTGCGCCGTTTTACGAGATATAACGACGGAAGCGGCACCAATCAGGAGGATACGCAGGAGATTGCCGGTCTGATTTTAAACCGTGCGACTCATCAGTGTACCTATGGAGAAGAGGAAGTGACACTGACACCTCTTGAATTTTCTATTCTCTGGATTCTGACAAAAAACCGGGGCAAAGTCATAAGTTCAGAAAATCTATTTGAACAGGTATGGAAAGAAAAATATTTTAAGAACAACAACAATACTGTTATGGTCCATATCAGACATCTCCGGGAAAAACTGGGAGAAGTCATGGGACATAAGGAACTGATCAAGACCGTGTGGGGAGTTGGATATAAAGTTGAGGAGTAAATACCGTAGTTTAAAGATAAGGATCATGATACAGACCCTTGGCATTAGTATTATCGTAGCGCTGATCGGATATTTTATCCTGGATATCTTCGTAGACGGAGTCCTGCAGGATCCTTTCGCAAAGACGGTGGTATATGCCTTTCAGCGGCTGGGCATGCAGGAGATAGAAGCGATTCATCTGTACAGGCTGATTTTCTGGCAGAATAAAGGGCTGATCATCGGTGCCGGATTTTTTGTTCTGCTGCTGTTCAGTTTTTATCTTGGAATGTCCAAATTTACCAACTATCTGCGGGAAGTAGAGGGCGGCATTCAGATGATACTGAATGAATCAGACAAGAAGATCGTTCTTTCGGACACTCTGGAGCCATTGGAAAACAGGCTGAACGAGATCAAGGAAACGCTGAAAGAGCAGAGAAGGAGCCTTGAAGAAAGTGAGCAGAGGAAAAATGATCTGATTGTGTATCTGGCCCATGATCTTAAGACGCCTCTGACTTCCGTCATTGCCTATCTGAGCCTTTTGAATGAGGCGACTGATATGCCGGAAGAACAGAGGGAGAAATATACAGGGATCTCTCTTGCCAAGGCCAAGCGTCTGGGCGAGCTGATCAATGAATTTTTTGAAATTACAAGATATAATCTGCAGAATATCACACTGGACAAAAAAGAGTTTTATCTGTATGTTCTGCTGGAGCAGGTACTGGATTCTTTTGATCCGGTATTTCAGGAAAAAGGGCTTCAATGCACCATAGAGGTTGATGATAGAATTCTCATTTATGGAGATCCGGACAGGCTTGCCAGGGTATTTGAGAACCTTCTGCGAAACGCCGTTTCTTACTGTTACCCTCATTCCAAGATTGAGGTGTACGGAACGATGGAAGGAGAAAATGCGAAGATTGTCGTGCGCAATCAGGGCAAGACGATACCGGCCCATCAGCTGAAGAACCTATTTGAAAAATTTTATCGCCTGGATGAAGCGAGATCATCAGAAAGCGGCGGGGCAGGGCTTGGGCTTGCCATTGCGAAAGAGATCATCGAGCTTCATAACGGGACGATCCAAGCGGACAGTCAGGATGGATATACGTCCTTTACCATTCTGCTGCCGAGAAAGAAGGAGGAGTTATGAAAAAAATATACGTAATTGGACACCGCAATCCGGATACAGATTCGATCTGTTCTGCATTGGCCTATGCAAATCTGAAAAATCAGACCAGCGACGGCGAATTCGAGTATGAAGCATGCCGCGCCGGAAATGTAAACGGGGAGACAAAGTTCGTCCTGGAACACTTTGGTGTGAAGGCACCGGAGTATGTAAACGATATGCGCCCAAGAGTTACGGATATCAATATCAATCGAATTGAAGGTGTGGAAGAAGAATGCTCCATCAAAGAAGCAGGAGACCGTATGCGCCAGATCAAACAGGTTTCCCTTCCTGTTCTCCGTGACAGAGACCTGAAAGGAATCGTTACGATCAGTGATATCGCTTATGCGGACATGGATGTTTTTGATAATGAGATCCTGGCAAAATCCAAAACACCATACAAGAATCTGATTTCTGTATTGAACGGAGAAATGCTGGTGGGAAGCGAAGACGGCGTGATCGAGAACGGAAAACTTTCCGTATCCGCAGCGAGCATTGAAAAAATGTCAGAATTCATTAAGCCGGGTGATGTTGTCATTCTTGCCAACCGTGCGGACGTTCAGAAAGCAGTTATTGATATCGGGGCACAGTGCATCATTGCCTGCATGGGAACCAACCTTGATGAGGAAGTTCTGAACATTGCGAAAGAAAAGGGATGCCGTGTGATTGCGACAGGCTATGATACATTTATTGCCAGCCGTCTGATCTGCCAGGCAATTCCGGTATCTTATGCTATGACGCCAAAAGATAAGCTGGCAGTGTTCAGTATCAATGATTTTGTGGATGATGTAAAAGAAGAAATGACACAAAAACGTTTCCGTTACTTCCCTGTATTAGATGCGGACAACAAATTTGTGGGACTTGTATCCAGACGTAGATTGCTGGAAATTGACAAGAAACGCCTGATTCTTGTGGATCATAACGAAGTGTCTCAGGCAGTGGAGGGACTGGAAGAATGTGAGATTCAGGAAATCATCGACCACCACAGAATCGGAAGTCTGGAGACGATGTCTCCGGTATACTTCAGAAACCAGCCGGTGGGATGCACCGCAACGATTGTTACTCAGATGTACCGGGAGCAGGGCGTGGAGATTACAAAACCGATTGCAGGACTTCTGTGCTCAGCAATTCTTTCCGATACTTTGATGTTCCGCTCACCGACCTGCACACCTGTGGATGAGCAGATTGCCAGAGAACTGGCACAGATTGCGGAAATCGATGTTGAAGATTATGCGAAGCAGATGTTCCGCGCAGGAAGCGATCTGAAAGGCAAAGCAGCAGACGAGATCTTCTATCAGGATTATAAGAAATTTACAGCCAACGACGTAACCTTTGGCGTTGGACAGATTACATCCCTGGATCAGTCTGAACTGGACGAGATCAAAGAAAAGATTCTTCCGTATATGGAATCTGTCAGAAAAGAACAGGGCCTTAATATGGTATTCTTTATGCTGACTAATATCCTGGAAGAAACCACATATCTGGCAATGACAGGAGATGAGAGCAAAGAAGTGATCGAAAACGCATTCCAGACAGAGACAGACGGACAGATTGCGGTTCTTCCTGGGGTTATGTCCAGAAAGAAACAGTTGATTCCGAATGTATTAAATATTGTTCAGGAATAAAAGTTTTTTATAGACATCAGATATTAAAAAGGAGACAGCCCAGTGAGATTAAGGCTTTTTCAAAGGCCTGAATCTTTTACGAGCTGTCTCTTTCTTATCTTTTTCATTAAAGTTTTTAAGGCACTGCCAGATAAGGCAGATTATTTAATAAAATTTTTGCGGTAAGGCCCCAAATGACTCTGCCTTCATACCGGTAGAAACAGACTTCGTACCGGCCGGCGGCCCAGGGGTAATCTTTTCCTCCGGGGATATCCGAAAATGGGAAATCTTCGGTTGGTGTGATCAGCACATCGTTGTAATAGATATCAGGAGGAGTTTCCAGGAAAAAGCGAAGAGGAACCGTAAACACAGAATCCACTTCTGCAGAACTGAACTGCCCCTCGTAGCCGGTCAGCTCTCCCAGAAAAGGTTCAACTCTGATCTGGGCAGGAGAGAGGAAATAATCCAGCGCTCCATAGAGTTTCAGCTGGCTGTCATCAATCAGCAGTTCTTCTTTCGTCTCCCGGACTGCGGCTTCCAGAGTCGTTTCTCTTTCTTCGACGCGGCCGCCGGGAAAACAGACTTCTCCCGGCTGATGCTGCAGTTTTTTTGAACGAACCTCAAACAAAATATGGTAGCCGTCATCTTTTTGAATGAGAGGGATCAAAACAGCAGATACATGCTCCTGGTCTTCTTCAATTCGTTTTGGTACATGGCGGTTCAGGTGTTCAAACATAATTATCTCCTAGAATCTGAAATCACGTTTTCCCTCGTGGATATTTTCAATATATTCGGTTGCTTTCTGTTTTACGACCGGATTTGGAATCTTTTCCAGTTCCTGTTTGATCAGAATTTCTCCTTTGGCTTTGACTTCATCAGAAGCATAGTCTTCCAGATATTCCTTTAAAGTCATAAGGGCATTCGGAGCGCAGCAGTTGGCAATCTGACCGGACTTCACAAGAGTCATGAAACGGTCGCCGGTACGTCCTTCGCGGTAACATGCGGTACAGAAGCTTGGGATATGTCCAAGATCCATCAGCCATCCGATGATCTCATCCAGTGTACGAGTATCATTTCGGTCAAACTGAGCGGAATTGTCTTCCGGTTTTTCAGGTTCTGCATATCCGCCGACACTGGTGGAAGATGCTCCGCTGATCTGGGATACGCCCACTTTCAGGACTCTCTCTCGGGATTCCTGTGTTTCGCGGGTAGAAACGATAATACCGGTATAAGGAACAGCGATTCGAAGGATTGCGACGATCTTTTCGAAAATATCATCATTGATCGCATCTTTGAAATCTTCCGGATCAATATCCTCTGCCGGACGGATTCTCGGTACGCTGATCGTATGAGGACCGACTCCGAATTTCGCTTCCAGATGCTCTGCGTGCATCAGAAGTCCTGCAAAATCATAGCGGTACATATCCAGTCCGAATAAAACGCCAATTCCCACATCATCAATTCCGGCAGTCATGGCACGGTCCATTGCCTCTGTGTGATAAGCATAATTACTCTTTGGTCCTGTTGGATGCAGAAGTTCATAACGTTCTTTATGGTATGTTTCCTGGAACAAAATGTAAGTACCGATGCCTGCTTCTTTTAATTTCTTATAGTTTTCTTCTGTTGTGGCAGCAATATTCACGTTAACGCGACGAATCGCACCATTTTTATGTTTGATGCTGTAAATGGTCTTGATGCTTTCCAGAACATATTCGATTGGAATATTGACCGGATCTTCACCGGTTTCCAGTGCCAGACGTTTATGTCCCATATCCTGAAGAGCGATTACTTCTTTTCGGATTTCTTCCTGTGTCAGTTTTTTCCTGCGGATATGTTTGTTTTTATAATGATATGGACAATAGGTACAGCCGTTTACACAGTAATTGGCAAGATACAGCGGCGCAAACATAACGATACGGTTGCCGTAAAATTTTTCTTTGATTTCGATTGCCAGATCATAGACTTTCTGGATCAGTTCCTGATCTTCACAGGCAAGAAGGACAGATGCTTCCCTGTGAGAAATACCTTTCAATTTTTTTGCCTTTTCAATAATGGACAAAATCAGTTCTTTATTGTCTTTGTTGGCATCGGCGTATGCCAGAGTTTCTTTGATTTCCTGGTCACTGATAAATTCTTCAGCGATACCTGATTCCGGTTTGTACATAATATCTCTCCTTATTTCTTTTTTGTGAACATGGATTTTACAGTAATGCCTTTGATCATGCCGAGTTTCCCGGAAAGGGTGCTGATGACATCGGCAGGCGCATCTAATACGACGGAAATAATATTTACATTTTTCTGACGATAAGGGATGCCCATTCGTCCGACAATGTAGGAACGATAGTCGTGCAGTGTCTGATTGACCGGTTCCACAGAAGATTCTTCCTCGATTAAGATGCCGATGAGCGCAATGCGGCTCTGAACTTCCATAAATTCCTCCTTCTCTCCGAATCCGGTATTTCCTGCGCAGTACGATCCTCGCGGAGCTTTTTTATTTCATAGGAACGGAGTTTTCTATGAAATAAAAAAGCATATCCATTTCCCGGATATGCCAGTGATTGTTCAAAATGCGCGCAGTATCCCCAAAGATATGCGTGAATTCTCTATCAGATCAATCTTGGCTTCAGGAAAAACCTTGGCTTCAGAATGATAATTTCTATCAGTAGTTATTGTATCGAAAGAGCAGGGAAAAGTCAAATGATGCAGAGGAATTTTGACTCCCGATTCCGGTAAGGAAAATTCATAGAAACAAGAATTAGAAAGTGTGGAAAAATAAAATTTTTTTGTTATAATAGCAATCAAAAGATCATATGAGAAAGGAATTTATCAATGAGTGGAAGAAATGAAAAAGAATTAGGAGATATTACGCTGCTTGGAAATCAGAAAACAAAATATCCGGATGACTATGCGCCGGAAGTGCTGGAAACATTTCCAAACAAACATCCGGAAAACGATTACTTTGTAAAATTTAATGCGCCGGAATTTACCAGCCTTTGTCCGATTACAGGACAGCCGGACTTCGCCACGATTTATATTTCATATGTTCCAGGTGAAGAAATGGTGGAAAGCAAATCACTAAAACTGTATCTGTACAGTTTCCGAAATCATGGAGATTTTCACGAGGACTGCATGAATATCATTATGAAAGACCTGATTCGTCTGATGGACCCGAAATATATCGAGGTGTGGGGAAAATTCACTCCGCGGGGAGGTATCTCCATCGATCCGTACTGCAATTATGGAAAACCAGGAACAAAATGGGAAGAAGTCGCATGGAACCGTTTGTCTCATCATGACCTGTATCCGGAAAAAATTGACAACCGATAGGAAGGTCATTTTTCTTTTAGACTAGTTTATAGTTTCTTTAGAATTGTTTATAAGCAGTACATTGAATCGGGAGAGGATTCTGGTATACTAAAGACATAGTTTTTCATATATATTTTAATCCTCTCTTTTCATTTTAAGCTCCGCAGGATCTGCGGAGTATTTTTATGTTCTGGAAATTCTGACAGAATTCCTGTGATATAAAAACTCTCCAGGCAGGATTGCATTGTGGCGGAAAAAATTTGCTGTCAGAGCAGTCCGCCGCAAGCAGTGAATTCTGTGGGAGCAGGAAAGATGTGTTATTGTGAATCAGATTCGTTTGGATGCAGGATTACCTTGATGGCTTCACCAGACTTTGTCAATTCAATTCCCTCACAAATTTTACTTAATGGAAGAATATGCGTGATAAATTGTTCCGCTTCAAATTCATCAGAAATCGCAAGTTCAAAAGACTTTTGAACCTGAATACTATTGGAACCATAATGTCCATAAATCCACAAGCCATTATAGTGAATATAGTTTGTATCAAGTTTTGTTAAAGCCCTTTTGGCGACGCCTCCGAAAAATACAACAATACCAGTCCTTTTTGCCATGAAAATAGATTGAGACTGAGCGGAAGTTGAAGGATTGGCGGAGATGACTTTGTCAGCTCCTTTTCCATCGGTAAGCATTCGTACAGCTCCGACAGGATCTGTTTTGATACTGTTGATCACATGATCAACTCCAAATTGTTTTGCCATTTCAAGACGCTTGTCGTTTATTTCTACCATGATTACTTTTTTTGCACCCCGGAGTTTAGCCAGCTTTGCATGAAAACATCCAATAGGACCGGCTCCAATAATAACGATTGTATCGCCAAAGCCGACGTGAATATTGTCCTGGCATGCATAGACGGAAGATAAAGGTTCTCCAAGAGAAGCACGATCATAACTGATTCCATCAGGTATTCGATAGATGGCATCACGCTGGATCTGGCGGGGAAGAACTGCGTAATAATCGGCAAACCCTCCAGGGCGTATTAAATTATTGCCGAGATTTTCACACATTTCGCTGTGTCCAGTCCTGCATGCTTCACATTTCATACAATGATCCGCGGGATAGATGTACAAACGGTCGCCAACATGATATTCCGTACATGTTTCTGATACTTCATCCACAATTCCCGTGATTTCATGACCATAAATATGAGGGTATTTGCCGTTTGCGGAATCGGTTATCAGGTTGCGGATATCAGAGCCGCATAGACCAACGGCCATGACTTTCAGAATAAATCCGCCGCGGGGGCATTCTGGACGATCGATTTCTTCTATGCGAATATCATTTGGACCATACATTAATGCTGCTTTCATAATAATCTCTCCTTTTTGTGTTTATTTGTGGTAACGGTTTCTTCTGCTGCCAGGATGATTTTGATATAGACTTTCTAAATCATCATCGGAAATATTGTTCACTTCTCCGATTTCTTTCGTCAAATGATAAATTTTTAAGACTTCTTCTGCCGCTTCAATGATTTTAACGGCATCTTCCAGAGTCTTTCCAACGGCGATGCATCCGTGGTTGCCAAGTAAGATCAGATTATGTTCTTTTATTGCATCTTCGATTCCGTCAGCAATATGGATCGTTCCGGGCATCCCATATGGCAGACATGGGATTTCTTCAAACACAAGAGAAAAGGTAGTAGAACATTTTATTTTGATATCTTTTCCGCAGTAAGCGTAAGCGGTTAAATACGGCGCATGAATGTGAGCGGCTGCATTACAGTCTGGCCGGGCTTTCAAAGCGGCTTCGTGAAGAAGAATTTCACTGGAACGCTTAATGCTTCCTTCGATTTGTCTTCCGTCTTTTACAACGGCAATTTTATCTTCATCCAGGAAACATTTTCTGGTTCCGGATGGTGTGATATACATTTTATTCGTTTCCCGGTCAAGGATGGAAAGATTGCCTTCCAGAGTGTTGACAAGACCTTTCTGATCTAAAAGTTTCCCATAAAATACGATTTGTTCTTTAAAAATATTGTGCTTTTCTGACATATTAGAATTCCTTTCGTGTAAATAAAATGATGGATACGAATCAGCTGATATTTGTAGTATACATGGGAAAAAACATAATGTATAATATGAAAAAAGGGAAGAAAACGAAGGTTTTGCCTATGGATAAGGAGAAGATATGACACTATCGCAATTAAATTATTTTGTTTCGGTGGCAGAAAGTGGTCATCTGACACAGACGGCAAAGGATTTGCTGATTGCGCAGCCAAGTCTTTCTCAGGCGATTCGGAAATTGGAAGAGGAGCTGGGATTTTCGCTGTTTGAAAAAAAAGGAAGGATGCTGATCCTGACAAGAGAAGGAAAAGATTTTTTCCCATATGCGCTGGATGTGGTGCAAACTGCGCGAAACGCGGAGCAAACGGCCCATAATATTTACAGGAGGCATATGGAAAACATTCGGTTTGCGTACACAAGACCAATGCCGCAGTCTTACATTCCGAACCTCATTCAAAAATTCTTTGAAGATAATGAAAACCAAAACGTCCATATAGAAACTTATTCTGCTGCGACCGCGGAAATTTTCAAAGACCTGAAAGAAGAGAGAATCGATTTTGGCTTCTGTTCCGAGAGTAAAATTGATCATGAGCTGTTCTCAAGGATTTTGCTGCTGGAATATCCGATAGAACTGGCGGTTGGGAAAAAGGATCCGTTGTGTGATCTGGAACAGGTACATCCTGAAGATTTGATCGGACGACCTGGTATATCCTATACAAAAGGATCATCGATGGATCAGAAAATTACGGGATTTTTTAAAGAACAAAAGATTATTCCAGATATTAGATACCGCACATCGTCAGAAGAAATCCCCAAATTTATTTCTTCGGGATTAGGTTGGGGATTTATTGCGCAGAGCGATACTCCGTTGGAAAAAGGAGTGAAAATTTTAGATATGCCGGAAATGAAATTGAATCGGTATACATATTTTGTTATGAAAAAGGGAAGAAAACCTGGAAAAGCCGCAGAAAAATTTTTGAATTTTGTATTAAATTATAATGGGAGGTATTTGAAATGAATCAGCGTAGTACCAAAATAGTACAGTTGATAAACAAGGAAAGAGAAGAAATTACGGTTTCCGGGTTTGCAGAATATTTTGATGTATCTCAAAAGACGATACGAAATGATTTAAGAGAAATAAATGATATTCTGAAACGGAATCAGAGAGAAACGATAGTAATAAAAAGCGGAGGAGTCATATGCGCTCCAAAAGATTTTAAAGGATCTCTTTCTTTGCTTTTAGAGAAGAATTTTTATAATTATAAGTTGTCAAAAGAGGAGCGCAAAAAAGTAGCGGCAATTATGATTGTAAATTCTGTCGGATATATTACTTTGGCGACAATTGCTGACGGTTTGTCAGTAAGCCGTGCAACTGTGATCAATGATTTAAAAGACATCAAAGCCATTGTTAAAAAGAAAAATCTGACAGTTGTCTCCCATGCGAATAAGGGACTGAAAATTGATGGATTGGAAAGCATCAGGAGGGACTTTTTGTTTCGGCTGATTCGACCGGATCTTTATAAGTATGACAATCAGAGTGTTATCTCAGAATATGTTAGTGTACAAGCTGGGAATCGTCATATTGTTGAAAAAATTCTGAATGAACAGGAAAAAAGATATCAAAGATCCCTTAGTGATAATTCTTTTCAGGAAATTGTTTTATGGCTGAGGATTATGATAAATCGTAATCAGGAAAAGGAATTTTTGGAGCCTCAGATGGATACAGACAGCAAAAACTATATGTTTGCGCTGGATACTCTGAAATATATTTCGCAGTATTGTGATGTCGATGTAACAGAAGATGATGTGAGATGTTTCAGTAGATTTTTAGATACGATAAGATATATTGATAACAGTTCCATTAATCAAAATACAGTCGTGATTCAGATGATTACCAGACAGTATATTGCAGGGGTATCTCAGGAATTAGGAATTAATTTGAATAATGATTATGATTTCTTTGAAAATTTATCCAATCATCTGGAATCCATATTCTCTGCTCCCCCAATTGATTATCAGGAAGTAGATATCATCAATGAGATTCTGGAAGAGAATCAAGATGTTTTGGAGGTAGTGATTGACCAGATACCGGTTATCTATAAGTTTACAGAACGGAAACTGGATGAAATAGAAATAAAATATATTGCGATTCATGTCTGTGCGGCGATTGAGAGAAAAAAGAATAAAGAAACTTCTTTTCGAGTCATCGTAGCGTGCCATGCCGGAATCGGGACGTCCATGCTGCTGCTGGAAAAATTGAAAAAACATTTTAGATTTCAAATTGTAGATGTCATATCGGCACACGAGGCAGTTGCAATAAAACCAGGTGCGGCTGATTTTGTAATCTCTACAGTGCCATTGGAGAGCTGTATGCTGGAATATGTCGTAGTTTCGCCAATGTTTAATGATGATGATTATATACGAGTGGGAAATCGAATTGAGTCTTTGAGGAACAGCAGGAACCTTTCTGACGGTACGGAAACTGAAGAATTAAGTGCAAAGGGATTAATAGAAAAAGTGACGCCGGTGATATATAATATGATTCAACCGAAAGATTTAGCGCAGTCAGTGATGAATGAACTTAGAGGTGTCATCCGGAATTATTTTAAACAGTCAGTGGAAAATGACGCAAAAATTATATCTCCGTCACTTCATCATCTGCTTCGTGCAGAAGATATTGAGATTGATGTAGAATGCAAAGACTGGAAAGAGGCAGTCAGGAAATCAGGTGAGCCGCTTGTGCAAAATGGCTATATTGAAGAGAAATATATCGATGCGATGGTAAAAAGTATTGAAGAATATGGCGCGTATGTTGTAGTATCGAAAGGGTTTGCAATGCCTCATGCAAAAGTTGAGGAAGGGAGTATCCGATTAGGTATGCATCTGCTTCGGCTGAAGAATCCAGTTCCGTTTGGAATTGATGAATTGGATCCGGTAGAGTTTGTGTGCTGTTTAAGTGTGATCGACCACAAAAGTTATTTGAAAGCATTTTTCAATTTGGTCAATATGCTGCGGGATGACAGATACAGAAAATTGCTTCATGAGGCAGAATCTCCGGAAAAAGTAGCAAAAATTATTGAAAAATATGAATATAGTTTAGTTTAGAATAAAAAAATGAGTCAGTCGAATTTATTTCCCGTTTTGGAAACAAATTCGACTGACTTATTTTTTTTCCGAGTTTTGAAGCGGATTGAATTAGTTGAAAAAATTTCTGTGAAGGAAAAAACTTTTCACTGTTTTTTACCGATAAGTCATGATACCATGAAAACATAGATAAAAGAGATAAACGGCCGTAAATCTCAAAACGTGAAGATAAGAAAATGGAGGTTCATATGGAAATACTTTTAAAATTCTTTCAGGGGTTTGTTAATATGGGAGCAAGCGTGTTACTGCCGTTTGTCATTGCGATTCTGGGAATTTTCTTTGGAATGAAAATAGGAAGAGCAGTAAAAGCAGGACTTTTGGTAGGAATTGGATTTCAGGGACTTGTGCTGGCGGTTAATCTGTTGATCTCATCTGTTACACCTGCAATGGAATATTATGAGAAATTAGGTTCTGGGTATGACACACTGGAGATTGGATTTGCAGCATTGGGTGCAGCCTCTTGGACAACACCGTTTGCGGTATTGGTGATTCCGGCAATCATTTTGGTGAATCTGCTTTTGGTACGATTGAAAATTACAAAAGTATTGAATGTAGATATTTGGAATTTTATGCACTTTTTAGTGCCTGGCGCGCTGGCTTATAGTTTGACACAGAGCGTTGTATTTGGTTTCGTAGTAGCAATGATATGTGGAATTGCAGTACTGTTTTTTGGACAATGGATTGCAAAACCATGGCAGGAGTTTTTTGGACTGGAAGGAACAACTTGTACATGTCTTTGTTTTGTCGCGTGGGCATATCCGATCTGCTATGCATTGAATAAGATCATCGACAAAATTCCTGGGTTAAATAAATTGGACGTAGATATGACAAAACTTGGGGACAAATTAGGAATCTTTGGTGATCCAGCCGTTATAGGAGTTTTTGCCGGAACATTTCTTGGGCTGTTAACGAAGCAGAGTCCACAGAGTATTCTTACAATGGCAATGGGAGTGGCAGCGGCAATGGTATTAATCCCAAGAATGGTATCCATCATGATGGAAGGTCTTTCTCCACTTGGACAGGCAGCAAATGACTATATGCATAAAAAGGTTGGAGAAGATGCAGATATCTACATTGGTATGGATATTGCGCTTGGACTCGGTGATCCGGCATGTATCACATGTACAGCAATTATGATTCCGATTACGATTCTGCTTGTGTTCTTAGTACCAGATATGAGATTTTTCCCGCTAAGCCTTTTGGCAGAAGTTTGTTATATGACACCAATGGTGGTATTGAGCAGTAAAGGAAATTTGGTTCGATCTTTGATTGGCATGACCTTAATGATGTATTTGACGTTGTTCTTTGCCAATATGTTCATTCCGGAAGCTACACAGATGATGTCAGTAACAAATGTTAATTTCGCAGGTACTGTTACAGCATCTCATTTTGGATGGAATCCGGGGAACTTACTGGTATCCTTTATTCACAGAATTATGATGTTGATTGGATAAATGTTAGGAGAAGTATAAATGGGGACAAAATATTTAGTGATTCAGGGAACCGCAGATAACAATGAAGAAGCAATTAAACTATGCGGGGATGCCTTGTATAAAGCAGGAATTGTAAATGAAGATTTTGGAAAGCTGTGTGTAGAGAGAGAAAAAGATTACCCGACAGGTCTTCCAACGCAGATTCCAACAGCAATTCCACATGCAAAAGCGACTGGGATTAAACAAAATGCCATATGTCTGTTGAAACTGGAACACCCAGTAGTGTTCAGGAGACTGGATGACGATATGGAAGAGGTAAAAACAGACATGGTTTTTAACTTGGCAATTAAAGATCCAAATGAGCATCTGAGCGTTCTTCAAAAAATGATGGATTTTTTGAATAATCCCGAAGTTTTGTTGAAATGTAAAGAATTGTCGAATGAGGAAACGATTGCGTATTTAACGGAGCAGTTAGGGTAGCAGGATAAGAAAGGAGCTTGTTATGTCAAAGGAAGTAAAAGTACTGGTAGCTTGTGGAAGCGGTGTTGCAACGTCAACGATTGCACAGGAGGAAATCAAAGAGATAGCGAAAAATGCGGGGGTAAAAATCCGACTGATGAAAGGGACTATTTCTGAAGTACCAACAAAGCAGAAAGATGTAGATGTGGTGTTTACTACAGCAAATTACCGTAATCCATTAGATAAACCACATCTTAGTGTATTTGGGCTTGTTTCTGGAATTAATAAAGAGGGGACAAGAAAGAAAGTTGCGGAATTATTGCAGAAGGTTGCAGAAGAGTAAAGACGGTTAATAAAGAAAGGACAGGGTAGTAATAGATGAACGCGGGAGTTTTATACGGAAAAGAAGACATAAGATATGAAGAAATAGAAACACCAAAACCCAAAAAAGGTGAAGTGCTGGTAAAAGTAAAATATTCGGGAATCTGTGGTTCCGATGTGCCAAGAGTCAATGGAGATGGAGCGCATTTTTATCCTATTATTTTGGGTCATGAATTCTCAGGAATTGTAGTAGAGACAGGAGAAGGAGTGACAAAAGTCAAAGAAGGTCAGCGTGTTGCAGGAGCACCGTTAGTTCCATGTATGAAATGTGATGACTGTAAGAAAGGGAATTATGCTCTTTGTAAAAATTATAGCTTTATTGGAACGAGACAAGCGGGCAGCTTTGCGGAATATATCTGTCTTCCAGAGCAGAATGTAGTTCCGTTTAAAGATACGGTATCTTTTGAGCAGGGCGCATTATTCGAACCAGCTGCAGTTGCTCTTCATGGATTGGAATGCCTCACGTATGAAGGTGGAAAAACAGTTGCTATTTTAGGCGGAGGAACCATAGGACTTCTTGTTATGCAGTGGGCCAATATTTTTGGAGCGGCTAAAACTGTTGTTTTTGATATAGATGACAGCCGAATTGAACTGGCGAAAAGAATGGGCGCCAGCGATGGAGTGAATACTTTAAAAGAAGGATTCATGGAAAAAGCGATGGAGTTAACGCAGGGAAAGGGCTACGACTATATATATGAGACAGCAGGCAGCACGATGACGATGAAAATGGCATATCAGCTGGCAGCGAATAAAGCGGGTATCTGCTATATTGGAAAACCGACCAGAGAATTAACTTTTAGTGTAAAAGAATGGGAAAATATGAACCGAAAAGAATTTACTATGACGGGTTCATGGCTATCATATTCTGCACCATTCCCAGGACATGAATGGGAATGTGTCGCACACTATTTTTCAACCGGCCAGCTAAAGGGAGAAGAGGCTCTGATTTTTAAAAAACTGCCGCTTTCTCAGATTGCAGATGGATTTGAAATGTTCAAGACTAGAGGTGCGGTCAAAGGAAAGATTTTAATCGATAGTGAGAAATAAAGTATAATTGAAATATAAGAGGTAAATTGTGGAAGAAATAAAACTTGCACCATCTATTTTTGGCGCCAATCTTGGAAATTTAAGGGAGCAATTACAAATATTAGAGGAAAATGGCGTAGAACTTCTCCATGTGGACGTCATGGACGGACATTTTGTAGAGAAGATGGCGTTCGGACCGGATCATATCAAAATGCTGAAGGATATGACAACGATTCCTCTGGATGTGCATCTGATGATCGAGAAGC
>DWWD01000028.1 GCA_019119895.1 Candidatus Anaerostipes avistercoris | reverse complement strand
CTGGAAGCGTAAGCGTCGATCAGCATCGGAAGGTTCAGTCCGGCAACGATGGCCCATGTGTCCTCGTGGCCGTCGATCAGGCCGTTGGCCTGGTTGAATGGTGTTCCGCCCCATAAGTCTACCATGATCAGAACCTGGTCAGGGTCGTCAAAAGAAGCAACGGCTTCTTCCATCTTGGCACGGATATCCGCCGGTCCTTCACTCGGCTGTAATGTAACAGCCGCAACATTCGGCTGGTCACCGAAGATCATGGATCCTGACTGAAGGATTCCCTTGGCGAAATCACCATGTGTAGCAAGAATAATTCCTACCATTTTTCATATTCCTCCTTTTCTTTGTTTATTAAGCTTTTTATGTATTACACAGGCAGGTGCCTGCAAATAAAAAAAACCTGATCTGAACAAAAGGTTCTATCGTCCCGCTTTCCGTATCACAAAAGCAGGATTCCGAAGAATCCGGGTTCAAATCAAGTTTAGCCTGCATTACCAGTAACAATCCTGATATAATTCTATATAAACTTTTTATTTTGTTGTGACCCGCTTAACATGCACGGTCAGATACATCATCTCTTCATCCGTTACATCATGATTGCACGTCTCTTTAATATAAGCTTTGATTTTCTCTACACAATCAATGCAGTCCTGATATTTATTGCGGATGATTTCCTGAAATTCAGTATCATCACTCTCAACTTCTTTTCCCGCAAAAATCCTCTGGGCAAAGAATTTTAAATGTGTAACAAATCTTTCATAGAAAACAGATTCCTTATCAATCCGATTTCCGAAACATTCGTCAACGATATCCAGAATATGATTCACAAATTTCGTCATGGAAACCATTGCTGTCATATCCAGATCCAGTTCCGCATTTACAATATGCAGAGCAATAAATGCCGCCTCATCCTGCGGCAGGGTAACTTTCAGCTTCTTCGCAATGATTCCGATCGCCGCTTTGCCGATCATATACTCCTGATAATAGAATTTTTTAATCTCCCAGAGAAACGGATTCTGAAACGGTACTCCCATTTTCACCCGCTCAATAGCGAAATTAATATGATCTGTCAGAGAAATATAAATATTGTCATTGATATTTTTCTGAAGACGATCCTTTGCATACTGGATAATCTCATTGCACACCTTCAGCCGTTCAATCGGAATGTTGGCTACCATCTCCTGAAATCGATGTGTCATGCCGTGATCCTTCATAATGTAAGTCTTCTCAACCTTCTTCGGGTTCACCGTCTGACCGGCATGTTTTTGGAATCCAAGTCCCTTCCCCATCAGCACAACTTCCCGATTGGCCTCATCTCTCGAAACTACAATATTATTATTGATAACCTTTGTAATTTTCACAGGACCACCTCATCTGCTAAGTTATTTTTAAGAATAGAAAAATCGGCATAAAAAATAGACCTCGCCCTTCGACTTCAATTCTCAAAATCTCTTAGCTGGTCTAGCCTGCATTACCAGTAACAATCCGCCTGTTGTTCCCTCTTAACTTAATACTAATTCTAATCGATAGATAATTTTTTGTCAAGAAGTTTTTAGATTTTGTTAATTCTTTTTTAATATATATGAACTGAAATAATTCTTTATCCAAGGGCAACATCCAGAATCATCATAATTACAAATCCGGCAGCAAATCCGAGGGTTCCAAGATTAGAGTGAGATCCATGGGAGGCTTCCGGTATCAATTCCTCCACTACTACGTAAATCATAGCGCCCGCCGCAAAGGCAAGAAAATATGGAAGAAACGGCAGCAGACCGGATGCGAAGAACATCATCAGGAAAGCGCCGGCAGGCTCCACGATTCCCGAGAGAACTCCATATAGAAACGCTCTGCTTTTTTTCATGCCGGTTCCGAGAAGCGGCATGGAAATAATGGCACCTTCCGGGAAATTCTGAATGGCAATCCCCACCGACAGCGCCACCGCTCCGGCCAGAGATACGCTGTCACTGCCGCCCAGGGCTCCCGCGTACACAACCCCTACTGCCATGCCTTCCGGAATATTATGCATGGTCACAGCCAGAATCAGCATGGTTGACCTGGTCAGAGATTTCTTCGGTCCTTCCGGCTCTTCCTGGTCCAGATGAAGATGCGGTACAAAATGATCCATCAAAAGCAGGAAAACAATTCCCAGCAGAAATCCTGCGGCAGCCGGAAGAAAGGCCAGTTTTTCCATATGCTCTGACATATCCATCGCAGGGATCAAAAGTGACCACACAGATGCCGCCACCATAACTCCGGACGCAAATCCAAGCAGAAGTTTTTGTATCAATGGCTTTATTTCATTTTTCAGAAAAAATACGCCTGCCGCTCCCGCGGCAGTCCCGAGAAACGGGATGATAATCCCAATCACTGCGTTCATAAATTTCCACCTCTTTTTCGTTTATATTCTTCCGTTTTTGGTAATATATTATGATAGATTTCATTTTTTGCCCGGACAGCTTTTCATTTTGCCGGGAACTTGTGTTATTTTCCCAGTCATGTTATCATGTATAAGTTAAAGACAAGACCGATGTCCGGCGGAAGAATCTACTCTCCGCCTGACTTATCTTTTATTTTACAGGGATTATGAGGTATTTACTATGCTAAAATTAATTTCTATGATCGGATCCATTATCAATAAGGCGCAGAAGGATCATATTACGGCATTTTCTGCCCAGGCAGCCTTCTTTACGGTCTTATCGTTTTTTCCATTCCTGATTGTGGTCCTGAGCCTGATGCGCTTCTTCCCGATCACTCTTCAGGATATGATTGACCTGGTGAGGAACTATCTGCCAGAGCAGTACAGCGGAGCGGTCATTCCGATTATAAATTCACTGAACGGAAGACTGACAACCACATACATGTCTCTCACAATCCTGACATTGCTGTGGTCCGCGTCCAAAGGCATCCTGTCCATGATGACGGGTCTGAATACCATTCATGAAATCGAGGAAAAGCGGAATTATTTCGTTCTTCGGTTTATTTCCAGCATTTATATCGGCCTTATGGCAGTCGCCGTGCTGTTCGGAATGGTCCTGCTGCTTTTTGGAAACTCCCTGCTGATTCAGCTCTATCGTTTTCAGCCGGTTCTGGAAAACCAGCATCTGGTATTTGCCTCCATCCGTTTTACACTGGCATTTTTAATTTTTCTGATCGTGTTCATCATTATGTTCCGATTTCTGCCAAGCGATAATTTTAAAACAAAGGAAATTCTTCCGGGAGCGCTCTTTGCCTCCATCGGATGGCTGATCCTTTCGTTTCTGTTTTCCATGTATTTTGATAATTTTTCATTTTACAACATTATGTACGGCGGACTGACCAGTATCCTTCTTACCTTATTATGGCTTTATTTCTGTATGATGATACTCTTTATCGGAGCGGAAATCAACCAATATTTCCTGAACTCGAAAAAAAATATCAGTTATCTGAGCAAACACAAAGTGGAGCAAAAAAAGTAGAAACACAATTTTCTGTGAAAGTGAGAAAAGTGCTGTCTGTTTCCTGCAGGCAGCACTTTTCTTTTTACAAAATAAATCGTTTCGGTATTCCATTTTCATATGGAACATCCATTTCTCCCTGAATCAGCGGCGTCAGATATTCCACCAGTTCTTCCGTAATGTCATTTCCCTCTTCGGTGATCCACTCTGTTGGAACTGTCTTTTCATAATTGGCGATTCTTGACAGATCTGCCAGTCTGATCTCCACATGATACGGACGATCAGAAATTCTCTTAAGGGCAGGCATCTTTCCGCTTTCTCCACGGACTGCGCTGATGGCCGCATAAGCTCCCAGATTTCTGGATTCCGTAATATCCGTCCGGCTCAGCATATATCCTGCGCATCGCTGGAGGATATTAAGTTCCACAGAACGGACTTTGCAGCCGATCTGCTCTCCCACCAGTCCTTCCAGATATTTACCGATTCCTGACAGATATTTATGTCCAAAAGCATCTTCCTTGCCGGATTTCGTCTCCTCGCCCACATAATTTCCCCGGGCGTCTTTCAATCCTTCGCTGACAGCAATGATAATATTATTTTCTTTCTTTAATGCCTCTCTGACATCCTGCAGGAATTTCTGCTCATCAAAGGCAATCTCACAGAGATAAATGAGCTGAGGCGCTCTTCTTTTTTCCGTTCTTGCTAAAGCCGCGCTGGCAGTCAGCCACCCTGCGTTTCTTCCCATAACCTCCACAATGGTGACAGACGGAATATCATAGACATAACTGTCACAGGCAATCTCCCGGAATGTAGCAGCAATAAACTTTGCCGCGGAGCCGAATCCAGGACAGTGATCTGTCTCTCCCAGATCGTTGTCAATCGTTTTTGGCGCTCCCATTACTTTAATATCATCGACTCCATGAGCTTCAAAGTACTGAGACAATTTATATACAGTGTCCATGGAATCATTTCCACCTGTGTAAATAAAATATCCAATATTGTGTTTCCGCAGGATCTGAATGATTTTTTCAAATTCTTCCGCATTGTCCTTTGGATCTTTCAATTTCCACCGGCATGATCCCAGCGCTGCTGCCGGAGTCATTGACAGAAGGTCTCTTTCTTCCTTCGACTTACAGATTTCATCCAGCATAACAAAATTCTCATTTAAAACCCCTTTTATTCCATTCAGTGCTCCATAAACGTGTTGAACTTTATCGCTGTCCAGCCCCGCATCGATGACGCCGGTGATCGTCGCGTTGATCGCTGCAGATGGTCCGCCGGACTGAGCAACTAACATATTCTTCATATAAACCTCCTTCAGTATCCGATAAATACCTTTACCAATTATACAACATTTTGTCAAGATGTTCTGAACAATTGAGTGAAATGCTGCACAAATGTATGGTACTTTCCTTCACCGTTGTTCGTTGTTGTTCGTTCTTTCACTTTTTATTTACAAAATAACACATTTTTGAACATTTGTAAACATTTTCGTGTTAGTTTATCTGTCCTGCTTTTGCTGGACGAGGTTTCACAATTCATGTATACTTATTATGAGGCCATAATATGGTTTACCGATCATCCGAACGAGGGAGGTTTCGAAATGAGTACAAACTTATCAAAATTGCAGGCTCAGTTAAAAGAGAGTAAGATTTCATATTATTTAATTCCAAGTGAAGACCCTCATCAATCTGAATACGTAGACGACTCATTCAAATTCAGAGAATTCATTTCAGGATTTACCGGTTCCGCCGGCACTCTTCTGGTATCGCCGGAAAACTGCTGGTTATGGACAGACGGACGTTATTTTACACAGGCGGAAGAGCAGATTGATTCTTCTCACATTCAGCTGATGCGCCAGGGCGTAGACGGCGTCCCGACCATTCTGGAATTTCTGGACGAACATCTGGAACCGGAAGACATCCTTGGCACCAACGGCCTGTATATCTCCGCAAATTACGGAAAAAAACTGGCCCGGACAGCCAAAAAGCATAAGGCAGTTTTCCACACAAGATACCGTCTTGTGGAGGAAATGTGGGCGGATCGTCCGGTCCTTACAAAAAACAGCGTTTATCTGCATGAATTAAAATATGCCGGAGAAGATTTTCCATCCAAACTTTCAAAAATCAGGGCTGTCATGAAAATTGAAGACGCTCAGGGATATTTCCTGTCTTCTCTTCCCGACATTGCCTGGCTGTTCAATCTGAGAGGTGATGACATCAAATGCACCCCGGTATTTTACAGCTATGTCTGGATATCTGAAAATAAATGTTTTCTCTTTGTCCGTGAAAATTGTCTGTCTGCCGCTGTGATTTCCTACCTGAAAGAGCAAAATGTTATCATTATGGACTACGCGGAAACCGCTTCTTTTCTGGAAACACAGCATGGAACTGTCATGCTGGATCCGGACTGTGTCAATTATCTTCACTATCAGCTGCTGTTTAAATGTAAGATCATCAGCTCAAAGAATCCGACAGAACGTTTAAAAGCCGTCAAAAATGAAATCCAGATTCAAAATCTCAGGCAGTACCATATTTATGACGGCGTTGCCATGACCAAATTTATTTACTGGCTGAAAACACAGGTCGGCCAGGTTCCTATGACAGAGATGTCGGTGAGCCGGCGGCTGGAAGAAGAACGGGAAAAGCAGCCTGATTATATAGGGCCAAGCTTTGATACAATCTGCGCCTATAAAGATCATGCGGCCATGATGCATTATCAGGCAACCGAAGAATCTGATGTGCCTCTGGCACCGGAAGGAATGCTCCTGATCGATTCCGGAGCACAGTATTCCGGAGCAACGACAGATGTGACAAGAACGTTTGTCCTTGGACCGATTTCCGAGGAGGAGAAAAAAAGTTATACATTGGTATGCAAATCCATGCTTCTGCTTGCCGATGTAAAATTTCTTGCCGGATGCAGAGGCAGCAATTTGGATATTATCGCCAGGGAGCCTCTCTGGGAAGCAGGACTTGATTACCGCTGCGGCACCGGTCACGGCGTCGGATATTTTCTGAGTGTCCACGAAGGTCCCAATGCCTTCCGATGGAGGAGCAATCCGGAAAATCTGGATGCGGTCCTGCAGCCGGGCATGGTGACCACCGATGAGCCGGGCGTATATGTTCCGGGCAGATACGGAATCCGCACGGAAAATATGCTGCTGTGCAAAAAACAGCGTCAAAACGAATACGGCGCTTTCCTGGAATTTGAACCTCTTACGATGGTTCCGATCGATCTGGACGGCATTGATTTTTCACTATTAAATGACAAAGAAAAAAGACTGCTGTCACAATACCAGAACATGGTATATAACGCAGTCTCTCCTTATCTGACGGAAGAAGAATCTTCCTGGTTAAAACAGCAGCTGTGCTAAGTATATCATCGCAGGCATGGTAGCCGCCGCGCACAGGGTGGATCCGGCAAACAATTCCGCAGCATAGCCTACATCTCTGTGATATTTTACAGCAAACATTGTAGAAATCGCCGCTGTCGGAGCTGAGCTTCCCATGGCTGTGACCAGACGGATTTCATCCGGCACCGGCACCAGTGACAATAATAAAATGACCGCTCCCGGCACTGCCAGCAGCCGAAGGACCATCATCCAGTACATCCTCGGCCGCAGCAGTGCCTCTTTTATCCTCGTCTGCGCAACAGCCGTTCCTGATACCAGCATGGCGAGCGGCGTATTCATGGAACCTACGGACTCCAGCGCTTCTTCTATCACACCCGGAATGCGGATGCCGCAGATAAAACAGATCATTCCCAGCGCCAGGGCAATGATCACCGGCGCCCTGAAAATCTGGATCAGGGATTCTTTCTGAAAGCTGCCCCCCTTCATGGAGGTCACGCCATGAGACCAGATAAAAAAATTCTGAGCACAGAGAAAAGCCGTAATATAGATCACGCCATTTTCACCGAACATGGCCTGCGCAATGGGAACACCCATAAATCCACAGTTAGGGTAGATGACATGAAATCTTTCCAGGATCCTTTGTTCCCTGCTTCCCCCTCTGACGAAAAGACAGACGGCCCCCATCGCAAGGATATGGGCCGCTGCTGCCAGGATAAAAGAAACTATGATTCCATACAGAATTGTTCCGTCATATTCAATTTGAAATGAAGTGAAGATGACACATGGCAGCACAATAAACAACGCCACATCTGACAGCACCTGACTTCCTTTTTCTGTAAGAAAACGAATCCTGCAGCAGAGAAAGCCGATTCCCATCATCAAAAACATCTTCACGATCTGTTGAAAGACAATGGATACAATTTCCACGGCGCGCACCTAATTATCCGTTCCGATCCACCGGTCTTTGATTTCCTGATATTCACCATCTGTATTCAGAACCTGGAGAGAGACATTAAAATGATCCAGATATTTATATCCTTTGGCGAACATAATTCCGTAATTGCTCTGCTCTGAATTCAGCTCCTCACTTAAAGCTTCAATGTTTGTGTCTGTATGATTCTCCAGATAATAATCAACGCCTGTCGTATCATAAAACGTAACATCTATCTTCCCTTCTTCCAGATTTTTAAAGACTTCTTCCATGGAAGAAAAATATTTCACCGTATTTCCTTCCTTCATGTATTCATCCACATATCTGGCATTGGCAGTTCCTTCTTCAACTCCTATGATTTTCCCCTGGATGTCTTTCCGGTCTTCTATTCCGGAATCTTTATTGACTGCCATGGAAATGGTGTTCTCATAATAAGAATCTGTAAAGTCAAATTCTTCCTGGCGATCATCCGTGATAGAGATTCCCGCAATCGCGAAATCAATATCACCGCTCTTGATCTGCTCCTCAATCTCCTGCATGGACAATATCTTTGTCTCATACTTAAATCCAAGATAATCACTGATGCCCTTCAGGATTTCAATATCAAATCCCTCTAATTCTTTCTTTTCCTCATTATAAAAAGAAAACGGCGCCATCTCATCGGACACTCCGACTGTAAGCTTCATTCCTTCCATGGTTCCTTTTACTTTTGAAGACTCTATGGTCTGAGCTTTTTCCGTCGTATCTGCTGCCTGCTTCTGCCATGGCAGATCACAGCCTCCCAGGCATAATGCAAAAGCAATCATCAAAATTGAAGTTAATATTTTTTTCATGAAAAATCTCCTTTTTATTTCTTTTGCTCCGTTTATCATATCACCGCAAAATATAGAAGTCAATTTCCCTGGCAATTTTTTCATCGTATAAAGGACGTTCCATTTGTAAATGATTTTATTAGAACGATTTACAATGGAGGAATGAATTATGGCACTGAACAAAGTTGAAATATGCGGAGTGAATACTTCGACTCTGCCGCTCCTTAGCAACGAAGAGAAAGAAGAATTGTTTGAAAGAATCGAACAGGGAGATCAAAAAGCCAGAGAACAGTACATCAAGGGAAATCTGAGACTGGTATTAAGTGTCATTCAGCGTTTTTCCGGAAGCAGCGAGAACGCCGATGACCTTTTCCAGGTTGGATGCATTGGTTTAATAAAAGCCATCGACAACTTTGACCGGAGCCTGAATGTAAAATTTTCCACTTACGCAGTTCCCATGATCATCGGAGAAGTAAAACGGTACCTGCGGGACAATAACGCCATGAGGGTCAGCCGTTCTCTCCGGGACATCGCTTACAAGGCAATCAACGCCAAAGAAACCCTTACAAAAAAGAATCATAAAGAACCTTCTCTGGAAGCCATCGCGGAAGAAATCGGCATCAAAAAGGAAGATGTTTTATTTGCTCTGGACGCCATCGCGACGCCCCTCTCCCTCTATGAACCGGTTTATCAGGACGGAGGCGACGCCCTTTATCTGATGGATCAGGTAAAAGACAAGAAGAGCAAAGAAGACCTGTGGGTAGAGTCCATTTCCCTGAAGGAAGCCATGGACCGGCTGCCGGACCGGGAATATAATATTATCCGGCTTCGTTTCTTCGAGGGAAAAACTCAGACTGAAGTAGCCGATGAAATCAGTATTTCACAGGCGCAGGTAAGCCGCCTGGAAAAAAACGCCCTTCGTCATATGAGAAATTACCTGGATTAAAAGAAAACCTGCCGGCAGGGAAACAGACTTTCGGTCTTTCGTTTCTCCCCAGGCAGGTTTTACAGCAGATTCTTCTTTTTCAAAATACAGACCGCAAGCAGACATACAACAACCGAAAAAGCCGCAATCACCGCAAAGCCGTAACTGCTCTGTGCAAAAGGCATGCTCGACAGTTTCACATTCATTCCGTACAGACCTGATATCATCGTCGGAAGTTCTACTATAATCGTCACAGCCGCCAGAAATTTCATACTCTGATTCAGATTATTGTCAATAATGGATCCAAACAATGACATGGTACTCCGCAGAATATTATGATAAATATAGGTCATCTCCATGGCCTGTTTATTCTCTATGATAACATCTTCCAGCAGTTCCTGGTCTTCTTCATAATGACGCAGTCCAATATGTTTTCTCAGTTTTTCCAAAACAACTTCGTTGGATTTCAGAGATGTGGTGAAATACACCAGACATTTTTCCAAATCATACAGCTGGATCAGATCTTTGTTCCTGGACGTTTCCAACAGAACATCCTCAATCTGATTTGCTCTCTGATCTATGATTCTTAAGTAATGCAGAAACAGCACCGCATTATTATAAAGAATCTGATATACGAATCTCGTCTTCATATATGTATAAAATTCCGGAACCAGCCCGTCCACAAACTGTCCCAGGATATTGGTCTCTTCCAGACAGACAGTAAATACGATCTTTTTTGTAATATAAATCCCAAGAGGAATTGTTTCATACCATCGTTTTCCGTTGTCATCTTCCACTACCGGAATATTGACCAGAATCATCGTATAGTCTTCTTCATTTTCCAGCCGGGAGCGTTCTTCCGGATCCAGGGCGGCCTTCAGGTCATCTATGTCAATCCGGTAAGATTCTGAAATCTGATACAGTTCTTCCTGTGTCGGATCAATAAGCATCACCCAGGATTCTCTCTCGATGTCCTGGAGTACATGAAGTCCCGGTTCACCTTCATAGTGTTTATATATCCGGATCATCCATCCTTCCTCCTTCTTTACTCATCGTATCAAGTATACCGTATCCTGGAAAGTCCGTCCAGTTAAAAAATGCAGGAATGTCATTCCACTCCTGCATTTTGTCTTTTTCCCATTCTTATTCAAATGGATATTTCATTCCCCACTGGGTTTTCACGCTGGTCAGAATGTTCATAACATCCCTTGTGACTTCCTGACAGTTATCCTGATAGTCTCCCGCCACAGAAGCTTCCATGGCCTCTACCTCATACTTCAGGGCGTCTTCTGTTTTTCCTGCCTCCACAGTTTCCACCTTTCCTGTCTCCGTATTCGTGATCGTGGCACGGCATGCTCTCGGATACTCATACACTTCAATATATCCCTTGTCTCCGGTCACAACGCCTCTCTTTGGCTGCTTTGCCCTCAGAGTCAGACACATGACCACCATTTCTCCTTTGGTATTCTTCATGATAATGCCGGACTGTTCATCCGCCCCTGTTTCCAGGTATTCCACCGTTGTAAGAATGGTATTCGGCGTTTCACTTAAAAAGGTTCTGGCAAAAGAGGCCGCATACACTCCGATATCGAGCAGGGCTCCTCCGGCTGCTTCCAGGGCAAAGAAACGATTACTGGAATCATATCCCTTATTGCTTCCAAAATTCACCTGAATCATTTTGGTCTTTCCGATGGCGCCTTCTTTAATTCGTTCTTTCAGTTTTTTGTAAAGAGGCATATGGGAAATTGTCATGGCTTCCCTTACGACCACACCTTTTTGTGCGGCAAGATCCATCACTTCCGCAAGCTGAGCCGCATTGACTGTAATCGCTTTTTCGCACAGTACGTTTTTTCCTGCTTTTACGGCCTGCATCATATTTTCATAATGCATGCTGTGCGGGGTGGCGATGTAAATAATATCAATTTTTTCATCCGCCAGCATTTCTTCATAGGTCTTAAAAACATGCTTCACCCCGTATGTTTCTGCAAATTTTTCTGCTTTCTCCACTGTTCGGTTACTGATTCCGTATATTTCCCTTCCCATTTTCCGGAATGTCTCTGCCATCTCACTGGCAATGGTTCCGCATCCTAAAATTCCCCATGTACTCATTCTTTTCCTCCTGCTTTCTTCATAATTCTTACACTGTTTTCTCCTGCAATGACTGCCTTAGAGGCAATCTGATAAAACAATGATGTTTCCACTACGCCGGTCATCTGTTTCAATTTCCTGTCGATGGCTTCAAGGGACGGACTTCCTTCAAATAAAACCTCCAGCAAATGCCGCTCTCTTTCCCGGACGGTCCCTCCCATCTTCTGTATCTCTTTCTTTATATATTCCCGTGCCTCCGGAATGATCTCAAGAACCACCGGGATATCGTATCCAAGTTCCTCTGTGACCTTCGTCTCATCTGCCAGAAGAACATATTCCGCTGCCATCCTGGCAATGATCTTCTCTCTGGTGTGGATACCGCCTGCGCTCTTGTAGGCATTCAGCCGGCTGTCTACCTGATCACATCCGTCAAAGGCAATATCAATCTCAGATACATTCTCTGTCTCTTCCACGGTCAGCCCCAGTTTCTGGCATTTTTTCTTTGTCGCATCTGAAGGTGTGATGATTGTGATCCTCTTCCCCGCTTCTTTGATATATTCCGCAAGATATCCTATGGTCTCGCCGCCGCCGAGACCAATCCTGCCCTGATCCGGAACAAGTTTCAGGGCTGCTTTGGCGCATAAACGTTTCAAAACACTCCTCCTTTTTCTTAACAAAATTTATTTTCACTTAAAATTTTAATACGAAATTTTATTTTGTCAATACCTTCGTTGCTTTTTCTTTTGTTTCATATTACAATGAAAGCAGAAAAAACGAAAGGGGTCTTTCTATGAGAAAAAAATTTAAAACCTTATGCAAGCTGCTCACTGCTCTGATTACCATCGGCGGTATTCTTTATATTGCCCGCGATCAGATCAAGGCTATCTTTGAAAAGCTCAAAGAAGTCACAGCGGGAAAAGAAGAAGAACCTGAAGATGAAGATTTTGATGACGACGATATCTTCGATGATGATGACATTTTCCCGGAACCATCAGAAGATGACAGAGACTATGTTTCCATCCATATCACAGGAGATGAGGATGAAGACAAAGAAGAAGAACCTGCTCCGGAAGAAGAGGAGACGAAAGAGGAAGAATAAGATTCTGTTTTCAGACAATAAAAGGATGCCGTCTTTTTCACAAAAGACGGCATCCTTTTTCTTCCCTGCTTAACGACCTGCTTCTTCCAGCATTCTTTTCAGATCATCTACGGTATATTCATAACTGGTATTGCAGAAGTGGCAGTTTACCTCAATTGGTTTTCCTTCATCGATCATGGATTGAATTTCTTCCTTTCCGATGCTGATCACCGCCTGCTCTACTCTTTTCTTAGAACAATTGCAGTAAAATTTTGTCGGCATTGTTTCATAGACCTTCATTCCAAGATCTCCCAGCAGCTGTCCCATCATTTCTTCCGGCGTATGTCCTGCGTCCAGACAGGCAGTTACAGACTTGAATTCCGCAATTTTTTTCTCCAGAGCGCTGATGGTTTCTTCCGTGGCAAACGGCATCAGCTGAATGATGAAGCCTCCCGCATGACGCACGGTATTGTCTTTATTCATCAGAACGCCCAGAGCCACCGACGTCGGAATCTGTTCGCTGGTGGCAAAATAATAGGTAAGGTCTTCCGCGATCTCTCCGGATACCAGGTGTGTCTGTCCGGAATAAGGCTCTTTCAGTCCGATATCTTTGATCACGGTCAGAACGCCCAGGTCCACTGCTTTCCCCACATCCAGCTTGCCTTCCTTACTTGGCGGAAGCATAACCTCTGGATGATTGACATAACCTTTTACATTGGCATGGGAATCCGCTGTCACCGTCAGACCGCCGATTGGTCCGCTGCACTGGATCTGCAGAGTCAGAACGTCACTGTCATTCTTGCACATGCTTCCCATCATAGCTCCCGCTGTCAGCAGACGTCCGAGAGCCGCTGTAGCCACAGGGCTTGTATTATGCCTCTGTCTCGCCTCTTCCACAACATCTTTTGTATACGCCGCAAAAAAACGAATTTCATCGTTGGCAGCCGTTCCTCTCACAATATAATCTTTCATTTCTTTTCCTTTCTTTTTATAATCTCTTATTTATCCGGCAATATAATATAAACGCTGCGCTGTCTCACCGGGCTCTCCCATTGTCTCCGCATCCAGTACGCAGATCTGCGAAAATCCTGCCCGCCGGAGCAGGCCGCAAATCTCCACCCGGTCATAAGCTTTCTGAAAATGCGCCTCTTCAAATTTGTCATAGGTGCCCTGCCGGTTACGGATAAATAAACTCAGCTGATATTCATTGATCCGCTCTTCTTCATCATAAAAATTATTCCATATAAAACTTGCGTCTTCCCTGTCTTCCGCAAAAATATTCTGCGCCAGAATCTGCTCATATTTATATCTGGAATTCATATCAAACATAAAGACTCCCTGAGGTTTCAGATATTTTTTTACCCTGCTGAAAGCAGACAGCAGCTGTTCTTCTTCCAGAAGATAATTCATACAGTCACAGATACTCACTGCCGCATCCACCCTGCCCGGAAGTTCCAGTTCCGCCATATCCTGCAGAACATATAAAATGCCGTCGTCTCCGCTGTTTTTCGCGATTTCCAGCATTTCCTGAGAGGCGTCCACCGCCGTTACATCATATCCTCCGGCTGCCAGCCTCCTGGTCATTTTTCCAGTGCCGCATCCAAGCTCCAGGATACTTCCCTGCTCCGGCACTCCATATTTTTTAAAAATTTTCTGTACATTGCGGTACCATTGATCATATGGCGTCTGATCCATAAATTCGTCATATACCGCCGCAAAACTCGTATAACTTTCCATGCTCTAACTCCTATAACAACGGCGCAAGAATCCGCAGCATACTCTGGGCCAGACGCTTTGGAAGGCTGCCGGTGCACATTTCCTTTGTAATCAGCTGGCTGCCTTCAAATGTTCTGAACATATCTTCTTTCAGCTGAGGCAGCGCCTCGCTTTTATACATAAAGACGCCGTTTTCAAAATGCAGATATAAACTTCTGAAATCCATGTTGATGGTTCCCACGGTTCCGATCTTATCATCACACAAAAAGCATTTTGCGTGGATAAAACCAGGGGTATACTGATAAATCCGGATTCCCGCGTCCACCAGCTGGCTGTAATAAGACTGAGTCAGCAAAAAGACCACTTTTTTGTCCGGTATGGACGGCGTGACAATCCTCACATCCACGCCCCGCTTTGCCGCAAGACACAAAGCCGTGATCATCTCATTGTCGATGATCAGGTACGGCGTATACATATAAACATAGTTTACAGAAGAATTAATGATATTTAAATATACATTTTCCCCTACGGTCTCTCTGTCCAGCGGATTGTCCGCATACGGCTGGATAAAGCCCTGACCCTTAAACTCTTCCTGGTGATGTTTATGCGGAAGAAAAGTGCCGTATCCTTCGTCAGTTTTACGGATGGCGTTCCATACCTGCAGGAACATAATCGTGAAGTTCCACACAGCATCTCCCGTTACCTTCAGTCCTGCGTCTTTCCAGTATCCAAACCGCTCGATCCGGTTAATATATTCATCGGACAAATTCAGTCCTCCGGTAAATGCGGTATGTCCGTCCACGACAACTACTTTTCTATGGTCTCTGTTGTTCCATGCCGTAGAAATCAATGGTCTGATAGGGTTAAATGCCACTGCCATGATTCCATATTTTTCAAGTTCTTTATAATATTTGTACGGCAGCAGATCCACACAGCCCACATCGTCATACATGAAACGGACTTCTACGCCGTCATTGACCCGTTCTTTCAGGATTTCCAGAATCGTATCCCACATATATCCCTGTGAAACAATAAAGAATTCCATAAAAATATAATGCTTTGCGCTGCGCAGAGATTCCAGAAGATCTCCGAACATTGCCTCACCGGAAGCATAGTATTTTGTATTGGAATTCTGATAAATCGGATACCCGCCGCATTTTTCAATATAAACCGCCTGAGAAGCCGCCTGGGCATCTTCTTTTTTTAAGTTTTCAATAACGTCATATTCCTGTCCCAGCAGAAACTCTGTCTCGGATATGGACTCTTCCAGATCCTTCCTCAGCTTTCTTGCCGGCTGCTTGTTTCCCAGAATCAGATAAGCAAATCCTCCAAACAGCGGAAAGATCAGAATCGGTATGGTCCACGCCAGTTTATAGGCGGGATTATCTTCTTTGTTGACCAGATAAATCACCACTGCCAGGCTGAACAACTCGAGAAGTTTCTGGAAAAATTTAAAATTTTCCCCTATGATGCCCACGATATAGGTCATCCAGACTACCTGGAGCATGATCAGAAGCACGACCATGACCAGACGCCGCTGAAAGAATTTTAATATTTTTGAAATTACTTTTGCCAGATTTTTTGTTATTCTCATGTCCCTCTCCTTTACGTAGTCCTTTTATCATAACATAAATTCTGACATCATACAAACCCCTTCTGCCCCTGTGTCTAATACTTCCTGATAATTATTTTCATGTATTCCTCCGATGCCGTATACCGGGATTTCCACCGCATCCAGCACCTGCTTCAGAAAATCCAGTCCTCTGGGAGCCAGCCCCTTTTTGCAGTCTGTCTCAAAAATATGTCCGGCAAACACAAAATCCGCCCCCAGATCCTGGGCCATACGGGCCTCTTCCGGTTTATGGATGGATGTGCTGACCAAATCGAAGTCTTTCAGATTTCCTGCTTCTTTTAAAAAGACCGGATACGGCAGATGGATTCTCTTAATTCCCAGTTTTCTCGCAGCAGGGACAAAATTATGCAGCGTAAGATTCGCCCCCGTTCTGTCGCAGATTTCCATACACCGGCGTGCCAGTATCTCATATTCTTCCTCCGTCAGGTCCTTTTCCCGCAGCACGATGGTCTTCAAATCCTTCTCCGCCAGCTCCTCCATTACCTTCAGAAACGGCCTTGTGCACAATTTTCGATTCGTTACCGCAATGATTTTTTTTCCTTCCATCTTTATGTCATCCTTTCTCTATATCTCAGTCTCTCCCAGAATCAGCCGCACCGCCATATTCGCCTCATGTCCTGCGCAGACAGATACCCGTGCCGCCGTCAGTGATTCATCTTCAGATACGCTGTTTTCCTCATCGCCGCATAAATAGAAACGGCTGGTCACTTTTCTTGTCCGGATCAAATTGGAACTGTAGGTTCCCGCCATGCCGCTTCCCGAAATAATGACAGATCCCGGAAGCTGTTCCAGCACCGTATTGACCAGCATTGCTTTTTCTTCCGCCCCGTCGAAAGCTTCACAGATGACCGGATAATCTCCAAATAGCTCTGCGGCGTTATGTTCTGTTATTTTCCCCTGAAAAACCTCCAGTTCAATCCACGGATTCACCTGACGAATCAGCTGTTTCAGCGCCTCGGTCTTTGGCATTCCGATCTGATCGACTGTGTAAGCCTGCCGATTCAGATTGGAAATATCAACGCAGTCAAAATCCGCCAGCATCAGCTTTCGGATCCCGGTTCTCGCCAGCATCAGGGCAATATTGGAGCCAAGGCCTCCAAGACCGGCAACTGCCACCTGTCCCTCTCTCAGGCGTATTCTCACTTCCTTCGTCTGACGCTCCTCAAGTGCCTGTTCAAATTGTTCTCTTGTTATCATCTCATGCTCCTTCCCATTGTTATGCTATTATAACAGGAAGCGGACAAAAGGAAAAGCCGGATATGCACCTGACATATCCGGCCTGTTGTTATCTTTGGTTCTTTTCTTTCATTTTTCTGTTCATCACTCCGCCGATTTTCCCTGTCTCACTGGCTGATAAGGATTTCCAGCCTTTCTTCATCAGCTGGTCGGCCAGCCCAAGTTCCACGGCGGTCTCGAATTTCAAACGCTCCTTTTCGTCCATTTCATCAAATGATTTTTCCGTAAATTCTTTTTCCTTTGACATATTTCCACATCCTTTCTGGTCTGCTGAAACATTGGTTACCTGTTCTAGCATTCCCCAAAAAGGCCTAATCATTCACCTGCTGAATGATAATGGTCCCACGGTTACTTTCCTTCACCTGGATTTTGTCTTTGATCACGGAAATATTGGATGTACCTGCAATTAAAGTTGCTGCTAACGCAAACTGAAGACTCTTCTTCATTAATTCATCAATTGTTACATGACTTGTGTGTTCCATGTAGGTATCACTCCTTTCTGATGGTTTTATCTTACCAGAATTTTGTGACTTGTGTATGTTTTGTTCCTTAAAAATGTATGATGAATTGTTAAAACTTTATAAAACAATGGTCTCATTCAGATAAACCGAGTAAATGCAGCATTCTTTTACTTTTTTCCCGGTCATCTGCTCCAGCGCTCTGCGGTAGTAATCCAGCTGCACTTTATACCGGTCAGCCAGCGCTTTCCCATCGGAAACCCGGTCTGTCTTGTAATCCACCAGGACGAGTCCGTCTTCTTCCTCGAAATACAGATCTATGATACCCTGGACGACAACCCTGGAGTCTCCGCTGCCGTCTCCTGCCATCTCTTCAAACGGAATCCCCATAACGAACTGCTTTTCTTTCCATGCTTTTCCCTCCGCCGAAGCTCTGCGGACCCGTTCTCCCAGCGGACATTCCAGAAATGCCAGAATATCTTTTCTCCAGATGACCTTGTCATACTCTTCTCTGATAGCGCCCTGACGGATCCATTCGTGAATCTGATCGTCCAGTTCTCCGTAAGAATACGGCCTGGAAAAATCCAGCAGTTCGAACACTTTGTGGACTGCCGTTCCCCTGGAAACCGGTGAAATTTTTTCCTCCCGGCAGATAAATTTCGGAACCCTCTTCTCCGGTTCCGCTCCGGCAAAGACAATTTCTTCCTCTTCTTCCGCCTGCTGGCTCATTCTTTTGATCTCAGAAACAGAATATTTCAGCTGTCCTTTTGTCTCCGCAAGATTTTCATACTGATAAGCGAACGTTTCCCGGATGCTTCGAATCGCCTCCTGCTGCTTTGCCTCTCTTCCGCCGATCTGAGCATAGAAAATCTGACGGTCCAGCTGGCGATTGATTTCTTCCTTTTCCTGGAGCCATGCCAGATCCTCCAGATGATATACCCGGATCTGCACATTCTCCGGCGGAACATGGGGAAGCGCTCTGCTGATCCAGTCATAATAGGAATTGGCCTCCAGCAGATCAATATAGGTGACTTCTCTTTTTCTGTTCCAGTCAATGCCGCCCTTTTTCATTCCGGTCAGGATCAGTTTTTCCTTCGCCCTTGTCATGGCGACATACAGCACTCTCAGTTCCTCTCCCAGGGCGTCTCTGCGCATCTGTCTGCGGACCGCGCTCTTTAAGATGGTCGTTCCCCTTGTCCGGTGAACCGGATCGATCACATCTGCTCCGATAAAATAATCCGGATGGAAGATGATACTTCCGCTGCTGTCCGTCAGGTTAAATTTTTTATGGATATTGGAAACAAACACCACCGGATATTCCAGTCCCTTGCTTTTATGGATGCTGGAAATATGCACCAGATCCTGGTCTTCTCCCAGAGTGTTTGCCTCTCCGAAGTCCATATTATAATCTCTGCACTGTTCCATATAACGCACAAAATGAAAGAGCCCTTTGACCTGATGATTCTCAAAGGCCTTTGCCTGTTCCATGAGCATCAGAATATTTCCCTGACGTTTTTTCCCCTGGGGCATCGCCCCGGCATAATGGAAATATCCGCTTTCATCCAGAGCCATCCACAGCAGTTCATTCAGAGGAAGATATGTTTTTGCTTCCCTCAGCCTCAGCAGAAGTTTCACGGCTTTCTCTGCCAGATCCATCTGATCTTTCACTGCCGTCAGACACTCCCAGAGATGGTCTGCTTTTCCCCAGGCTTTCAGCCATCCCAGATCTTCTTCCGTCATGCCGATGATCGGAGACCGCAGGACCGCGGCCAGATCAATATCCTGATAAATATTATCCACCACAGAAAGAAGACTTAAAAGTGTGCGCACTTCCACCGTATCAAAGTATCCGGTCTGGCTGCTGCAGAAAGCAGGGATTCCTGCATCCATCAGTTCTTTCTGAAAAATCTCAGCATTTCCTTTCATGGAACGAAGCAGAATCACGATATCTCTGTAACGGACCTTCCGCAGGATCCGGTTTCCTTCTTCGTCCTCCCCTGTGATCATCAGAGGATCCTCTCCATCCACCATTTCCCGTATCTTTCCTGCGATCATCCTGGCTTCCAGGACCAGATTGTTTTCTTCCGACTGCTTCGCTTCTTCCTGATCCAGCAGCAGAACTTCCGCCGTCATGCCGCCGCTTTCCGGAAACTCCATAGTCGGGACCAGCGCCACATCCTCCGTATATTCTATATTTCCCAGAGACTGCCGCATGATCTGATAGAAAATATCATTGGTAAATTCCAGCACCTCTCTGCGGCTTCGGAAGTTATTGCGCAGCTCGATCAGCTGATACTCCGGTTCCGGTCCCTGATACCTGTGGTATTTCTCCAGAAACAGCTCCGGTCTTGCCAGGCGGAAGCTGTAAATGCTCTGTTTCACATCTCCAACCATAAACATATTATGTCCGCCTTCCGCTTCCTTCGATACGCTGCGGAGAATGGCATCCTGTATAAAATTGCTGTCCTGATATTCATCAATATAAATTTCTTCGAAATCCACGGATTTCTCCAGGGCAATCTGGCTTGGAACCGGATTCTCCTCCTCATCGAAATGATCGATCAGCAGCTGCAGGGCAAAATGTTCCATATCATCATAATCCATGAGATTTTCTCTGATTTTTCTCCGGGAATACTGTTCCATGAATTCTTCTGTCAGATCGATCAGGGCTTCCAGAGGTTTTCTTATGATCTTTAACTCTCTTAAAATATCGCCCATGCCGCGGTAAAAATAGGCTCCCTGCATTTCTTCCGTCAGCTTCCAGGCTCTGTCTCTCAGTTCTTTGCATCTGGCCTGAAGATCCCCGTCGATCACATCTGTTTTTTTCTTCCGTCCGCTCAGTCTCGGCTTCTTAACCCCTTCAAACATCCTGCAGCATTCCCCAAAAGACTGTGCCTGGGCCAGCCCTTTCAAAATCTCTTCATCTTCTTTCAGACATTTCAGGTAAAAATACGGTCCGCCTTCCGCGGATGCGGTTTCTATGGCTTCTCTGATAGTAAAAAGGGCATTTTCGAATACTCTGCCGGCATCTTTCCATACCATTTTTACCAGAGCAGAATTTTCCAGCTCCTCCAGGGTTTCCACCCGAAGATTTTCTCTGGCTTCCTCCAGCCACCGCCGGGGCTGCACATGACTTCTTGCCTTCTGATACAGGATCAGAATATACTGGTTCAGAATCTGATCATTCCTTCCGGGAGAATATGACTCCACCAGTTCAATAAATCCCGGATCCCGGTTCTCATAGGCTTCTTCCAGAATTTCATCCAGCACCTGCTCTCTCATAAGGGACAGCTGTCCTTCTTCTCCCGGCGCAGTGTTCGGATCAATTCCCAGAATATAAAAATAATCACGGATCAGGCTCATGCAGAAACTGTGAATGGTCGTAATCTGAGCTTTGTGGATCAGTGAAAGCTGGCGGACAAAATGCTGGTTCTGCGGACATTCTCTTACCTTACGATCCAGAGCCGCGGCAATCCTTTCTCTCATTTCTCCCGCCGCCGCTTTCGTAAATGTAACGACCAGAAGCCGGTCCACATCCAGGGGATGCTCCTCATCGGTTATTTTCTGTATGATCCGCTCCACCAGGACTGCTGTTTTTCCAGACCCTGCCGCCGCGGATACCAGAATATCCGCGTCCCGCTGGTCAATGACTTTCTGTTGTTCCTTCGTCCAAGGCATGTTTTCCCTCCTCCAATGACATGGTTTTGATTCGTTTCACCAGATCCGTTCCGTTTTCAAAAGCGCAGATATGGCGGAAACTGCAGTAATCACAGGGCATTTGTCCCTTGTATTCATACGGCCGGATGGCAACATCCCCCTTCATCAGCGCATTGCCCAGTTCCTTCATCTTATTTTCCACCAAAGCTCCCAGCTTCAGCATTTGATTCGTATCCAGAATGGACGACCGCTTATGGTATCCGCTTTTCGTCGCCTGCACCGGAATGGACAGAAACCCTTCCTCCCCCGGATGTTCTATTTTCGGAATCAGGTCAAAATCACTGTTTGCCACGCCGCTCATTTTCATGGTCTTCAGCAGCTGGGTCTCCGCCTCATCCTGCGGGGCGGCTTCCACCATCGGATCATCCATATGGAAATAAAACATTCCAGCAGGGAGAACCCGCTTGCTGCCTTTCTTCTCATAGAGCTCCAGCATGGCGTTCATATAAATGATCAGCTGCATCTGCAGTCCATTTATGATTTTCGCGAAATCAAATGTTACATTTCCGGATTTATAATCGATGATCTTAATATATTTGTTTTCTTCATCCTCCATGCTGTCCATCCGGTCCACCACGCCGGAAAAGACCATTTTTTCTCCTTCATCCAGAGAAAAACACATGGATTCCAGCCGGTTTTCCTCTGAAAAGGCCACTTCGTACTCTTCCGGGGTAAAATCTCCCCTCCGGATATACTGTTCCATGGCCCACACAGCACGCCTGGAAATCCGTTTCATCCGGTCCATCAGATAGTGATTCCTGCTGCTGCTTTCCAGAATTTCCTGCTGGACTTCTGAAACCGCATCTTCCACCGTCTGATCAACAAACGCGTCTCTGGACGCGTCATCCGCAAACTTCCAGTCTGTCCGTTTTCCTACCAGTTCCATGGTTTTGTGGAATACCTGTCCCATATCCACCGGCAGGATCTGATGCTCTATCCGCTTCTTCAGCCGGAGTCCGTACTGCATAAAATGAGAAAACGCACATCCGGCGAACTGTTCCATCCTGGTGACGCTTCCCCTCAGGGTATCTCCATACAGGGCTTTTACCAGCTTTTTGCTGATCGGATGAGCCTGATTATCATAGAATCTTCCGTCAATACAGTCTGCCACCGGTTTCAGTCCCTCCAGCCCGTAAAGAAGAACCGTCAGCTGATCCCATTCTTCCTCGCTCAGCTCTTCCTCCTCCAGCAGTGACACTGCCTGGTTCATGGCAGCCTCCGGCGTATAGCTGCGCGCAGGGATGTTCCCTGCTTCTTTTATGTTCAGCGCCGGAAATACCGACCGTATCCGATCCAGAAAATAAGAAGGCTGCTTGTTTTCACCGGAAGCCGTCATGACGCTGTAAGACAAATATAGTTTGTCTTCCGGTTTCGCCACGGTAAGATAAAGATAAAACTGTTCCATATAAGAGGCGGCCTTCGCTGTAGGCGCCATGGTAATTCCCTTCTCTTCCAGCAATTCTTTCTGGGAATCACTGACCACATTTCCTTTCTGATTCTGCTTTGGTATGGCATCATCACTGACTCCTGCAAAAAAGAGTACTTTTACGCCCTCGGTCCTGGTTCTTTCCATATCTCCGATGACAATCTGATCCAGACTTGGCGGGATAACGCCCATGGTCATTTCTTCCATTCCCGTCTCCAGAACACTCAAGAAGTCATCAAAGGACAGCTTCTCCTCTCCAAGAATATCCGCCATCTGTTCCATCAGATCCAGCACCTGGTCATATACCCTGCCATAGGTTTTTGCCTGCGCCATATCGCCTGCTTCTTCAAATTTCTGTTTTTGTTCTTCCATTTTGCGCTGGATTTCCAGACGCTCCAGGAATTCATAGAGACAGGTCAGTTTCCCGAGAACGGTCTCTCCCCTCTTCTTCAGGCCTTCTTTGAGAGGACGGATTTCTTTCATAAACCGTTTTCTTGAATTTTCGATTCTTTCCTGTTCCTCTTCTGAAAAGAGAGAGGACGCAAACGGCATGTTCCACCGGCTGTAGCCCCGGATTCCCATGGCAATCACATAATTTTCCAGAAGATCTGTCTCCTCCTGCCCCAGACAGGAAAATCCGGATTTCAGATAGCGGAATACCATATCGTAGGAAAAATCACTCTGGATCATACGAAGAGCCGATAAAATAGTTTCTATGCAGGGATTGTTCTTTAACTTTCGGTTTGCGTCTACAAAGTAAGGAATATGATAATCTCTGAAGCTTCTTTCCAGTTCATTTCCATAACTCTCCAGATCCGCCGTCAGCACAACGATGTCTTTATAGCGGTATCCCTGTTCTCTGACCAGCGTCTCGATCCGGCCGGCGATCATCTGACTTTCTTCCCGGGGATTCATCGCCTGAACGATCTCAATGTCACTGCACGCTTCTTTCCAGATGTGATACGGATAACGGAACAGATTCCTCTCCAGATGCCGCAGCTCCGCAGATCCGCTGTCGTCCGGCCTGCAGAAAATGTCACTGCCGGTCTCCACGCCTTCTTCTCCGGCATCTCTGATCAGCATCATTCTCTCACGCTTCGGCATGGCAAACAGTTCATACTCCCTGTATTCTCTCAAAACGGCTTCTTCGTCCACTGTCAGGGAAATGTAAATCTGTTTCCCGAGCTTCATTAATTTCCGGATTACTTTCCTCTGGATCGGAGTAAATCCGGTAAATCCGTCCAGATAAAAAACCGCGTCTTTTAATTTCCGGGATTCCTCCATCTTTCCCGCCAGAACATCCAGAAGCTGCTCTGAAATCAGATATCGTTCTTTGATATAATCCTCAAACTCTTCCATGACAAGAAGGATATCCTCCATCTTCGCGCGAAGTCCCGGATGTTCCATTTCACCGGCTGCGCTTTCCAGATCCGCCCTGGACACATCATACTGATACATTTCCGCAAAAAACGATTTCAATTCCTCAATAAATCCCGGTTTCTTCATGCTGGAACCGAAAATCTTCAATTTCTTCTTATTCTTCTCCATGACTTTCCGGATGACCATGGATTTCCCCTCATCCTCCAGCAGATCTTCCGGCACATAGGACAGTTCTTCGAAAATACGGTACGCCAGACGGAAAAATCCGACTACATCAATGTTCATGGTTCCATGACCCGGATGTCTCGTCACCAGTTCCCTCTGAGCATTGAGGGTAGACTGGTCCGGCACCAGAAGAAAAAACTCCTGCTCAGGGTGTTCCATGGATTCTCTGATGATCCGGTCATAAATATAAGTTGTCTTTCCGGACCTTGCCGGTCCTAAAATAAATTGTAACGCCATAATTCATCTCCTTACAGCATAGTATACAATACCTGATGAGATAATTCTATCCCATCCGCTTTCCCATATTTTCGGAATATCTTTCCTTCTCCCGTCATATACTAAAATAGAATCTTTTTGGGAGGAAGTTATGTCATCTAAAACGAAAATTGTCGTCTTCAAGGCAAAAGAACTGATCTATACCGGTATTTTCGTCCTGCTGGGCATTCTGCTGATCCTGCTGCTGATTTTTATGTTCGCGCCCTCAAAAGAACCGGCGGAATCCACTGAAACTTCCAGCTACGCGGAAGGCGTGTATTCTTCTCCGCTGACACTGGGTGAAAACGAGCTGGAACTGCAGGTTACAGTGAAAAACGGAAAACCTCAGTCTGTGGCCCTGAAGCATTTAGATAAAACCATCAAAACCATGTATCCTCTGGTTGAACCGTCCCTGAACGAAATCAACAAGCAGCTCCCTAAAGTAGAAAACATCGATGATATCCAATTTGATGATCAGAGCCAGTATACCAATACCATATTAATGCAGACCATCAAAAATGCCCTGAAGAAGGCACAGCAATAAGAAAGAATCCTGCTGAGGGCAATGCCTTAACTGAATGACATTGCCTGCAGAGGATTCTTTTTTGCTGCGATATTCTGTTTACACAAGCAGGTCTTCCATACTTTTCAGTCCAATTGCCAGCGTCGACATGTTGTGGAACAATGCCGATGTGGTCGGCTGGATCATGCCGCTTACTCCAAGTAAGATCAGGGCTGTATTGATCCCCACGATCATCCGGTAATTTTTATGGATTCTCTTCATCAGAAGATTGCTTAATTTCTTCAGCGTTACAATCTCATTTAAATTGTCCGCTCCTATGGTGATGTCTGCGATTTCTCTGGCGATTTCCGCCCCGTCGCTGATGGCAATTCCCACATTCGCCGCAGAAAGCGCCGGAGAATCGTTGATCCCGTCTCCGATCATAATGACTTTGCGGCCCTGCTCTTTTTCTTTTTCCACATATCCTGCTTTGTCTTCCGGGAGCACCTCGGAATAATATTCATCCACTCCGACCCGGCCTGCAATGGATGCCGCCGTTCTCTCGCTGTCCCCGGTCATCATCACGACTTTGTCAATTCCTGTCTGCTTCAGGGCTTTCACTGCATCAGCCGCTTCTTCCCTCAGCGGATCTTCGATGCAGATAACCGCCGCCAGAGTCTGTTCAATGGCCATATACAGATGGGAATGTTCCGGCTTCAGCGCGTCAAAGGTTTCCTGCATGCCTTCCGGAATTTTACAGTTTTCGTCCTCGAAAACAAAATGGTGGCTGCCGATTACGGCTTTTTTCCCATCGATGGTCGTGGAAATTCCATGGGCAACAATATATTCAACCTTGGAATGATTTTCCTCATGGATCAGGTTTTTCTTTTTCGCCGCATCTACCACGGCCTTTGCCATGGAATGAGGAAAATGTTCTTCCAGACACGCCGCGATCCGCAGGAGTTCGTTTTTATCTTCTCCGTTAAAGGAAATAACATCCACTACCGTCGGCCGCGCTTTCGTGAGGGTCCCCGTCTTATCGAACACAATGGTGTCCGCTTCCGCCACGGCTTCCAGGAATTTTCCTCCTTTGACCGTAATATCATAAAAACCTGCCTCACGGATTGCCGACAACACGGAAATCGGCATGGCAAGCTTCAGAGCGCATGAGAAGTCTACCATAAGAACCGATAAGGCTTTCGTTGTATTTCTCGTCAGCAGATAAGTAAGAGCCGTTCCCGCCAGAGTGTACGGCACCAGCCGGTCCGCCAGATGCTCTGCCTTTCCTTCCACAGAAGATTTCAGTTTCTCTGAATCCTCGATCATAGCGGTGATTTTCTCAAATTTCGTAGAACCGCTGGTTTCTTTTACACAGATGGTCAGCTCTCCTTCTTCCACAACCGTTCCGGCATAGGCATATCCATCCGCTGTCTTTCTTACCGGAACCGATTCTCCTGTCAGAGAAGACTGATTTACCATGGCCTCTCCTTCTGTGACGACTCCGTCAAATGGAATGACATTTCCCATATGTACCACGATCTGGTCTCCTTTGCGGATTTCAGAAGACGATACAAGGATCTGCTGTCCGTCTTTCATAAGCCATACTTTGCTCACATTCAGAGACATGCTTCTGGCAAGATCATCCACAGACTTCTTATGGGTCCATTCTTCCAGGATCTCACCGACTCCCAGAAGGAACATAACGGAACTTGCCGTGTCCATATCCCTCCGGATCACAGACATACCAATGGCGGCCCCGTCCAGCACAGGAACTTCCAGTTTCCCTTTCGCCAGCGTTTTGATTCCTTCTTTCAGGTATTTTATCGATTTTACCGCTGTTACCGCCGCCCGCACCGGATAAGGCAGGAACAGCCTGGATCCTGCCCAGCGGACAACATGCAGAATCAGTTTCTGCCGGTATTCTTCATTTAATTCTCTTCCGGAATTCTCCAGAAAAGACTCCGGAACTTCCACCTCATTACAGCGGAACCGGCGCAGAAGATCGATCATTTTTGCCCTGCCGCCATTGTAGCAGATCGTAACGTCCCGGGTCTGCCGGCGCACTTTGGCTGATGTCACATATTTGCGGCTCATCAGATAATAATATAACGTATCCGCTTCACGGCAGCTCATACTTCTCTGTACGGCGTGAATACGAATACGTCCTTTGATTTCATGCTTTATAACAAACCTCATATCTTATTCTGCCGCTTCCTCTTCCTCAAATACGGCGCCTGTTGTCGTTTCCTCTTCCATCATATCGTCAGCTTCTTCCACTACAGCTTCAGCAGCAGCTCTGTCCTCGTTGATCTGCTGTGCTTCTGCGTAAATGTCTTCCGCATTTTCCTGGACGGTTGTCGCTGTCTTCATAATACATTCTTTCGCTCTGAGTACAGCAGCAGTGCAGCTGGTGTACACTTTCTTTGCGTCCTTACTGGATAAGATTTTGATTCCTGCGGTTCCAAATAAAACCCCTGCGGCAAAGATTCCGCCTTTCTTTACGTCAAATTTTTTTAAGATATCTAACATATTTCTGCCTCCTGTCATTATTTGTGCTTGTATCCGGTATAGACGGTCATCACAAGACAAATGATCATCGCCCACGCCCAGAATCTGTGATTTTTCATCGGAAAAATCCTCCTGTTCTTAAAAAAACTTATGTATCAGATACCTGTTTATTATAACATAACATCCCCGGACCTTATTGAGAGCTTTTCTCAACAAGGTCCAGGGATGCTTTTCCTGCTTACTTCAGCACTTTCTTTAATACTTCATCCACCGTCTTCACCGGTATGATCTTTAATTTTTCTTTTACTTCATCTGCAACTTCATCCAGATCATCCACATTTTCTGCCGGGATCAGGACTTTGGATATGCCTGCTCTCTGGGCAGCCATCAGTTTTTCCGGAAGTCCGCCGATCGGCATCACTCTGCCTCTCAGAGAAACTTCTCCAGTCATGGCATATTCCGGAGAAACCGCTTTCCCTGTTGCCAGAGAGGCGATCGCCGTAGTCAGAGTAATACCTGCGGAAGGTCCGTCCTTCGGCACCGCTCCCGCTGGAACATGGATATGTAAATCGTTCTCTTCAAACATCTCTGTTTTTTCCGGATATTTTGATTTTACCAGAGTAATGGCAATTTGTACAGATTCTTTCATTACATCACCCAGCTGTCCGGTCACCTGTACTTTTCCGCTTCCTTTGGTAAACATGCTCTCAATAAAGAGGATTTCTCCTCCTGCCTGCGTCCAGGCAAGCCCTGTGACAACACCTGGCTGCTTTTCTTCCATAATATTATCATGGTGGATCGGTTTCTGATCCAGGAATTCCTGCAGACGTCTCGGGCTGACCGTAAGACTCTTCTGCTCGCCTTTGACCAGTTTTACAGCAGCGTACCGGCACAAAGTATCCAGCTGTTTCTTCAGGCCGCGGACTCCGGATTCCATCGTATAATCACTGATGATCTTCTCAATGGCCTCATCCGTTACTTTCAGATTCTGGGCTTTGATTCCCATTGTTTTCATCGCTTTCGGAAGCAGATGTTTTCTTGCAATCTGGAATTTCTCAACTGCTGTATAGCCTGGGAACTGAATCACTTCCATACGGTTGAGCAGCGGCTCCGGTATCGTATCCATCGAGTTGGCCGTGCAGACAAACAGCACGTCTGACAGATCGTATGGCACATTCATATAATGATCCGTAAAATTGTTATTTTGCTCCGGATCCAGCACTTCCAGCAGTGCGCTGGCAGGATCGCCGCTGAAATCCCTGGAAAGTTTATCCACTTCATCCAGCACCATGACCGGATTGGATGCGCCGCAGCGCTTCATGCCGTCCATGATCCTTCCCGGCATAGCTCCCACATAGGTTCTTCTATGTCCGCGAATCTCTGCTTCATCCCGGACGCCTCCCAGGCTGACCCGGACATATTTTCTGTGCAGAGCGTCCGCAATACTCTGTCCAATGCTCGTTTTTCCGGTTCCCGGTGCTCCCACGAACAGAAGAATGGATCCGGACTGCTTCTTATTCAGCGCCATAACCGCCAGCTGCTGAATGATCCTTCTCTTTACTTTTTTCAGGCCATAGTGTTCCTTATCCAGAACTTCTTCTGCTTCCTGCAGATCCACATCCGACAATTCTTCTTTCTTCCAGGATAATCCAGTGACAAAATCAAGATAATCATAGAGCATGCCGTATTCATGGCTGTCCTTTCCTTCCTGTTTCATCCGGTTCAGGATTTTCTCCGCTTCCCTTCTGGCTGTATCATTCATGCCGGATTCTTTGATCTTATTTTCAAATTTGCGAATATCCGATACATTTTCCGGATGCATCTCGTCCAGCTGCCGCTGCAGAAAATCAATCTGTTTCTTGATGGCATCTTCCCGGTAAACTTTCTCATGGCTTTCCACCTGCTGATTCTCGGCTTCCTGACCGACTCTCGTCATTTCGATAAACTCATAGATTGCCTTTTCCATGAGTTCCACACGGATGGATGTCTGATCTGCCGCCAGGATATCATATTTTTCTTCACTGGTCAGATTCAGATATCCTGCCAGTGAAGAAACCGTTTCTTCCATGCTCTTCCAGTGGAGAATATAGCCTCTCGCCATAACGCCCCACTGAAATCCCTGAACGAATTTTAAGAGAGAGTCTCTCATTTTGCTGTAATGTTTCTTATATTCTTCCTGTGAGAGATCTTCCAGATCTTCTCTCAGAGTGATAGACGCCACAATCTCGTCTTCCGTTACATTGACCTGAAGGACATTGACGCGTTCCGTTGTCCGCACACTGATGACGCCATTTTCATCTCTGGACTGAAATCTTCCGGAAACGCCGATCGGATAGAAATCATCAGCTGTCATTTCTGACCGCATCTTATCTTCCTTCAGCATTAAAAATAATACTTCTTCATCCTTCCTGGCATCTTCTATATTTAATTCCTGGAATACATCACTTTTAAAATAATACACGATGTCAGGAAGAATAATCATATCATATACTGGTATCGTAATCATACAGATTCCTCCTTTGCCTGTTGTTAGCACTCTCGCTTGCTGAGTGCTAATTCAGACTAAGGATAACACACTTTCTTTCATTTGTAAAGAACAAAGGCCCTGTTTCTTTTTCAAAACAGAACCTTTGTTCTTTATTTTTTATATTCTTCGATTTTCTTTGTATCTGTATTTTCACGATAGATCTTTCCTGTGTCTTTGTCCACATAGAAATCTCCATATTTTTTATTGGAATCATCTTTTGTATCATAAACCTCGAAATGATACCCCTCGGCTCCGTCCTGGTACTCCGTTGTTTCCTCTGTCTTATTGCGCACAACATATCTTCCGTCTTCTTTGTTATTTCCCAGCTGATTCAGCAGATAATCATGGGCGTCGTCGTAATCATCAAACCCGTTGGCAATATCATCTACCGCATCCTCGGCTCCGTCCGCAATATCGTCAGCCGCGTCTTCCACGTCGTCCGCGAGACTGTTGTCATCAGCTGAACTGCTTTCCGCCGTTGTTTTTTCAGCAGTATTGTCATCTGAGGTGTTGGAACAGCCGGCAAAAAGGACAGATGTTCCCAAAATCACTGTCATACATAAGATCCATATCGTCTTTTTCATGTGAACTCTCCTTTTCTTCTCAACTTTTGATATTCCTATTGTCTCCAAAGAAAAGAAAAATATGAATCTTCTTTCATTTTATTTCAAAAAATTATTTTCTTGTAAAAGCCAGCGCAATCTTATCTCCGATCCACTGTCCCAGCTGAACAATCACAATCAGCACAACGACTGTCACGAAGAGCACGCCGGTCTGATACCGGTTATATCCATACATGATGGCAAGATTTCCGATTCCTCCGCCGCCGACAGCTCCCGCCATGGCAGAGTATCCGATGATACTTACAAAGGTCACTGTCAGAGCACGGATCAGCGCCGGCATTGCTTCCACAAATAATACTTTTCGGATGATCAGGCCAGTTCCTGCTCCTGCTGCCACAGCAGCTTCGATTACTCCTTTATCCACTTCGCTGAAAGCTCCCTCTACCAGTCTCGCGAAAAATGCAATGGACGCGATGGAAAGAGAGACAGACGCTGCCAGGGCGCCGATGGATGTTCCCACCAAAAGTCTGGTCACCGGAATCAGTACGATGATCAGAATAATAAATGGCATGGAACGAATCACATTTACAATGGTTCCGGCAATTGTATTGATCACACGGTTCTTAAAAAACAGCGGATTCGCTGTCAGGTGCAGGATCAGTCCAAGGATGGTTCCCACAACAGCCGCCGCGATCATGGAGATCAGCACCATCTCAAACGTCTCGAAAGATGCCTGGGCAAATTCAGACTGTATGATTTCAAGTGTCTCATTCATGTTATCTTCCTCCTAATCTTTCCATCTTATACACATTATTCCTGATATATTCCAGGGCTTTCCTTCTCTCATGTTCAGCGCCTCTCACAATTACGATCATAACTCCAAAGGGTTTATTGTGGATATAATCCACTTTTCCGCTGATAATATCGATGGTAATGTCATAATTCTTTGAAGCCATGCTGATCACCGGATCATAAGAATCTTCTCCGGTATAACTGAGACGGAGCAGTTCTTCATCTTCTTTGACCTCCAGAGCCTTCGGCACCGTAACATTGAGCACGCGTTCTACAAGACGTTTCGCAATCGGCTCTTTCGGCTCTGTAAAAGCCGTATAAATATCTGTGATTTCCTTCAATTCTCCCTGTTCCATGAAGGCAATCCGGTCAAAGAGTTTCTTGGCCACTTCCATTTCATGGGTAATAAATACAATGGTAATCCCTGTTTTCTGATTGATTTCCTTTAACAGCGCCACAATTTCTTCCGTGTTCTCAAGATCCAGAGCGGATGTTGCCTCATCACAGAGAAGAATTCCCGGATTATTGGCCAGCGCTCTGGCAATGGCAACCCTCTGCTTCTGGCCGCCGCTTAAGCTGGCCGGATATGCTTCTGCTTTTTCCGGAAGATGGACCATCTCCAGCAGTTCTTTTACCCTGGCAGGGATTTTATCCTTCGGGTACTGATTTGCATATAACGAAAATGCCACATTTTCCGCAATGGTTGAACCGCTGATCAGATTAAAATGCTGAAAAATCATACCGATATTCAGACGAACTTTCCGCAGTTCCCTGCGTCCCAGCTTGGTAATATCCTGCCCGTCAATCAGAACCTGTCCTCTGGTCGGCGGCTGAAGCATATTGATGACACGGACCAGTGTACTCTTTCCGGCTCCGCTGGGACCTACAATTCCAAAGACCTCTCCGTCATTTATAGTCAGGCTCACATCTTTTACTGCTTTGAAGGTCTTCTTTCCCTGTCCGAATTCCACATCTATATTTTTTAATTCAATCACGTTTTTACATCCTTTCTCTCTTTCATATACAGCAATCCAATCATAGCAATTTCAACGGATTTTTTCAATCTTTTTATGAGCCCGCGTGTATTTTCCTTTATTTTCCTCAGAATTATTTCTTTTAGAATAATGGAACAACCGCTCCTTTATATTCCTTTTCAATATATTCTTTTACTTCATCGCTTTTCAAAGCTTCGATCAGAGCCTTGACCGCAGGGCTGCCCTCGTCTCCCTTTCTCACTGCCACGAAATTTCCATAGGTTTTCGCGCCCAGTGATTTCGCATCTTCCACCGCAAGCGCGTCTTTGTCCACTTCCAGTCCCGCTTCCAGCGCGTAATTTCCGTTGATGACCGCAATATCCACATCCTGCAGGGATCTCGGAATCTGTGCCGCTTCCAGTTCCTGAATGTTTAAGTTCTTCTTATTCTCCGCGATATCCTTCTTAGTGGCAGTCAGTGACGCTCCGTCTTTTAATCGAATCAGCCCCTGCGCCTCCAGAAGAAGCAGGGCTCTCGCCTCGTTGGTCGTATCGTTCGGCACAGCCACTGTGGCTCCTTCTTTCAGATCCTTAAGAGATTTCGTCTTTCCAGGGAAAATGCCAAACGGCTCATAATGAATCACACCGGCAGATACCAGATCCGTTCCGTTTTCTTCATTAAAATCATCAAGATACGGTTTATGCTGAAAATAGTTGGCATCCAGATCTCCCGCCTCAAGAGCAGTGTTTGGCTGGATATAATCAGAATATTCTTTGATTTCCAGTTCATATCCTTTTTCCTTCAGAATATCTTTGGCGGCTCTCAGAATCTCTCCATGAGGAGACGGGCTGGCTCCCACCACGATCTTCCCGGAATCTTTTTCCCCGCTGTTTCCGCAGCCGGCAAATCCCGTGACTGCGATCACTCCTGTCAGCGCTGCTGCAAATATTTTTTTCCATACTTTTCTCATATGTTCCACCTCTTTCGTTTTTTGTATTGGAATTTCTCTTATCATAGCAGACATTCTATCCCCTGTATAATATTTATATTCTTGAATCTGTTATAGGTTCCATCCTATAACAAGCAGCATTTTTACAGCACAAAAGCCCCGGCTTTGTATCAAAAATACAATATAAAAATTTTCCAGCACAATAAAACAAAAGAAAAAAAGCCACAGTACCGATGATGGTCATCAGTACCACAGCCTTTACAGTGAGCGTGCGGGGATTCGAACCCCGGACAACTTGATTAAAAGTCAAGTGCTCTACCACCTGAGCTACACACCCGAAACTGGGGTAGCTGGATTCGAACCAGCGGTACAGGAGTCAGAATCCTGGGCCTTACCACTTGGCGATACCCCATTAATAATATTTGAATACAACTTTAATATTATATCATGAACATTTTTCAATGTCAATACCTAATATCATTTAATGAGCGTGCGGGGATTCGAACCCCGGACAACTTGATTAAAAGTCAAGTGCTCTACCACCTGAGCTACACACCCAAACCTGGGGTAGCTGGATTCGAACCAGCGGTACAGGAGTCAGAATCCTGGGCCTTACCACTTGGCGATACCCCATTGCTTGACAGCTCGTTTATATTACCATGGACATCTGCCATGTGTCAACACTTTTTTTCAAAAAAATCAAAATTTTCTCAAAGAACGGCCATCCGCCCAGATTATAGGACATAAGCTGCTCCTGCAGCGTACATCGGCTTTGCCGGTGGCCTGAGACCTGATGACTGATCTTTATTTTTTCATTTTCCCATATGATGCATAAGGCAGAAATCGCATTTATTCGCAGCCGACCGCATACTGACTCCTCCAGAATTCATCGGAGCCGTCCTCCTCTTTCCTGAAAATAATCTGTCCTGTTTCTCCATTTTCAGAATAATTTGCCGGGTTTTTATTTTTTCCCAGATACAGCTCGAGGATTGTCACTCTTCCTGTTTTTTTCCCATTGCAGTCATACAGAATGATCTCCTCCCCTTTTTTCATTTCTCCGTGCACGAATTCCACCTGCATCTCTCCTTCTGTTTCTTCCTGTCCATAGCTCATCCAGTCTATATAAGCCAGACTCTCTTCCTTCTTATGGAGATCCATAATTCTGACTTTGGCTTCTTCATATTCTGAAGAAACTTCCTGTTTTTTCAAATAATCCCAAAGACTCATAAACCCTCCTGCTTTCCTGTATTTCCCTCACCATACCATAAATTCTCTTTCAAAAAAAGAATGTTTTTCATATTTTTCCGGTTGACAACATACAATGAATTGTGATAGATTGTGATTAACGTAATTAATCTAAATACATTGATGAGGAGCAGTAGAATATTTTAGACATTCAGAGAGCTGCTGGCTGGTGTGAAGCAGTTGTTGACCATATTTGAACTCGCCTTTGAGTAGCATGTTGAACTAACAGTAGGCATTGCCGGATTCCAACCGTTATCCTGGAGCGATATCGGCTGACTTCAGCCCGTATCAGTAACAAGTGCGCGTCTTCTGTACGCGAATTAGAGTGGTACCGCGGAACAACCTTCGTCTCTATCCTGTGTGGGAATAGATTCGAAGTTTTTTTTTGCAAAATTATCCATTCCGCTTTGCGTCAGACCTGTGACACGCCGGACCATCCAGCAGACACTCTGTCTTATGGAATATCTGCTGCGCCATCATCGATAGCATATAAGTTATATTTTTAGAAAGGAGAGATTCCCTTGATGAATCCAAAAAAATATCAAAGACAATACTTTATGCCGCCGGAAACAAGCCTTGACTGGGCTTCCAAAGAGTACATCACCAAAGCGCCGTCCTGGTGCAGCGTTGACTTAAGAGACGGAAACCAGGCCCTGATCATTCCGATGAGCCTGGATGAAAAAATAGAATTTTTTCAGCAGCTGGTCAAAGTCGGATTCAAAGAAATCGAAGTCGGATTCCCTGCTGCTTCTGAAACAGAATATACCTTCCTGCGCACATTGATCGAACAGGATCTGATTCCGGACGATGTGACAATCCAGGTACTGACACAGGCAAGGGAACATATTATCAAAAAGACATTTGCTGCTCTGAAAGGCGCTAAGAAAGCAATCGTTCATGTATACAATTCCACCTCTGTGGCTCAGAGAGAGCAGGTATTTAAAAAATCAAAAGAAGAAATCATGAAAATTGCCACTGACGGCGCCGAATTGCTGAAACGTCTGGCAGATGAAACCGACGGTAATTTTCAGTTTGAATACTCTCCGGAGAGCTTTACCGGCACAGAAATCGATTACGCTCTGGATGTATGCAATGCTGTTCTGGATATATGGCAGCCACGCCCTGACTGGAAAGTCATCATTAATCTTCCTGTGACCGTAGAGTTGTCTCTGCCACATGTCTATGCCAGTCAGATTGAATATATGAGCAAACATATGAAATACAGGGATAATGTTATCTTATCTCTCCATCCGCACAACGACCGGGGCTGCGGTATCGCCGATACAGAACTTGCCCTTCTGGCAGGCGCTGACCGTGTGGAAGGTACTTTATTTGGGAACGGAGAACGTACCGGAAATGTAGATATTATTACCCTGGCTCTGAATATGTATACCCACGGTGTGGATCCGAAATTGGATTTCTCCAATCTTCCGGAACTTACAGAAACTTACGAACGCCTTACAAGAATGTCTGTAAATGAGCGTCAGCCGTATTCCGGAAAACTGGTATTTGCGGCTTTCTCCGGATCTCATCAGGACGCCATCGCCAAGGGTATGCACTGGAGAGAAGAAAAACATCCGGAACACTGGGATATTCCTTATCTGCCGATCGACCCGAAAGATGTCGGACGCGAATACGAAAGCGATGTCATCCGTATCAACAGCCAGTCCGGAAAAGGCGGCATCAGTTATGTTCTGGAAGAAAACTTCGGTTTTCATATTCCTGGAAAGATGCGGGAAGACGTAGGATATACTGTGAAAGATGTTTCTGACAAACGTCATCAGGAACTGGTTCCAAAAGATATCCTGAAAGTCTTTAAAGAAGTTTATGTAAACATTGATGCTCCGCACCATCTGAAAGAAGTTCATTTCGTACAGAAAAAGGACGGGGGAATCGAAGCGGAAATCTCACTGGACAAAGCCGGCGTTCCGAAATTGTATCACGGACGCGGAAACGGCCGTCTGGACGCAGTCAGCAATGCTTTAAAGAGACACAGCGATATGAATTATTCTATCGTAACCTACCAGGAACATGCATTAAATGTCGGATCTGATTCCAGGGCCTGTGCCTATGTGGCAATCCAGGAACCTAACGGCAGCATCACCTGGGGCGCCGGAATCCACGAGGATATTATTACAGCTTCTGTTCTTGCGCTGATCAGCGCTGTGAACCGGCTGAACGATTAAAACAAATCCATTGGATCATATAAAGCCTGCGGCGGGAAACTGTAAATCCGGTCATACCGGATGTTCCCGCCGCAGGCTTTTCTTTTCACTATGATGGTTCTGCGGAAAGCGCCGCACTTCCATAAATTTACGCAAAAATCTTTACTTCGCCTTCAATTTCCGCAAAATATGTTTCTTCCATTTCTTCGATCTGCGCTTTGCCTCCGGAGACCTCCATACATTGTTTTTTTACCCACTCTGTCTGCTCTTTTGGTACGATCAGATCAAATGTCACCGTATCTGTATACTCTGTTCCCAGAACCGGTATATTTTCTGATGCGGTAAGATACTGAATCTTCCCTGACGCGGCGTAATCACACCTTATGTTTAATCTCTGCCCCAGATGCTTTGTAATAACCTGGGAATTGCGGATTCCTTCCTGTGTGCTTCTGGTATACGCGCGAATCAGACCGCCTGTTCCCAGAAGGGTTCCTCCAAAATATCTTGTCACAACCACAACTACATTGTGAAGTTCCTCTCCCTGTATCACTTCCATCATAGGCATACCTGCCGTCTTGCTGGGCTCTCCGTCATCGCTGCACCGGAGAACCGGCTGTTCGATTCCCACACTGTATGCCGTGCAGTTGTGACGGGCATCCCAATATTTTTTCTTTATCTCCTCAATGAAGGCAAGCGCCTCCTCTTCCGTCTGCGCCGGCGCCACATGAGCAATAAATCTTGATTTTTTTTCGATGATCTCTGCTTCTCCGCTTTTATAAACAACTTTATATGACTGTACCGCCATCTTCATCCTCCATCCACATGATTGTATCCACTGCTTCTGCCAGGGAAACCGGCGTCACGCAGTATTCCATCAAGCGTTCCGTCATTTTTCTTGCGTCTTCTCTGGAATAAGACAGATGAGGAACTGAATCCCATTCGATCACTCCCTCCTCTATCCGGCATTTTTCCACTGCGACGCCGTAGATCCCTTTCGCCTGATCTTCCATTAAATAATAGGATACTACATTTTCCCTCTCTTTGTCATCCAAAAATACTCTTCTTCCTGTTTCTTTTTTTCTTTTCATATTTTTCTCCTTTCCCTCCGGTTTTTTATCATTTCAGCATTTATTTACTTGCACATTGTTATCTGATATAATAAGCAGACAGGAGGTTTCTATTTCCATGAAATATACCAAGAACAATGTACTGAAAAAAAGAAATGAACTGTCATCCGAGCAGGTTCGGAAACGGTCAAAGATTTCCCTTTTTCTTTATAAATATATCCTGATTATCTCCACTGCGCTGATTGTGGCATTTCTCGGACTTTCCATCGGATTTGTCCGCGGAGTCCTCAAGACAACGCCTCAGATCACAAAAGAATCTGTCCACTCTACGGGACATACCACAACCATCTATGATAATAAAGGAGCAAAAATAAAGACACTTTCCAACAGTGACTCTAACAAAATCACAACTCCTCTGGCTGAAATTCCCGAAAATCTTCAAAATGCTTTTATCGCAATTGAAGATGAACGATTCTATACGCACAATGGAATCGATTTATATGGAACAATGCGGGCCGCCCTCCTTGGTATAAAAAATAAATCTGCATCTCAAGGGGGCAGTACTTTGACGCAGCAAGTGATAAAAAATAATGTACTGGGTATCCAATCTGAAAAAACGACGATTGAACGAATTGAACGAATCATAAAAGAACAGTCTCTCGCTCTGGAATTGGAGAATATCGCTTCCAAAGAATTTATCCTGGAAGAATATCTCAATACGATTAACCTGGGAGAAGGAACGCTGGGCGTACAGGCAGCCGCTCAAAAATATTTTAATAAGAAGGTGTCTGACCTGACGCTGTCTGAATGTGCGGTTCTCGCCGCCATTACGGAAAATCCTTCCCGCTATAATCCGATCACGCACCCGGAGAACAATGCCTCCAGACGGCTGATCGTCTTAAAAAAAATGCTTGAGTTACATTATATCACACAGGATGAATATAGGAAAGCAGTCAGAGATGATGTTTATGAGAGAATCAGCAAAAATGCTAACAATGCTTCCAGCGATAATCCGACGAATTCTTATTTTGAAGATGCTCTGATTCTGCAGGTTGTCGAAGATCTGAAAGATCAGCTGGGATATGATGAGACAAAAGCTTATAATGCTGTATACAATGGTGAATTGAAGATATATTCCACTCAGGATACAGAGATTCAGGCAATCGCTGACAAAACAGCCAGCGATAATTCTTATTTTCCTTCTGACTCAGAGGCATCTCTGATCTACAGTCTGAGCATACGTGATACCAACGGAAACGATGTGACGTATTCTGAAAATAATGTGCTGAATTATATGAAGGAAAATGGACTGGGAGATTCTCTGATTTTTTCAAATGCCGATGAGGCAGAAAACGCAGCGAAAAAATTCAGGCAGTCTGTTGAGGATACCGGCGCTGTGATCGTGGGAGAATATATTTCCACTCCGATCCAGCCTCAGGTTTCCATTACGATCATGAATCAGTCCACCGGTGAAGTAGAAGCGCTGGTCGGCGGACGGGAAGACATCTCTTCCAGTCTTCGTTCCAACCGCGCCACATCCCTGCAGCGTCAGCCGGGATCTAATTTCAAAATTTTATCTACGTTCCTGCCGGCGCTGGATTCCTCAAATATGACGCTGGCAACGGTGTACGATGATGCTCCGTATCATTATCTGAATACAAATCAGCCGATTCAGAATTATTACAGCGGCTATCGGGGATATTCCACTATACGGGATGCGATATCAAATTCTATAAACGTTGTCGCCGCTAAAACCATTGCGGATGTTACGCCGCAGAAATCTTACGAATATCTTCTGGATCTTGGTTTTGATACTCTGGTGGATGAACAGTTTTCCGATGACGGAACGACAAATACGGATATCAATCAGTCCCTGTCTCTGGGCGGTCTGACCAACGGAGTGACAAACTTTGAGCTTACAAATGCCTTCGCTTCCATTGCAAACGGAGGAACTTATCATCAGGCCAAGCTGTATACGAAAGTCGTAGACCGGAATGGCAATGTGCTGCTGAAAAATGACACTTCCGGCAGACGGGTCATGAAAAAGACAACTTCTTTCCTTCTGACCAGCGCTATGGAAGATGTCATCACCAGCGGAACCGGAACAGACGCTCAGTTGTCCTCTGACATGTCCGCAGCCGGAAAAAGCGGCGCCACGCCGGATCATACAGATTACTGGTTCAGCGGCTATACTCCGTATCACACGGCATCTGTCTGGATGGGATACGATCTTGCCACAGAGTTTGAATCCAACGATCTCCACAAGAAAATGTGGGCGGATATCATGGACCAGATTATAGAAGCAAAGGGCGAAAAGACCACAGATTTTGAAATGCCGGACGGTATCGTCAAAGCCCGGATATGTAAGAAGTCCGGAAAACTGGCAATTTCAGGTGTATGTGACCACGATCCGAGAGGCAGTATGATCACCACGGAATACTTCGCCGAAGGAACAGTTCCAACACAGACCTGCGACACTCATGTGGCCGTCGAATTGTGCAGGAAATCCAACGAACCGGCAACATCCGCCTGCCCTTCCGAAGACCGGATCCGCAGGGTTTATATCGTAAGGCAGAAAAACGCAAAAGGCGTGACTGACGATACGCCTTATCTTCTGCCGGAAGAATATCAGACAGAATCCTGCCGTATTCATAAAGAATAACATACAATCACAGGAGCAGGTCCTCTGCCGGATAATCCGGCAGAGGACCTTGTTTTACTATTCTTTCATTTTCGGCTGGAAAATCAGCGAAGCCAAATAAGAAAAAATCAGCGCCGCTGACGTTCCTACCGAAGCGGCGGTAAATCCTCCCTCAAACAGTCCCAGAAATCCATGCTGATCCACAGCTTCTTTCATTCCTTTCCAGAGGTTAAATCCAAATCCTGACAGAGGCACCGTCGCCCCGCATCCTCCGAACGTCTCGATCTTTTCATAAATTCCCAGCGCGCCCAGAATAACGCCGCTGACTACCAGGATCACCATGACCCTGCCCGGCTGAAGCTTCGTGTGATCCAGCAGAATCTGAATCAGCACACAGATAAGACCCCCTGTCAAAAATGCTCTGATATATTCCATTATTCTTCCTCTCTTTCCAGCAGGAGCGCATGAGCGATACCTGTGACACTTTCTCCCTCATTAAAACTCGTCTTTGACATGAGAGCCCCAGTAGGTACAAACAGAATCCGGTTCCAATCCCCGCGAATCAGTTTTCTGATCAGCATGGCGGACAGTACAACCGCGCTGCAGGCACATCCGGATCCCCCGGAATGAGTGTCCTGTCTTTCATTTTCATAAATTTCCAGCCCGCAGTCGCCGTGAACTTTGGAAATATCATAACCATTTTCCTGAAGCAGCCGGATCAGAATCTGTTTTCCGACTCCGCCTAAATCCCCAGTGTAAATCGCGTCATAATCTTTAGGGGACATGGAATAATCCTGAAAATGCTGATAAATTACCTGGGCAGCCGCCGGAGCCATGCATGCCCCCATATTCATAGGATCCTTTACACCATAATCCACAATTTTTCCTGTAGTGATTCCCCGTATCCTGACAGGACTTTTCTGTTCAGATACAATAAATCCCCCGGCTCCTGTAACGGTCCAGGTTGCTGACAAAGGTCTCTGATTTCCGTATTCCAGCGGAAAACGAAACTGCTTTTCTGCCGTTCCGATGTGACTGGAAGCCGTCGCCAGCACCTGCTCCGCAAATCCTCCTGCCACAGTCATGGCCGCCAGCGACAATGCTTCCCCCACGGTGGAACATGCGCCAAACAGACCAAATAACGGCAGATCCAGATCTTTTATTCCATAAGAAGTAGCCGTATTCTGTTCCAGAAGATCCCCCGCAAATACATAGCGGATATCACTGGTGGTAAGTCCTGCTTTCTGGATCGCCAGCATAGCTGCCTGTTTCATAAACCGGCCCTCAGCCATTTCCCAGGTCTCTTCTCCGAAAAGAGGATCCTCGATTACCTGATCAAAGCGGGTTCCAAGCGGCCCTTCTCCTTCTTTGCCTGCCACCACAGAAGACCATCCAAGGATATACGGCGGATGATCAAACTCTACGCTTTGTTTTCCTTTCATTGTTTTCATCCGATCCACCCCCATTGTTTTGCCGCAAGATAAAAGACTCCCGCAACGAAAGACGAGACAATCCCATATAAGATTACCGGTCCGGCGATGGTAAAGATTTTTACTCCTATTCCGAACACCTGTCCTTCTTTCTTATATTCAATCGCTGTAGAAGCAACAGAATTGGCAAATCCCGTAATCGGCACAAGCCCTCCGGCACCTCCGAATTTTGTGATTTTCCCATATAAGTTCCATCCGGTCAGAAGAACACTCAGCAGCACCAGACTGATCGTCACATAGAGCAATGCATCTTTTTTGTCCAGCCCCCACTGATTCATCAGCATCTGCTTGATTCCTTCTCCCAAAACACAGAATAAACCTCCTGTAAAAAAAGCTTTCATACAATTTTTCAGGCTGTTGTGCTTCGGCGTCATTTCTTCCACCATTCGGCTGTATTCCTGTTTGCTTGGTTCTTTTCTCATGACTTCCCTCCTTTTACTCAAATACATAAAACTGAAGATAACATCCCAGCATTTTGCCCAGAGCCAGTGCGTAGATCACAAGAGCAATTCCTTTTCTCAAGGCTATCCTGCGTGAAAACACAGGAATACTCTTCAGCACTTCTGCCAGCGCTCCGATCAGACATCCTACGAAAATTCCGCCAAACAGCCCGAACAGCAAAAGCAGAAAATTTCCCAGAGGAATCTGCCACCGGTACAGAAAAACTGCCGTCCCGGTAATTCCTCCCAGAGCAATGCAGTCCTCATAAAGCCTGGCGTATTTCACAGATTTCGTCAGAGCCGCCAGCCGGGGAATGACTCCGATCATACTTAAAAAAGCCAGAAAACTTCCTGCGATCAGAGCTCCTGCTGACAGGCCGCAGAACATAAGAAATGCCTCACGAATCCACATCTTCTTCCACCTTCTTCCGGTCTGCGTTTGTCATCAGTGTATCGTTCACATCCTTTTCATACAAACGCATCTGCACTTCGAACGGCGTAGGATCATCACTGATTTTAAATTTTCCAGCATGGTTAAAAAACAGAATGATTCCGGCTGCCAGCCCCACAGTATAAGAAAAATGCAGGATATTTGGCCCATCCGGCGCTCTGCCCATGATCAGCTGATAGATATTGGCAAACAGCTCCTGGATTCCTACATCCGTGTTATAAGACATAATGGAAAAAGCCGCCCCGAAAAAGGCTGTCAGACACACAAAAACGATTTTCCCTACAGTCGTCCAGGATTTCCCTTTCTTCTGCCGTTCATAGGTAACGACAAAATCTTCCGGCCCCATGTTGACTACTTCCAGCCGGCTGTCCATTTCCTGGATTTTCTGGACCACTTTCAGAATAGAAAAAATCTTTCTCTGATTTTCCTGTGTCGGGAAATGAAAAAGCCTGATTTTTTTTAATGATTCTCCTGTTTCATAATCCGGACAGTACAAAGAAAGCACATCTTCAAGCTTCACTTCCGCGCGGCTGACCCGCACGCTCTCCTCTGCCTTGATATAAACATTCATTGTTCCATGTCCTTTCCAGCACAAACGTTCCGTCCTCTGACCGTTGTTTGTGTCTTTCTGTTAACAGCATCACCGCGGCAATCAAAAATAGAATGAGAACCACGCATGCTGCCCATTGATACTTTCTCATATCATCACCTCGGGATTATTATTTGTAGTTTCCTCTATTTCATTCACAAGTTGCAAGAAAAGGTTATAAATGTTATGATTGAAACAGTATGCAGGAGGTAGATATGGAAAATAATCAGTTAACTCTATATAAATTAATGATTTTGTATCTCATTCAAAAAGTAGATTTTCCATTAAGTAATTCCCAGATTTCAGAATTTATCATTGATAAGGGCTACACCAACTATTTTAATGTGCAGAGAGCATTTCATGAGCTGGAAGAGGAAGAGATGCTGCGGATAAAAATGATCCGCAACATGAGTCATTATTATCTGACAGAAGAGGGGGAAGAAGCTATCGGTATGTTTGAATATCAGATTCCCCAGTCCATCAAGGACGATATTTCTCAGTTCCTCGATGAGAAGGAATATGAGCTCCGCAAAGAAACCGATCTGGAAGCAGATTTTTTCCCTGCCAAACGGGATGAGTACACAGTTCATCTGAAAATCAAAGAAAAAGACACCCTGCTTCTTGAATTGAACTTAAATGTCGTTTCAAGAGAACAGGCTGTCCATATCTGTGACCACTGGAATGAAATGCACTCCGATGTATATTCTGCTATCATACAAAAATTATTATTCGACGATTCTGATTCCTAGGCAGGTGTCGTGCCTAGGATATTTTCTTCTATAAAATCCCAGATTTCTTCTCTTCCCTGTTTTGTCAGGGCAGAAAACGGAAATACTGCTATCTCACGGTCCATGCCCAGTTCCGTGCGGATTTCTTTCAGGTGTTTTGCCACCTGGCTCCGCTTCAGCTTGTCTGATTTCGTGGCAATGATGACCGGCTGATATCCGTTATGTAAAATCCAGTCATACATCATCACATCATTTTGGGATGGTTTATGACGGATATCGATCAGCAGGAACACAATTCTCAATTGTTTTGAAGTCCGCAGATAGTTCTCGATCATATGTCCCCACTGTTCTTTTACCTTCTCTGTCACTTTGGCATATCCATATCCGGGAAGATCAACATAATAAAGTTCATCGTTAATGTTATAGTAATTGATCGTCTGCGTCTTGCCCGGCTGCGCAGAAATTCTGGCATAAGATTTGCGGTTCATCAATGCATTGATCAGGGATGATTTTCCTACATTGGATTTCCCTGCAAACGCGATTTCCGGAAGATGGTTTTCCGGAAGTCTGCTGGTGACTCCGCATACAGTTTCCAAATTTACACTTTTTATTATCATTTTTTTCTCCCTTAGTTTAAACCATTTGCTCAACAGAACATTTTACGTGACCTAATTCCGTTTGTCAACCGACACATGGTGTACCGGTCTTGTATTGGCAGTAATAGGCAGAATCTGATATCCTTCTTTTTTCAGTGTTTTGATCAGGGCGTCCAATCCTTCCACCGTGTGATCCGCTTCATGGAGATCGTGCATCAGCACTACGCTCACATCCTGACTGTGCACATCTTTCAAGATATTTTCATTTAACTGTTCCGCACTTGTATCAAAATCAAGCGCATCTCCACTCTGAGCGTTCCAGTCAAAATACAGCCACCCCTGACTGTTGATAAAACTAATATACGGCGAAATATCTTTCACGCAGGAATTGCTGCTTCCTCCAGGAAACCGGTAAATGACCGGTCTGATCTCTGTAATCTCGTATAAATAATTCTGCAGTTTCTTCAAATCTTTGGAAAAAGCATCCACAGACGCATAGATCTGATCATAATTATGACTGTAAGAGTGCATGGCAAGAGTGTGTCCTTCCAGAACAATCCTCTGATAACTCTTTTTTGCCTGTTCGGTTTCTTTTCCAATGACAAAAAATGTAGCCTTCACATTATTTTCCTTTAGAATATCCAGAATCTCCTCTGTATTGTCCGACGGTCCGTCATCAAAGGTCAGATAAACTTTCTTCTTATTCAGAGCATTATTGGCCAGAAGTCCGCCTTCTCCCTCTGTCTGACCTGCAATCCCCAGAGGATCCGCCTTTCCGTATTTTAATTGATTCACAAAACATGCCGCCATGAGAAGCAGACACAAAGATGCCAGAATTCTTTTTTTCATTCTTTTCCCTCACTTTATTTTTTCCATCAGTTCTGATGCTATTAGAATGTGCGGGAACAAAAAAAAGATACCGGCAAAATCCGGTATCTTTTCAAAATATTTTATAATGTGAAAGGCTGTTTATCTGTTTTTAGACTTCAAAAATCAAGTCTCCGTAGCTTGGCATCGGCCAGTCTTCTTTTGCAACCAGCATTTCCAGCTTATCAGCAGGCTCTCTGACAGCATTCATGTCAGCAAAGATAATGTCATGATAGTATCTTGCCTGTTTTTCAGCATCCTCATCCATAGATTTCGCTTTTTCTTCATCTGCTGCCAGAACACCGATTGCAGTGTACATTTCTTTCAGATTTTCTGTGATATCTCCCAGCAGTGCTTCCTGTACAGAAGTATCAACGCCTGTTTCTTTTAATACTGCAACAGAATCTGCCAGCTGTTTCTGATATTTCATGACAGCCGGAACAATCTGCTTCTTAGCAATATCCAGAGCGGCCAGCGCTTCAATATTAATTGTCTGCGCATACTGCTCAAACAGGATTTCCGCGCGGGATTCCAGTTCAGCCTTTGTAAATACGCCGAACTTTTCAAACATTTCGATGGCTTTGTCTGTTACCAGAGTAGGGATAGCATCTACCATAGATTTCAGATTTGGAAGTCCTCTTCTCTCTGCTTCTTTGATCCATTCTTCAGAATATCCGTTTCCGTTGAAAATAATTCTCTGATGGTCTGTCAGCATCTGTTTTGTCAGTTCATGAGCTTCCATCTCAACCGCTCTAGGATCGTCTGCTACTTTTTCAAGTTTGTCACATACATCTGCCAGCGCATCTGCAACAATTGTATTTAAGATAACGTTAGGATCAGAAATTGACTGCGTAGAACCAACCATACGGAACTCAAATTTATTTCCAGTAAACGCAAATGGTGATGTACGGTTTCTGTCTGTTGCGTCTTTTTCAAATTCCGGCAGAGAATGTACTCCGGAAGCTAATTTGTCTCCTTTCTTGGATCTTGTTGCCTCACCTCTTGTAATCAGCTGTTTTACAACGTCTTCCAGCTGTTCTCCAAGGAAAATGGAAATAATAGCAGGAGGTGCCTCGTTTGCTCCAAGTCTGTGATCATTTCCCGGTGTGGAAGCTGACATACGAAGAAGATCTGCATGCTCATCCACTGCTTTGATGATGGAAGCAAGAATCAAGAGGAACTGCTGATTTTCATGTGGTGTCTTTCCAGGATCCAGCAGGTTCTTTCCTTCATTTGTTACCATAGACCAGTTGTTATGTTTTCCGGAACCATTGATTCCTGCAAACGGTTTTTCATGAAGCAGACATTTTAATCCATGACGCTCTGCCACACGTTTCATGGTCTCCATTAACAGCTGGTTGTGATCTGTTGCCACATTATTGGAATCATAAATCGGAGCCAGCTCGTGCTGTGCAGGAGCAACTTCATTATGTTCTGTCTTTGCTGTGATTCCCAGTTTCCATGCTTCAATATTTAAGTCTTTCATGAAGCCTGCGATTCTTTCACGGATGATTCCAAAATAATGGTCATCCATTTCCTGTCCTTTTGGAGGCATTGCTCCGAATAAGGTACGTCCTGTGAAGATCAGGTCTTTTCTCTGTAAATATTTTTCTTTGTCAACCAGGAAGTATTCCTGTTCAGCGCCAACAGATGTGCTGACACTCTTTACAGAATCATTTCCTAATAAATGAAGCAGTCGTGTTGCCTGAATATCAAGAGCCTGCATGGAACGAAGCAGTGGAGTCTTCTTATCCAGTGCTTCTCCTGTGTAGGAGCAGAACGCGGTCGGGATGCATAATACTGTAGAGTTTGGTGTCTCTTTGATAAATGCCGGTGATGTACAATCCCATGCTGTATATCCTCTTGCTTCAAATGTTGCTCTTAATCCTCCTGATGGGAAGGAAGAAGCGTCAGGCTCACCTTTGATCAGCTCTTTTCCGGAGAATTCCATTAATACTTTTCCGTCATCTGTCGGAGAAATGAAAGCATCATGTTTTTCTGCTGTAACGCCGGTCAGCGGCTGGAACCAGTGAGTATAATGAGTCGCGCCTTTTTCAATGGCCCACTCTTTCATTTCATTGGCAACAACATCTGCGATTTCAGGGTTTAATTCTGTTCCTTCTTCGATCGTCTTCTTTAAGTCTTTGTAAACGGCTTTTGGAAGACGCGCCTTCATAACACTGTCATTAAACACGTTCATTCCAAAAATTTCAGTAACATTTGTTTTTTCCTTCATAGGTTTTCTTCCTTTCTTTTATACATTTGAAGCATTTCCCATCTATTATGCTCCGAAGGGAACATTTTTTATTTTATAGGAAGTTCCAGAACGACCTCCTATAAAATAAAAAAATGGACGACAAACAATCTGAACCTAATTGTTTGACGCCCTTGTCAGTAACTTCATTGGTTATAAGATACAATAATTCTTCCCTAAAATCAAGTGTTTTTTTTGTTTTTTATTCTGTACGTTCATTTTCGGATAGTTTTTCATATGCCACAGCACCTAATTGCGGACCTGAGTTCCATCCGGACGGATTCTGTAATTTTTCCGGTAGATCAGGTCCGAAACTGGCACAAAGCCATATCCCTGTTCTTTCAGTTTCCGGATCATGGGGCCCAGAGCTTCCCTTGTGCACAGGGTCCCTGTGTGCAGCAGGATAATGGCACCGCTTTTCAGATTTTTATGTCCGCATACTTTCTCTATAACTGCATCCGCTCCCGGTTCCATCCAGTCCAGACTGTCCACAGACCACTGGATCACATAATAACCCATCTCTTCTGCCGTTTCCACTACCTGTGAATCGTAATCCCCGTAAGGCGGTCGAAACAATTCCATCGAAGATCCGAGAAGGGCCTTTGCCTTGTCACCGGCTCCCCGGATTTCTGTGATCTGATCTTCCTTTGACAGCTTTGTCATATATTTGTGATGATCTCCGTGGTTGCCGATATCATGTCCCGCATCTGATACCTTTTTGACATCTTCCGGATACTTTTCCATCCATTCTCCGGAGAAAAAGAAGGTTCCCTCCACCTTTTCCTTCTTCAGAATCTTAAGAATTTCTTCCATATCCTCATTCCCCCAGGCTACATCAAAGGTAAGGGCCAGCACTTTGTTCTTTGTATCCACACAATAAATAGGCAGCTTCCGCTCCTGTTCTTCCTTCCACACATACACATTCTCATTGAAAACAGTCTTTGCGTTCCAGAAAACGCCGGCTGCTCCCAGAAAAAGAATACACCCGACGATCGCCCTGGCAGACCAATCCTTCCATTTTCTCAAAATGCCGCATCCTGTCTTTTTTTCTAGTTTATGACAAAACGAACCGGGATATACCCGGTTCACACTTCAGTCTGTTATTTATTTGGTCTTAAATAGAATTTTCCGGAAATCTGTTCCGTTTTCACCACATTGATAAACGCATCAGGATCCACTCTTTTAATCATGCGGATCGCCTTCTTGCTCTCTGCGCTGGATACAACAGAGTAAACGACTTTCCTCTCATTTCCCTTATAGGAACCGACCGCATCCATGACCGTCGCGCCATGATTAGTGACTTTCGCAATGGCGCGGTATACTTCTTTTGCCCGGTTGGTCACCACAAATAATGTCTGCTGCTGATATTTTTTGTACATCATATGAAGCACCTGAGTGGATGTGTACTGGAAAATAATCGAATACAGCGCCTTATCCCATCCAAACAGGACGCCTGCTGCCGCCAGAATGACAACATTCAGTCCAAATACCAGATTCCAGGAATCGATTTCTTTCTTTTCTGACAAATAAATGGCGATAAAGTCCGTACCGCCGGTGGTGGCATTCATCATCAGGCAGACACTGATGATCGCTCCATTGATTAAACCGCCAAAAATGCTGATCAAAAGTATGTCATATGTAATCACATAGCCGGGAATGATATCCGTAAAAAAACCAGTCAGCAAAATCATAAGACACGAATACATCGTAAACTTCCTGCCGATAAAACGAAATCCCAGATATACAGGTCCCGCATTCAAAAGAATATTCACCAAAGTATACGGAAGCGATATGCCGAAAAACATTTCCGCGATTCTCTGAATCAAAAGAGCAAGTCCTGTGGCTCCGCCCGGATACAGCCCTCCGGTTCTGACAAATGATTTGATATTCAGTGCCATAATAAATGCCGCAAGACAGATGCAGATGACTTTCAAAATTTCATTCTTACAGCGATTTTTCATACTTTTCCCATCCTTCCTCCTTAATGTCCCCTCTCTATTATAAATGCTTCCTCCGGGATCCGCAATCCTTGGTTTTTGCTGACTGCAGAAAAAGAGGCAGAATCCTTCTTCTGCCTCTTCTTTCCATATTCTTATCTTATCTGCACAGTTTTTCCATCTCATCCGCTACAAACTGCACCTGGGTTCCTACGATGACCTGAATGCTCTTCTGACCCGGACGAATCACTCCTGCAACTCCCGCAGATTTAATCTTATTCTCATCGACTGCACTTCCATCCGCAATTTCCAGACGAAGCCTTGTAATACAATTATCAATGGACGTTACATTTTCTTTGCCGCCCAGCCCTTCTAAAATAATTTTCGCTACTTCTGTATAATCATTATTTGCAAGGACTATATTTCTTTCTTCTTCATCGATATCATCATCTTCTCTTCCCGGAGTTTTCAGATTGAATTTTACAATAGCGATCCGGAATACGACATAAAATATAAGAAATGCCGCGATTCCCAGAGGAATGATCATCCATGTGTTTTGTGCCGCCGGCAGAGAGGATGAAAATACCAGGTCTGTCGCTCCTGCAGAAAAACTGAATCCTGCTCGGAATCCAACCACTGTAGTCACTGCTACAAAAATTCCATAAAGGAGAGCATAGATTGCGTAAAGACCAGGTGCAAGGAACATGAATCCAAATTCAAACGGCTCTGTAACACCACAGACAAACGCACAGACTGCCGCAGAACCAACCAGTCCGATGGCGATTTTTTTCTTATTGCTCTTTGCTGTATGAATCATAGCCAGTGCAGCTCCAGGGACACCAAACATCATACATGGGAAGAATCCTGACATATACATGCCAAGGCTCCATGACACATCAGCAGATGTATCTCCTGCCCAGAAATGAGTCAAGTCTCCAAGCCCGATGGTATCAAACCAAAATACATTGTTTAACGCGTGATGCAGTCCTGTCGGAATCAGCAGACGATTCAGGAACGCATAGATACCGGCTCCAACCGCCCCCATCTTCGCGATTGCTTCACCAACCGTAATCAAGGCTCCGAAGACAATCGGCCATACAAACAGCAGAATAGCGGATACAACAATGGAAATTACACCTGCAATGATGGCAACGCAGCGTTTTCCACTGAAGAACGCCAGAAAATCCGGAAGTTTTGTATCTTTAAATTTGTTATAACAGGTGGAACCAATTACTCCGGCTAAATTTGTTTTTTAGGCAGTCTGCTCAAAAAAACAGGAGACAGCAAAATACTGATTTTCCCCGCTGCCTCCTGATATTTTTTATTTTTTTACCACCAGCGTATCGTATCCCATCTGCCGCAGGCGGTTTTCCAGCTGCACGGCTTCATCCAGCGATGACAGCTGTCCGATCTGCACGGCGTAATAGGGATCCTCATATACGATCTCTCCGTCAAAGCCCTGCGCCAGAGCTTCATTCAGGGCATACTGGGCATTGGAAAAATTCCTGTAAAGTCCGATCTGCACCCGGTAAGTTCCCCCGGCTGCCGGCTGTCCCCTGCCAATGGTATCCATAATGCCGTCAGCGATTGCCTGGGCGATTTCCTGAAAATTCTGCTCAAATTTCTGATTATCCTGATCAGAGTTGATAAATCCCGCTTCAATCAGGATTGCCGGCATATTAGTTCTGCGAAGAACCGTCAGATTCGGTCTCTCCTTCACACCGATATTTCGGAATCCCACATTCTCCAGACGGCTGTTTACATTTGCTGCCATTTCCGCCTTAATGCCATTGTTATCAAACACAAGCGTTTCCACTCCATGATACTGATTGGCATTGGGACTTGAATTGCGGTGGAAGGAAATAAAGTAATCCGCGCCGCTGGCGTTTGCGATTCTTGCCTTCTCCGATGGAGACTGATAGACATCGTCCTGCCGGGTATACATCACCGGAATTCCATTTTCCGAAAGAATCTGTCCCACAGCCAGGGCAAGCCGAAGATTATCATCTTTTTCCTTCCGCCCGCCGTACTGGGCTCCGTTGTCATATCCTCCGTGTCCTGCATCCAAAATTACTCCTGCCATATTGATTCAAACCTCTTACAAAATTCCTTGTGATAAAATATGCCGGTATCGGAAAAAGGTTCCTGTCAGAAGCGGCTTTCTCTCTGATTGTTGATCTTTCTATCCGATTTTCTCCTGCATCGTGCCGTATAAATATTCATCAATGCAATTACAAATTCTGTCCATAACCAGTGTCTTAGGATTATTTTCCAGCATTCCCGTCCTGACCTTCGTATACTGGATCGGCATGAACTGATCCAGAAGTCCCAGCGGAACTCCGTCCCTGAAATTTTGTCTGATAATCTGTGGAATGACCTTCATAAATAAGATCCGGATAATCTTTGATCGCATTCATCAGATTCACTGCCTTTTCACGGACATATTCCGTGCATCCTGAATCTTTTTCTTCGACTCCAGGCTGAACAACCACTGCGATGACATACTCCCATGCGTCTTTCAGACCCTGATCTTCATAAGCCTTCTGAAAGGCTTTTACGGTCGCCTGAAAGTCTGAAACTTTTGTCACCTGTACTCCTGTATCCACTTCATCCTGGGATCCTCCCGGAATCGGGACTTCACTTCCTACAATATAAACCGGATGAGGAGCGTCCGGCCTTTCTTTTTTCAGTTTTTTATATGCATCCTCCGCAGTTTTTGCCAAAACCGCTCCCCGGCGGGCAATGATTTCGTCCGAAAGCCTTTCCTCCGGATCATCACTTGCCACTTTCATACTTGTGTCAATATGGATTTTTGTGAATCCCGCCATGACATACTGGCGGATCAGTTCTTCTGCCTCTTCCATCGCTTTCTTTTCCTCATAATGGGCAAAAGTTAACGGTCCCAGATGATCGCCGCCAAGGATAATGCGGTCCATCGGAAGTCCCACACATTCAGAAAGCTTTTCACACATTTGTACAAAATCTGCCGGTTTCATTCCGGTATATCCGCCGTACTGGTCCACCTGATTTGCCGTTGACTCAATCAATAAAACCGTTCCGGTTTCTTTTGCGTGCCGCATACACGCTTCCAGTACGATCTCATTTCCGGTGCACGCTGAATAAATTCCGACTGGTTCTCCTGCTTTCTGCATTTTCACGATTTTTCTGAGATAATCTTCCATTGTTTTTCTCCTTTCAATTACTTCCGATATCCGTTGGCCAAACTTTCATATCTTTTCTATTTACAAATACATGGTATCACGTAAATTTTTCTGCAAAAAGTCAAAAGTCTTTCCACTTTTTTTGAAGCAATTTGAACAGGGAAAATGTCTCATATTTTGTGATGATGCTCTCCTTGCATTTCTCTGCATTCTCTTCTACAATGAAAAAAGAACACAGGAGGAGGAACAGCATATGGAAGTAAAAGCAATTATGTGTGATATCGACGGAACATTACTGACAACCGAAGGCACCGTTTCACCCCTTACGGCAGACGCCATCCGGCAGGTGCGGGATAAAGGAGTTTTATTCGGCATTTCCACCGGAAGAGCCGTCACCAACGTTCGGAAACTTCTCCCGGAATGGGGCCTTTCTGATATGGTCGACGCCATTGTAGGAAGCGGCGGCGCGGAAATCTATGATTTCGCCCTGGATCATTATGAGGAAAATTATCCTCTTCCGGGTCATGTCATCCGTGATATTATCGATCATTATAAAGATATGGATGTGAATTTTGTCATTCACGGAGACGGTTTTCTCTATGTGCCAAAAGACGACGCCAATATCAGAAATCTCTCTGCCTCAGATAAAATTCCTTACAAAGTCATTGATTTCGATGAGTACTTAAAAACCAGCCACCCGAAAGTCATGATTGCCTGCGCACCGGAAATGATGGATGCTGTGACCAAGCGGGGGAAAACATTTAAGAGCGGAGATTTTCGTTCTGCTTCCCTGCAGACCACAAAGCTTCTGTATGAATTCATGGATCCGAGAATCACGAAAACATACGGACTGAAGAAGATTATGGATCTTCACGGATTTTCTCTGGAAGATCTGTGTGTCTTTGGAGATGCGGATAACGATTATGACATGGTCTTAAATGCCGGCGTCGGCGTTGCCATGGCCAACGGAAGCGAAAAGACGAAAAATGCCGCGGATTATATCACCGATGACAACGATCATGACGGCATCGGAAACTTCATTTTTGAACATATTTTATCATAACATACAACAAAGGGAAGCACACTGCGCTTCCCTTTGTTGTCTTTATAATCTTTCTCCATACATTTTTTCAAAATAATCAGCGTATTCACCGGACAGGATATTCTGCCACCATTCTTTATTGTCCAGATACCACTGGATGGTTTGGGCAATTCCTGTATCAAAGTTATATTTTGGCTTCCAGCCAAGTTCTGTCTCCAGTTTGGCCGGATCGATGGCATAGCGCATATCATGTCCCGGGCGGTCTGTGACAAATTTGATCAGGCTTTCCGGCTTGTTCAGGACATGAAGGATGGTTTTTACCACTTCCAGGTTAGTCCTCTCATTGTGTCCGCCTACATTGTAAACTTCCCCGACTCTTCCTTTGTGTATGATCAGGTCAATGGCCTCACAGTGATCGGATACATGCAGCCAGTCTCTGACATTTTCCCCTTTTCCGTAAACCGGAAGTTCCTCGTCTGCCAGAGCACGGCTGATCATCAGCGGAATCAGTTTTTCCGGAAAATGATATGGTCCATAGTTATTGGAACATCTGGAGATAGTCACCGGCAGCCCGAATGTGCGGTAATATGCCAGGACAAATAAATCGGCGCTGGCTTTGGAGCTGCTGTAAGGGCTGGACGTATGCAGCGGCGTCTCTTCTGTAAAGAACAGATCTGGACGGTCCAGCGGAAGATCACCGTACACTTCATCTGTGGATACCTGGTGATACCGTTTCACTCCGTATTTTCTGGAAGCATCCAGAAGCACAACGGTTCCTTCCACATTTGTCCTTACAAAAATAGAAGGATCCTCGATGGAACGGTCTACATGACTTTCCGCCGCAAAATTGACTACAATATCGAATTTTTCTTTTTCAAAAAGATCCATAATAAACGGACGGTCCGCAATATCTCCCTTTATAAACCGGTAATTGGCCTTGTCTTCCACCGGTTTTAATGTTTCAAGATTTCCCGCATAGGTCAGAAGATCCAGGTTTACAATCTCATCCTCCGGATATTTATTTACCATATGATGGATAAAATTTCCTCCAATAAATCCGGCTCCCCCTGTTACTAATATTTTCATTTGCTGATTCTCCTTACTTATCTAAAAATTTTCCTGCCATGACATCCATCAGATATTGTCCATACTGGTTCTTCTTCAGAGGCTCAATATCTTTTAACATCTGATCTTTGGTGATCCAGTGATTCAGATAGGCGATTTCTTCCAGACAGGCAATCTTCCTGTGCTGATGAGTTTCCACGGTCTTTACGAAATTAGTGGCTTCCACCAGAGATTCATGGGTTCCCGTATCCAGCCATGTAAATCCCTGTCCCAGAAGCTCCACTTCCAGCTCCCCCTTTTCCAGATATATCTTGTTAAGATCGGTGATCTCCAGTTCTCCTCTGGCTGACGGTTTCAGTTCTCTGGCATACTGCACCACCCGGTTGTCATAGAAATACAGCCCGGTGACACAATAGTTGGATTTTGGATGTTCTGGTTTCTCTTCGATGGAAACCGCAGTTCCGTTCTCATCAAATTCCACGATTCCAAAACGCTCCGGATCATCGACATAATATCCGAATACTGTGGCTCCCTGTTTTTTGTTGGCAGCTCTTCGGAGTCTCTTAGTCAGGCCGTGGCCGTGGAAAATATTATCTCCCAGCACCATGGCAACATTGTCATCTCCGATAAAATCTTCACCGATGATAAAGGCCTGCGCCAGTCCGTCCGGTGACGGCTGCACTTCATAGGATAAATGGATTCCAAACTGATGACCGTCTCCTAGGAGCGCCTGAAATCTCGGCGTATCATCAGGAGTTGATATGATCAGGATGTCCCGGATCCCCGCGTTCATTAAAACGGACATCGGATAATAGATCATCGGCTTGTCGTAAATCGGCAGCAATTGTTTTGAAGTTACCATCGTCAGCGGATAAAGCCTGGTTCCGGAGCCACCCGCAAGTATAATTCCTTTCATCTGGTATCACCCTTCCTTTCTCTCTGGCAGATCTGTATTTAAAAATGAAATGTCTCGCTTAATCCCTTCCATTTCTGGTCCTTTTCTGAAATGATCAAGTCCACGCCTTCTTCCAGCGGCCACTGGACTCCGATCTCCTCATCATTCCACAGCAGGCCGCCTTCATCTCCCGGATGATAAAAATCAGTGCATTTGTAGCAGAATTCTGCTACATCGGAAAGTACCAGGAATCCATGGGCAAATCCTTCCGGAATATAAAACTGTTTCATATTTTCCGCAGACAATTCCACTCCAAACCATTTCCCATAAGTTTTGGAATCGGATCTTAAGTCCACTGCCACATCAAAGACTTTGCCCCGGACCACGCGCACCAATTTGCCCTGAGGATACTGTTTCTGAAAATGGAGGCCTCTTAACACACCCCGCACAGACATGGACTGATTGTCCTGCACGAATACCATATCCAGCCCTGCTTCTTTCATGTCATTCTGATTGTATGTCTCTACAAAATACCCTCTCTCATCTTTAAATACCGTAGGCTCGATGACATAGAGTCCCTCGATTTCACATGGTGTGACTGTAATCTTTCCCATTTATTTTTCCTCCTTATGCTTCGATTTCTTTTAAATACCGTTTCAGGGCATCCTGCCAGGACGGCAGAAGCTCAAATCCATTTTCTTTCAGTTTTTTCTTAGACATTCTGCTGTTTTCCGGACGCTTGGCTTTAGACGGATATTCATCACTGGCCACCGGCGCCACTTCTACATCTATCCCCGCCTGGCGGAAAATCTCGCAGGCAAACTCATACCATGTACAGATTCCCTCGTTGGTAGCATGATATCTTCCGTATTTGTCCGTCTGTATCATATCCGCAAGGAGCCGCGCCAGATCATAGGTATAAGTCGGAGATCCGGTCTGATCATTGACCACTGTAAGTTTGTCATGAGTTTTTCCGAGATTCAGCATTGTCTTGATAAAGTTTTTCCCATTGACGCCGAATACCCATGCAATTCTTACCGTAAAGAACTTCTTTACATATTTTTCGACTGCCAGTTCTCCCTCGTACTTGGTCTGCCCGTAAACATTCAGCGGATCTCTCGGGTCATCCGGTTCCCACGGTCTCGTTCCCTTTCCGTCAAACACATAATCCGTACTGATATACATCATTTTGATATTCATTTCTCCGCAGATCCGGGCAACATTTTCTGTTCCCCGAGCGTTTACTTCCCGGCAGAGTTCCTCATTATCTTCTGCCGCATCCACCGCCGTATAAGCCGCACAGTGGATGACCGCGTCCGGAGCGGCTTCCCGGATGACGGTTTCTGTCTGAGCCGGGTCTGTGATATCCATTTCTTCCACATCCACTCCCACGGCCTCAATCTGCCGTTTTTTCAGTTCTCTGACTACATCGTATCCAAGCTGCCCTCTGACACCTGTCACTAAAACTTTCATTGCATCCTCCTTTGATCTTCTATCTGTTATCACCGGCACAGAAATATTCCGGCGTCCTTTGTAATCCTGATCCTGCCCTCTGCTTCCATACGCTTCCTGACAAACTCCTTAAACTCCGGATACCGCTTCCCAAGATATTCATGCTGATTTCCATGGCAGGACAAAATATAAGAAATCAGCGGCTGCGGCTGATCTACCAGCAGCTCATCCTTATAATCTTTTCTTTCTGCATGTTCAAACACTTCCAGCAGCTGTTCCTCTCCGTTTTCCAGACCGAACTCATCATACAGACAGTTGGCCGACAGGGTAATTCTGTGATCAAATTCCCGGACCAGCTGTGTGATTTCCTGCATGTGGCGGCTTCCGTAAGTGCTGCACAGGAACACTCCTCCGGGTCTTAACACCCTTCGGATTTCATGCAGAGCCTTTTTCCGGTCTTTCAGATAAAAGAGCACATGATTGGCGATCACAATATCAAAAGAAGCGTCTTCCTTTGGTATTTTTTCACAGGCAAAGGTCTCGTATTCAAAAATCCCTCCGCCGCTGCCCAGCAGTCCCTCTGCATCTTTTACCATTCCCTCCGACCGGTCGGAGAGTACGATTTTCACCTTCTGGGGCAGTTCCGATTCATGTCCGTTCCACAGCTCGCCTGTCCCGCAGCCGACTTCAAGAATCCTGCTGCCTTCTTTGATTTTAAGCTGCCGGAAAATCCAGTCAAACCATGAAACAGGATTCTGAGAATACTTTTTGTGCAGACTGATCCTGATATCCAGATTGGAAGCATTTTTATACTGCTCCACCAGTCCTTTTTCCATATTGGTCACATGAATCAGTTCCACAACTTCATTCCAGTCAATCTCCTCGGACTCTTCCATCCTTCGGACGGTATTCTTCAGAGACTGCTCTACCATTTTCAAATGCTCCATCTTCTTCTGCACCAGATTCAGCTGAAGATGTATAGACTCCTTGATGGAATCCATGTCGTCATCATTGATGGTCATGGTCATGATCTCATCCAGAGAAAATCCCAGATATTTCAGCGACAGAATTTTCTGAAGTTTCGCAAAATCCGCATCCGTATACAGCCGGTATCCATTTTCCGCTACTCTGCTTGGCTTCAGGATTCCCTGCTGATCATAATAGCGCACTGTACGCAGGGTGACATTGGCTTTCCGGGCAAACTCCCCTGATGTATAATATCCTTCCCTGTTCATACGGCCACCTCCGATCTCCTATAAGCTTATCATAAAGGGTGACGTAAGGGAACTGTCAAGAAAGAAATAAAAGAAGATGGCGCTGCCGAAAGCTGCTTTTTATGGCAGATACCATCTCCTTTTCATTTTATATCACTGCTGTACGGTCGACTTTGATCACCGCAAAATAATTATCCGGCATATCGTTATGGATTTTCTGACGAATTTCCCTGACGATTTTGCTTACCTGGTATTGTTTTCCATATGGAATCACCAGATCAAAAATCACATTGGTGTGGGTCTTTCCCGTTACCATCCGAAAATCATGAATGGACAGAGTTTCATTGTACTGTCTTACCAGTTCTTCTACTTTCTCTTTCGTTTTCGTTGTCTGTTCATCGTCTGTCACCACCGGATCCATATGGATCGTCGCCTCACACTGGTATTCCTGCATCAGCCGCATTTCAATATGATCGATCATATCATGGGCGTCCATAATATCCACATTGGCCGGCACTTCCGCATGAAGAGACACAATCCTGCGTCCCGGTCCGTAATCATGGACAATCATGTCATGGACTCCTATGACCATATCATGACGCATTACCATATCTTCAATGTTCTTTACCAGCTCTTCGTCCGGGACCTCTCCCAGCAGCGGATTTAATGTATCCTTAATGGAGCCATAACCGCCCCACAGTACAAAACAGGCTACCAGTACTCCGATGATCCCATCAAGATTCCAGCCGAAGAAATAGAAAATCAGCATACCGCCCAGAACTGCTGCTGTGGAAATACAGTCATTCAGGCTGTCCGTTGTCGTCGCCTTCATGGCTTCAGACTGAATCCTATTTCCAATGCTGCTGTTGAAGGCGGCCATCCAGAATTTCACCAGGATAGAAACAATCAGAATCACTACCGAGATCATCTGAAATGTAATCGTCTCCGGATGAATGATTTTTGTAACGGAAGACTGAAGCAGTTCAAAGCCCATCAGGAGAATAGCCAGTGAAACAATCAGCCCGGAAACATATTCCATCCGCCCGTGTCCAAAGGGGTGATCCTCATCTGCCGGTTTTCCCGCAATATAAAATCCGATCAGCGTAATAATTGAAGATGCCGCATCTGATAAGTTGTTAAAAGCATCTGCCGTAATGGAGATTGCGCCTGTGATAATTCCGGCAAAAAATTTTCCTGCAAATAATAAAAGGTTGCAGACAATTCCTACCGCTCCTCCCAGACTCCCATAAGCGCTGCGGACTTTTGCATCTGTAATATTATCCTGATTCTTCACAAACAGCGAGATCAATAATTTTGTCATGTCTTTCTCATCCTTTTTCTTTTCTTAAGCCTCGGTAATCTCTCCCGCAATGGCAGATGCCGCTGCTGTCTTCGGTGAGGCCAGATAAATTTCTACTTTAGAAGTCCCCATTCTTCCAAGGAAATTCCGGTTGTTGGTCGCCAGTACTCTTTCACCATCCGTCAGGATGCCGCCCGCGCGTCCGCAGCACAGACCGCATCCAGGCTGTGTGATAATGGCTCCGGCTTTGGCTAAAGTCTTCAGATATCCCGCATCTGCGGCTTCTTTGTAAATCTTCCGGCTGGCCGGCGTTACGATCAGCTTCACATAATCCGCTACTTTCTTACCGTTCAGGATTTCCGCCGCTGCTCTCAGGTCTTCCAGTCTTCCATTGGTGCAGGAACCAATGAACACCTGATCCAGCTTCGTTCCGGCAACTTCCTTTACGTCTCTGATCTTATCCACCTGAGACGGACATGCCGTTACAGGAACCAGATCTTCTGCCTGATATGTAATCGTCCGGCAGTAAGACGCATCCTCGTCGCCATAAATCCAGTCAACGTCAGATAATTCCACCTTGGAATATTCCGCAGTCTTCTCATCCGGAGCGAACAGCGCCGCCTTTGCCCCCGCTTCAATGGCCATATTGGACATGGTCATTCTGGACGCAATGGTCATGTCATCCACAGTGCTTCCTGAAAACTCCAGGGCTTTATAAGTAGCTCCATCTGCGCCAAGGTCTCCGATCAGCCGCAGGATCACATCTTTTGAAGTTACATTCTCCGGAAGTTTTCCGTTGATCACAACTTTGATGGTCTCCGGCACACGAATCCATAATTCTCCGGTTCCCAGGATGGACGCCATCTCTGTATATCCGATTCCGGATGAAAAGCATCCGACGCATCCATATGTAGTCGTATGAGAATCTGTTCCAAATACAATATCTCCCGGTTTCGCATACCCGCATTCTGTCATCAGCTGATGACAGATTCCATCGCTGCGGTGCACATGCTTCATGCCGTGTTTTTCTGCAAAAGCATCCCCAATCTTGAAATGCCGGATATCATCAACGGTGCTCGCCGGCACCATATGATCATAAATTAATACCACTTTATCCGGATTCCACAATTTGGTGAATCCCATTTCCTCAAATTTTTCCGCAACAAACGGAATGAAAATATCATGGATCATGACTCTGTCAACATTTACCGTCACGATTTCTCCCGGTTTTACACTATCAGCTCCAATGTTTCTGCTGACGATTTTTTCAATCATTGTCTGTCCCATTGCCTATTTCACCCCATTTCTCTTCTTCATTGCCTCAACCAGACCGCCTGCATTGATAATTTCCATCAGATTATCCGGAAGAGACTGTATCTTGTAGTCTTTTCCCTCATGTGTTATCTTCTCTCCCAGCGTCACCTCAATGGTGTCTCCTTCCTTTACATGATCCTGAATCTGATCGTTTTCGATCAGAAGCAGACCATTGTTAATGGAATTGCGGAAGAAAATCCTTGCAAATGATTTCGCAATGACACATTTGATGTTCAGCGCCTTGATGATTTCCGGCGCCTGTTCTCTGGATGATCCGCATCCGAAGTTCTTACCGGCCACAATCATATCTCCCTCTCCGATCTGTCCTGCCAGTTCCGGACGGAGCGGTGAAAACCCATACTGCTTCATATCCTCGACAGATGGAAGGGCAAGGTATTCTGTCGGAATGATGATATCTGTATCGATGTCATCTCCCAGTACCCATACTTTTCCTTTAAATTGTTCCATATTCAACATCCTTTTCTTATTCTATTCTTCAACCTGTTCTGCGGTTACAATTTTTCCTGCAATGGCTGACGCCGTCACTGTGGCTGCTGATCCCAGATATACAAAGGAATCCGGATGTCCCGCACGTCCTTTAAAATTTCTGGTTCCTGTGGAAATCAGCACTTCTCCTTCTCCGATCACGCCCTGGCAGCTTCCCCAGCAGACACTGCAGTTGCTGTTCATGACCATGGCTCCCGCATCCAGGAAAATATCAATAAGGCCTTCATCCAGGGCCTGGATATAGACTTCATTGGAAGCCGGGGCGATGATAAATCTCACATGATCGCTGACTTTCTTTCCCTTTAATATCTCTGCCGCCACACGGAATTCCTCAATTCTTCCATTGTTGCAGGATCCCAGGAAGGCTTCGTCGATCCGGACGTCTCCCACTTCGTCTGCCGGCACAACATCATCAATCTGATGCGGTCTTGCTACCACCGGCTCGATTTCGTCCAGATTGATATGATAAACCTTTTCAAATACCGCATCCTCATCGCTGACGAACATGTTTTCTGCTTTGCGTCCGCGGCTTTCCAGATATTCCACAACTTTTTCATCCGGCTCCACGATACCTGTCTTGGCACCGGCTTCCACCGCCAGGTTGCAGAGAACCAGACGCTCGTCAATATCCAGATTATGGGCTCCTTCTCCGGCAAACTCCATGACTTTATAATTGCAGCCGTTGGCTCCTACCATGCCGATGATCGTCAGCATCAGATCTCTCGCATAAACGCCTTTTCTTAATTTCCCTGTCAGTTCGAAGCGGATGGTCTCCGGTACAAGAACCCAGGATTCCCCTGTTACCATGGCATACAGGAAATCTGTACATCCGATTCCGGTTCCAAAGGCTCCCAGCGCGCCGTATGTACATGTATGGGAATCCGCTCCCATAATAAATTCACCAGGGCAGACATAATTTTCTACCATGATCTGGTGGCAGACGCCTTTTCCTTCATATAATGCGATTCCATGTTCCTTCGCAAAATTTCTCATTTTTCTGTGAGCCTGCGCTGTCTTTGGATTCTCTGCCGGAACATTGTGGTCCATAATAAATACAATTTTATCCTTATCCGCGATCTTCGGATGTTTCAAGTCATTATGATACATGTCAATGGTCAGATGCGTCGTTCCGTCATTGCTCATCAGGCGGTCCACTTCGATTGTATGGATTTCTCCTGCATGCACCTCATCTGCTTTTGCCGCTCTCGCGATAATCTTTTCACCAATCGTCATTCCCATTTTCTACACCTCCTCTTCATTCAGGAAATTGATCAATCCGCCGTGATCCAGAATATTCTGCATATATGGCGGAAGTTTCGTACACGGAAGTGTCTCATTTGCTGTTGTAATCTTTCCTTCTCCTAAATCAATGTCAATCTCATCTCCGTCCTCTACTTTGTCATAGAGATCTTTGCTGATAATGACCGGAAGTCCGATATTAATAGAATTCCGGTAGAAAATCCTTGCGAATGATTTTGCGATCACTGCTTTCACTCCAAGCGCCTTCAAAACACTCGGGGCCTGTTCCCTGGAGGATCCGCAGCCGAAGTTTTCACCCGCAGCCACAATATCTCCTTCCTGTACTTTCTTCGCGAAATCCCTGTCGATGGATTCAAACGTATATTCTTTCATCTCTTCGATGTTTGGCAGCAGCAGATACTGAGACGCAATAATCTGGTCGGTATCTACATCATTGTGAAACTTAAACACATGTCCCATAAATTCTTCCTCCTTCTTATTTTTTCCCGCCTTTTGAAACTGCACCGTATATCCGCATCAGCAGACGACGCAGTGGAATACAGCGGATCCAGATGTGACGGAAAAAAAACCACCAGAAATCTCCTGGCTGAATCCACTTTCCTTTTCGTTTTACTTTTGTAATAATGGCAAAGACACAATCCGGGTCCAGAGGCCCTTCGATCTCTGTCTGCGCATCTCCTGCCATATACAATTTTCCATTCCGATCCACATGGTGCACCCGGTGCATAACATAGGCTCCGGACGCGCGCCGGTAAAACACCATATCGCCCCGTCCCACCGGCCCGTCCGGTTTTTTCATCAAAATCGAATCCCGGTGATGAATCAAAAACGGATTCATACTGCTCCCGCTGATAGTCATGGCAACTTCTCTGCCTTCCTCCATCAATTCGATCAGAACCGGAATGTATTCATCATTATCTACCAGTCTCATGATTCCTCGACCATTCCATGTTCACTGAGTGCTCCAATGAAGCCGTCCACATCTCTTCTGGCTGTTTCTTCCTCCACCTCGAATTCATCCAGGATCATAGAGACAAGTTTTTCTTTCGAGCCGGCCTCATCTAAATTTTTCCAAATGAATGCCGCCACCTCATTGAGGGTTATCATTCCGTTGAAATTCTGAGTCGCCCGGCCTGTCGGCACCAGCACCACTTCTCCGGCAATTTCACGGAGCATAAAATCTGCATTGCGTTTCATAACATCCTCCTGTTTGTTTTATTTCTATATTCTATCATTTTCCGACTTAGCAATATTTTATAATAAAAAGACGGAAAAGAAAAGTGTCCTTTCACATTCCTTTTACCGCACATCCATTTGCGCCGATTTTTGTCCTTTCACACCATTATATGAATATTATGGTAAAATATTAATGGTAAATAAAGGGGGTTTTTAGAATGTATTATATTGCAGTATTTGACGGAGACAAAGACTCCTCCCAAAACACATTCCTTTTATTAAACGCAATCCTGCATGAATTAACTTTTGAATATACTATCGACACGTATTCCTGCAGACAGGATCTCTTGGAACTAATCCGGAAGAATCCTGCGTATTACGATGTTGTATTTGTGGATATTCCGCCGGAAGACACTTCCGCAGTTGAACTTTGCCGGGATTTAAATGCTCTGCATATGACCGCCCGCATTGTGTTCCTTTCATCTGTCACTGATTATGTGTTTGACGGATATGATGTAGGAGCCATTAATTATTTTGTAAAGCCAATTGACCGTGCCAAGTTAAAACGTCTGCTTTACGCAGACTACCAGTCCAACTGCCTTTCCAGAAAGATTCTGGTCCCTATTGGCGCCGGACATATCCAATTATCCCCTGATTACATCGTATTTCTCGAGGTAATCAATAAAACCGTGCGGGTTCGATATGAAAAAGATGAAGAATTTCTGAAGAGTACACTCTCTTCCATAAAAAAATATTTTGAACCTTTTTATTTTCTCCAGTGTCATCGAAGCTATTTGATCAACCCTAAATTTATTAAGCAGATTATGAGAACCTCTCTTATTATGACCAACGGAGATACCGTTCCGATTTCAAAATATCGTTACAAAGAATTAATTAACCGGTTCCATGATTATCTGGAACCACCGAATTCTCATGATTCGGACGAATGATTTTTACGGATCACAGCAATCAGAAGAAATCCCTGTATGCAGCATATTTACCGACCGCATGCAGGGATTTTATTTTTCTGTAAAATTCTTGTTTTACGCTTTCTGACCGACTGCCCTGTTCCTTCTCCGGAATTTTACTCCCTTCCATGTATACGGGCTCAGCAGAACGAGCATCGGAAAGATTTCAAGCCTTCCTGCCAGCATATCAAATACCATGACAATTTTGGACAAATCTGAATACATTCCAAAATTTCCGGTCGGTCCTACAACACCAAGACCTGGTCCAATGTTATTCAATGTAGACGCCACCGCCGTAAAGTTAGTGACAAAATCAAAATCATCCAAGGAGATGATCAAAATAGAAAACATCAGGATAAAACAATACGCAACAAAGTATACATTCATTCCACGGATGACCTCATGCTCCACCACTCTGCCGTTGAATTTTACCTTGCGCACGGTTCTTGGATGAGCATAGGACAGTAATTCTTTCTTCACTGTCTTCAGCATCATAATCAGTCTGGATACTTTGATTCCTCCTCCGGTGCTGCCTGCACAGGCTCCTGAAAACATCAGAAGAATCAGAATGACTCTGGAAAATTCCGGCCAGTAATTAAAATCTATAGAACTGTATCCTGTTGTTGTAATGATAGAAGACACCTGGAAAAATGCATGGCGGAATGCCGGTTCCAGTGAATTAAAAGTATTATGTATATTGATTGCGATCAGCAGAACCGCTGCGCCAATAAACAGAAGGTAATATCTTAACTCTTCATATTTTACTGCTTCCTTTATTTTTCTGATCAGAAGGAAATAGTAAACGTTAAAGTTAATCCCAAACAGCATCATAAAAATCGCAATCACATACTGAACATATGGTGAATAAGTCGCGCATCCGGTATTTAGAATCGAAAAACCTCCGGTTCCCGCAGAACCGAACATCAGAAGCAGAGAATCAAACAGCGGCATTTTCCCTGCCAGAAGGAATCCCACCATAATAACAGACATTGCAATATAAATTTTATAAAGAATCATAGATGTCGTCCGAAGTTTAGGCACCAGCTTCCCTACAGATGGTCCCGGACTCTCCGCACGCATCAGATGGATATTCTGCCCTCCGGTCAGCGGCATTACAGCAAGCACAAATACAAACACACCCATTCCGCCGATCCAGTGAGTGAAACTTCTCCAAAACAGGCTGCATCTTGCCAATGTTTCCACATCCGACAGAATACTGGATCCCGTGGTCGTAAACCCTGACACCGTTTCAAACATAGCATCTACTACAGAAGGAATATCTCCGTTCAGCACAAACGGAAGTCCTCCGAAAAAGCTCATAATAATCCAGCTGGCCGCTACTGTTACAAAACCTTCTTTTACATAAAAGGCACTGTTCCGCGGCTTTTTCCATCGAAGAAGGAACCCAAACAAAAGACATACAATCATCATAACAAAGAAAGACACGCCTTCTCCTTCATTGTAAATCAGAGCCACAATGCATGGGAGAGATAAGAAAGCACCTTCAAACATCATTACCAGTCCCAGTACATAGCGAATCATTCCTAAATTCATAATATTACGCCTCCATTATCCTCTTCTCAATATATCTTTCACGTCGTGCAGTCCTTTCTTTGTCGTAACTACAACAACCAGGTCATCTTCAAGAATCACATCCTGTCCATTCGGAATCATCGCTTTTCCATTGCGGTAAATACTGCAGATCAGCAGATTCTTGATGATTGGAAGATCCTGTATCGGTATTCCAATAACCGGTGAATTTTTCTGGATATGGAATTCCAGCGCTTCTGCTCTTCCATCCATTATTTTATAAAGATTTTCAATGTTGCTGCCGATCGAATTCTGCTTTGCACGGACATACTGCACCAGATACTGCGCTGTCAAATATTCTGGATAAATCATACTTCCCAGATTCAGACGCTCAATCATGGCATTGTAATTGATTTTCTGAACCTTTGTCACTAATTTCGCATCTGTCTGCTCCTGTACATAAAGCGCAAGGAAGATATTCTCCTCATCGTGATTGGTCAGCGCAAGAAATGCTTCCACATCCGACAGTCCTTCTTCCATCAGAAGATCATGATCCATTCCATTTCCATGGATTACCATGACTTTCGGCAGAAGATCACTTAACTCCTCACATCTCTCCAGTTTTTTATCCACCAGTTTTACATTGATTCCGCTGGCAACCAGAAGTTTGCACAAATAGAAAGCAATCTTGCTTCCTCCAACAATCATAACATCATGGATCTGATTTTTCTTCTCGCCAATCTTCCGGAAAAATTCCATAGCATTATCCGGTCCTGCCACAAAGGAAATGATATCCTTTTCTTTCAGCTCGAAAGATCCGGTCGGTATGATCAGTCTCTTATCTCGCTCTACCGCACAGATCAGAACATCACAGTTAAAATGTTCTCCAATCGTACTCAGATTCATGCCATCTAATCTGGATCCGGCCGGAATCTTGTATTTCAGCATTTCAATCCGGCCTTTTGAAAACTTATTAACTTCCATGGCAGAAGGAAAACGCATCAATCTGGCAATCTCGTAGGCGGCTCCCAATTCAGGATTCAGCACCATGGAAATCCCCATCTCCTCTTTGATAAATGCGATTTCTTCATAATACAGCGGATTTCTGACTCTGACAATCGTCTGACAATTTCCCGCTTTCTTTGCGATCAGACAGCACAGCAGATTTAACTCATCAGAATTCGTAACTGCGATAACGATATCTGCTTTCTCAATCCCTGCTTCCACCAGAGTATTATAGCTGGCACCGTTTCCGATTACACCGAGGACATCGTAATTATTTGCCATTTCCTGTACGATATCGGCCTTTTCATCGATCACCGAGATATCATGATTCTCTCCGCTCAGCTCTTCTACGAGGGTAGAACCAATTCTTCCGCATCCAACAATAATAATATCCATTTTCTTTTTCTCATCCCCACTTTTTTCTCAATTTATATTATTTCGCTTTCATTCTAACATAACCTATAAGAAAAGACAAAAAGAGCCATAAGAAAATGACTCTTTTTTGCGAATTCTTAACAGTATATAGATTTTATCTATTTATGACTTACAGTCAAACGCCGGATTGAATGCATAGAAGTTCTTGGAATCCAGTCGCTCCTGAACCCGTCTCAAAGCTTCTCCAAATCTCTGGAAATGCACGATTTCTCTCTGCCTTAAAAAGGCGATCGGATCTCTGACATCCGGATCTTTGATCAGACGAAGCAGGTTGTCATACGTTGTCCTTGCCTTTTGTTCCGCAGCAAGATCCTCACTTAAATCTGTGATCGGATCACCGACAGACTGGAACATAGAGGCGCTGAACGGCTCTCCGCTGGCTGCCTGCGGCCAGATTCCTGTCGTATGATCCACATAATACTGATCAAATCCTCCTGCCACAATCTGTTCCGGCGTCAGATTGCTGGTCAGCTGATGGACAATGGTCGCTACCATTTCCAGATGTGCCAGTTCTTCTGTTCCGATATCTGTCAGGACTCCGCACACTTCTTTGTACGGCATCGCAAACCGCTGGGAAAGATATCTCATGGATGCCCCGATTTCACCGTTCGGCCCTCCATACTGGCTGATGATGACTTTAGCAAGTTCCGGATTGTTTTGTTTGATTTTAATCGGATATTCCAGTCTTTTCTCATAATTCCACATATCAGCATCCCTCCTTCATCCACGGCCATGAGTCTGTCGCCCATGTAAACGTATCTGTGATTTCTGCAGAATCAATGGTTAAAGGCTCAAAATATTGGGAATACTCTTTTACAGCTTTATTTCTTGCCTGCTGATACTGATGGAACTGATGGATTGCCTCCTGATCTTCCGGATGTGTATCCAGATACAGAGTTGTGTCAACCAGTGCAAAACTTACCGCATTAATATAATCCAGCAGTTTTTTCTGATCATACTGATTCATCGGCGGCACGCTCCTTTCCCGTAAAACGGCTTATTTAATTCCGGAAAAATGGTTCCGTATTTTAATCCCTCTTCCGGACAATATACCTGGTCCCAGTGCTGCCATGGAACATACTGCATCGCAATCTGCATGGAATCAACGCCTTCATGACGGTGCCACTGATCCCTGTTTTTCATCCGGGAATCATATCCGCACCTGGATTCCATGGAACGTTCTCTGTGGCAGGAACAGTTCTGCCCAACATATTTCTCCACAATCATTCTCCTTTCTTACCTGTACTAACATTTTATGTGAACAATAAAAGAATGTGCAGAATCCGTCGGAAAGATACTATGGGAAAAGAGACAAGTTTTTCAAAAAGCCGGTTTTCTTTTTGAATACGAAAACCGGCCTCCAAAAAAATATATATATTTTATTCTTCAACACTTAATTGTCTTGCTTTATCAAATTCCTGTTTTATCTTATCATCTGGTTCTTCTGTGCATAGACTGATGACTACGATCAGAAGAGAAGAAATAACGAATGCCGGGAGCAGACAGTAAATTTCAAAAATTCCTCCTAATTTTGCCAGTGTAAACGGCCATACAAGTGCAGTAATTCCACCGCTCAGCATTCCAGCCACTGCTCCTTTCAGATTGGTTCTCCTCCAGAACAGGGAAAACACCATCAGCGGGCCAAAAGCTCCTCCAAACCCTGCCCATGCGTTTTCCACCAGTCCAAACACGGAACTATTTTCATCCATAGCAATGACAATTCCAATCAACGCGATCAAAATTGTGGTCACTCTGGAAATCAACAGCACATGCTTTTCTGATGCTTCTTTTTTGAATAATCCCTGAAATAAATCCTTAGACACGCAGGAAGAGGCAATCAAAAGCTGTGAATCTGAGGTACTCATCGTTGCCGCAAGAATTCCTGACAGTATGATTCCGGCAATAAATAATGGTATTATCCCCTTAAACAGATGCGTCGTCATATAAATAAAAATTCTCTGATTTCCATTCCCTGCAAGTTCCGTTACATCGGAATACAGAGCCGCACCGGTAAATCCAATGCAGACAGCAACCGTAAGTGAAATCAACACCCATGTCATAGCAATATTTCTTGATTTTTTCACTTCTTCCGGATCACGGATTGCCATAAATCTTACAAGAATATGCGGCATCCCAAAATACCCAAGCCCCCATGCAAGACCGGATATAATCGGAAGAATCCCCTGTGAAACCGCCTGACCAGATACCGGATCATGGTATTTCATGATATCAAAAAATCCTTCCAATCCCTTACCATATTCTATGACACTGCCGACGCCTCCCGCCGCCATAATTCCCACAATAAGAACTACGACAATAGCGAAAGACATCAGAAGTCCCTGGATTAAATCCGTTGTACTGGCCGCAAGAAAACCGCCCAGAGACGTATAAATCACAATGACTGCCGCACATACGATCATACTTGCCTGATAATCCAGCCCAAACACTGAATTAAATAGTGTTCCGCAGGCAGCAAATCCTGACGCTGTATAAACAGTAAAGAATACCAAAATCATAATCGCTGAAATACTGCTTAAAATTTTCCTGTCATCTTTAAATCGATTGCTGAAAAAATCCGGTACTGTAATTGAGTTCTCTGAAACTTCCGTATAGTGCCGTAATCTTTTGGCTATAATCTTCCAATTCAAATAGGTTCCTAAAATCAGTCCAATCGCTGTCCAGCCAGCCTGACTAAAACCGGTGGCAAACGCAAGACCCGGCAGTCCCATCAACAGCCAGCTGCTCATATCAGAAGCCTCTGCGCTCATTGCCGTGACCCATGGTCCGAGGCCTCTTCCTCCCAGAAAATAATCTTCCGAATTTTGATTCTTTTTGCTGCAAATGAATCCAATTCCTACAACCATGGCCATATACAGAACCATAGCAATCAAAATAGGCATGCTCATAAATATAATCCTCCTCTTTTCTGCACAAAAAAAGCAGAAATCCCTCTGCCTTTTTGTGTTAAAATTTCGTTAAGAATTATATCATATTTTTTGATCTCAATTCAAGCTTATTCCACCTTCTCCGGCATCACAATGGCCGCTACAATATATACGAAGAATCCATATCCACTGCAGCATACCAATGCGGCCGCGATTCGGACAAGTGTCGGATCGACATCAAAATATTCCGCCAGTCCTCCGCATACGCCGCAGATGATTTTATCTTTTCTTGATTTGTACAGTCTCTTTTTACTCATACCTTTTTCCTCACAATTCTATTTATCTTCTTTAAAGTCTATTCTAACATCCCCGCTTCCGGAATCCAATTCCAGACTTTTGGATCCAGCTCCTCCCTGATCGGAAGATTTAACACCGGAATAGTTTCTGGAACCAATATGGACATCTCCAGAACCACAGTTAATTTCATAGTGATAATCATTTTCTGTTCCTGCAAGCATAAGAGTCAGGTTTCCGCTTCCGATATCATTTTCCACAGTATCTGCTTCCAGCAGCCCGACTTCGATATCCCCGCTTCCGCAGTCAATGGAAACATCTTTCCCACTGAGAGTATCCATCTTAATATCACCGCTTCCACAGTCAATCGATATCTCATTACCGGATAAAGTCTGCGCTGTAATATCTCCGGAACCGCAGTCGATATCCAATTCTTCCAGGTTCATATCTTTCGGCAGGGTCAGAACAGCCGTACCTCTCGGTTTCCGGAAACGCCGCAGCCAGGAAGCGAATCTTCCTTCATCAATCGTCAGTGTCTCCCCGTCATCTTTCATTTTCGCTCTGACCCAGGATTGTCCGTCATTTTCCAGAGAAATCTCATCGTTGGCACCCTGCTGGATTTGCAGGTTCCCACCTCCCATATCAATTTCCAGCTTCCGGACTCCCTGACTTCCAAAACTGTATCGGGAGTTGATCTCCTCTCCTTTAAAATTCTGTATTGCATTGTCTATCACTGCCGGTATCGTGGCTCCTCCTCTCCATGCCGCAATCAGAAATCCGATTCCCGCGATCAAGAAAAATACAGTCATCGCCGTACATATTTTAAAAAACTTTTTCATACTCCTTCCCCTCCTCTGTGAAATAATTTACGAAATACTCCTACAATCCACCGGATCAATTTGGGAAGCAGCCCTCCGATGATCCACACCGCCAGCATAAGAAGAAACAGCCCGGCGGCAGTCATGATACATCCACAGCCAAGAAGAAGCAGTCCGGTCGGCGCCACAGTGAACATTTTCACAATTCCTGAAACGACCACAGCAATTCCTCCGATCAGCAGTCCAAAACAGGAAGCACAGGCGGCAGCAACAATTCCAAAGATTCCTCCTGCCAGCCCGAGAACGCCGCCTCCGATTCCAAGTACAAGGCCCAGTGCCGCTGGAATAACAGCGCCGCTGGCCAGAACCAGAATGATGATCAGCAGAAGGATATTGCGGTTTCGCGAACCCTTCATATGCCAGGATTCCTTTTCCTTCTCTTCTTTCGCCTTTTTTTCTCTCTGCCCCGGCATCTGATTATGCTCGTCATATCGTTTGTTATAATACCCGTTTTCCGTATATTCCCACTCGCCGTCTTTTTCTTTGACAGAGTCTCTGATCATGGCCGCAATCCGCTCCGGTCTTCCCAGCTCCAGGATTACTTCCTGTTCCCGGTCAGGTCCTGCCTCCTCAAAATAGTCTTCATAATACTCCAATGCGTCTTTATATTCTTCTTCCGGCAGATCCTGAAGAAGATACGACAATCTCCTTAAATATTCTTCCCGATTCATACTTCTCCTCCCTCAAAAATCATAGATATCCGATCAGAATATGTCTTCCATTCTTCTTTGTACAGTCCAAGCTGGGCTCTTCCTTCCGCCGTTATCTTATAATATCTCCGATTCCTGCCCTGATATTCTTTATCATGGACTTCGAGACATCCGTCCTTCTTCAGCCGTCTGAGGACCGGATATAACGTAGACTCTGATACATCCAGTGCTTTACGCACATCCTGGGTGATCTTATAACCGTAAGTCCCTTCTTCCTCTCTCGATACGACAGCCAGAACAACTGCATCCAGAAGCGCTGCTCCCGTATTAAATACCATCAGCATCCTCCTTCTTATACTTTCCGTAATATTATTTTTCCTTTAATACTATATGAAATATAATATAATTTTATTTACAGTAAGTCAATACAATTTAGAAAAGTTAAGAAATATGACAGAAAAACAGCCAGTCCGTCATTTGCGAACTGGCTGTCATTGTATTAAGATTCATTTTATATGAGACCATACTCCTGCAGAAGCTTTCTCCGGTAATCCTGATCCTCCCTGACTCGGGAAATCTCTTCTGTCCTGCCTTCTTTCCAGAGGTGTTCTAATAACTGCATTCCTAATTTCATTCCTTTTTCTTGT
>DWWD01000027.1 GCA_019119895.1 Candidatus Anaerostipes avistercoris | reverse complement strand
TTGGATCAGTCATCTAAGACGATCAAACCGGAACAGATCACAGATCTGATCCAGAAGATCAAAAATCACAAACGTATCTTTGTTTATGGAACCGGACGTTCCGGATTAATGCTGAAAGCACTGGCCATGAGACTGATGCAGATGGGACTGGATGCTTATGTTGTCGGAGAGACAACAACCCCTTCCGTACAGGAGGGAGATCTTCTGATCGTAGCGTCCGCGTCCGGAGAGACAGGAAGCGTATGCATGACCGCGGAGTCTGCGGTAAGGCAGGGAGTGAACCTGATCGTGATCTCATCGGAACCGGGATCAACGTTAGGGAAGATCCAGGAACCGGATATCGTGATCGAATCCGCGACGAAGTTTGCCACTTCTCAGGTGAGCATCCAGCCTCTTGGAAGTTTATTTGAACAGATGCTCCTGATGGTATTTGATACGGTGATCCTGGAGATGAGCCAGGAACAAGAGGGAAGCAATGATGACATGGCACACCGTCATGCAAGTTTGGAATAGGAAAAGGGCAGACAAAAAAAGGAGAACGAATATGAAAAATCAAATTGGTTTACAAACTGCATATTGGAATGGAACGATACCAGAGCTGGATATTTTTCAAATTATAGATCTTACGAAAAAGGCCAATATGGACATTATTGAATTGAAAGCAGGAGATTTTGTTTCTTTCACTTCAGAAAAACGCAGAGAACTTCGTAAATACATTGAAGATGCAGGGCTTCATATCACAATCAATGGAACAGGGCTTAGACCGGAAAGAGATGTATCCAGCTCAGATCCGGTGTCGCATGAAGCAGGGGTGAAACATTTGTGCCATATGCTGGATCTCTCTGCGGAAATGGGGGCCAAGCTTTTTTCGGGAATTCCTTATGGTTTATGGAATACCAGACCGGATGGAGAAAATATTGCCGAAATTAAAAAAATACGCACCGAAAATGCCATCAGGGGATTGAGAAGGGTTGCCAGGCATGCAGAGAAAACAGGTGTCACACTTTGCCTGGAAATTGTGAATCGTTTTGAACAGTATACAGCAAACACAGCAGAGGAAGGAATTACGATGTGTGAAGCGATTGATAGTGATGCCTGCAAGCTTTTGCTGGATACTTTCCATATGAATATCGAAGAAGACTATATTCCTGATGCGATACGGACAACACATGAAAAAGGATATTTAGGATACATACATCTGGGTGAAAGCAATCGAAGAATTCCTACAGGCAAAAAGAAAAGCAACATTGACTGGAACGCAATTTCCAAGACCATCGATGAAATTGGTTTTGAAGGACCGTTGGTCATGGAACCATTCGTACTCCATCAATCTTCCAGTGCGAAAAGTATTTCTCTTTGGAGAAAAATGAAAGAAGCAGATGATATTGAGGGATTGGTAAATGATGCAGCAACAGGAGTAAAATACTTGAAAAATTTGTAAACAGAGGATCAGAGGAAAAAATGATTACAACAGTAACATTGAATGCGTCAATCGATAAGGCTTATCATATGGCTCATGAAATTGAAAACGGGACGGTAATGCGTGTAGCAGAAACAGAGAATAGTGCTGGCGGAAAAGGCTTAAATGTAGCCAGAGTTATTACACTTTGTGGTGCGGATGTAAAAGCGGCAGGGCTTTCCGGTGGATTTAATGGACAGTATTTGGAGTCGCTTTTAGATAAAGATGGGATTTTTCATGAGTTTGAACATATTGAGGGAGAAACAAGAAGTTGTGTAAATATTCTGGATCCAAAGTATGGTTCAACAGAATATTTGGAAAGCGGATGCAGTGTCACAGCAGCAGAGGAGGAAAGATTCCTGAAAAGGTTTCCAGAAATAATAGAAGAAAGTGAGATTGTGACGATTTCCGGAAGCGCTCCAAAAGGCATGGGAAAAGATATTTATCAAAAAATGATTGATATTATAAAGTCAAAAGGGAAAAAAGTCATTTTGGATACCAGCGGGGAGTTTTTAGAAAACGGAATCAAAAGTTGTCCGACGATGGTAAAACCAAATCAGGATGAAATGGAACTTTTGTTTCATGTAAAGATTCAGAGCCGGGAGGAAATGCTCTTTTATGCCAAAAAGATTTTTGAAAAAGGGATTCCATATGTAGTGGTATCTCTGGGAGGAGATGGAGCGCTGTTAATCTGTAAAGAAGGCGTCTACCATGGAAAACCTCCTAAAATAAAAGTAGTCAATACCGTCGGATGTGGAGATTCTATGGTAGGAGCATTCGCGGTCGGACTAAAACAGCAAAAGAAACCGGAAGAAATGCTGAAGTATGCGGTTGCGGTTGCTTCTGCCAATGCCATGTCACCGCATACCGGCCGGTTTGATCCTAAAGACAGAGATGAAATCCTGAAACTTGTTAAAGTAGAGAGAATCACAAAATAAGGAGGAAAGCAATATGCTGACAACAACAAAGGAAATATTACGGAAAGCGCAGGAAGGTCATTATGCGGTCGGAGCGTTTAATGTAGAGAATATGGAAATGGTACAGGCGGTTTTAGAAGCGGCAGAGGAACTTCGATCACCGGTGATTATGCAGACAACTCCGTCAACCGTTCGTTATGCAGGATTGGATTATTATCTGGCTAATGTAAGAACAGCAGCAGAAAAAACAGATATTCCGGTTGTGATGCATTTGGATCATGGGAATAGTTTTGAATTGGCAATGCAGGCACTTCGAACGGGATACACTTCCATTATGATAGATGGTTCTCATGAATCTTTCGAAGATAATATGAAAGTGAGCAAATCGGTTGTGGAAGCCTGCCATCCATCAGGAATTCCAGTAGAAGCAGAACTGGGAAAAGTCGGTGGAAAAGAAGATGATTTAGATGGGGGAGACAACAATCCATATACAGATCCGGAGGAAGCAAAAGAATTTGTAAAAAAAACCGGGGTAGATTCTCTTGCGGTTGGAATTGGGACTGCGCATGGAATATATAAAGGGGAACCGAAGCTGCAGTTTGATATTCTGAGCGAAATCAGCAAGGTCGTAGATATTCCGCTGGTACTCCATGGAACGAGTGGTGTGCCAGATGAAGCAGTAAAAGAATGTATCCGCAGAGGTATCTGCAAGGTAAATTATGCAACAGATCTTCGGATTGCTTTCACAGAAGGGTTGGAAAATTATCTTAAAAAACATCCAGGAACGATCGATCCTAAAAAGTACAATGCGGCAGGGCGCGCAAAAGTAAAAGAATACGTCATGGAAAAAATAAAAGTTTGCGGCAGCGAGGGAAAAGCATCATAAAATATAAGATTTTACATATTTTATGCTAATTTATAATTTGTTTATAATTGTTTATAAGAAGTATATTGAATAGAGAGGGATTTCTGATATACTAAAGACATAGTTTTTCATATATATTTTTTAATCCTCTCTTTTTGAATAGCTTTGTGACCGCACAAAGCTATTTTTTTTCTTATAGGAAATTCCGTTTCTATGGCAGCATAAAGAGAACGCATGTCTATCGAACGTACGTTAGATAAACATGTGTTTGAGGATGACAAAGAGACGATGTGGGTCAGAAAAGATAAAAACCTTCTTCTCCGAACTCATCGTCGAATTCAACATCTTCGTTCAGGAAATAATCCATATCCAGAAGATCGTCCTCGCTCATGTGGCGAATGTCCTCAGACGACATGCCTTCCGGGGGATCATCCATATATTTTTTGCGTAGTCTCCCTGTGCGTGGATCCATAGGTATCGCCTCCTTTGATAGGAGTATACCACAGAAAAAGGACTTGAAAAAGCTAAGCAGATGACCGCTTTCCACGAGAACGGGACATGGCGTTCTCGTACATTTCTTTGAGAGATACACGCTTGTGATTGAAATAGAGTTCAAGGAATACCATTTTATGATGGCAGTCAGGGCATTCCAGAGGATCGTAGCCAAAAGAATACAGGATGGCCTCCTGCCAGCGATCAAAACTGCGGAGTTTCTTGTGTTTTTCTTTTGGTATGACATGATACAGCTTACGATCGATCTTACGATGTCTGGCATATAGGCCGCCATACCGGATCATCTTAAAATGTTTTTCCGGGATGTGGCGGATGAGACGTTTTATGAAGTCCATGACAGGTAAAGTCTCCTCTATATATTTATCATCTTCATGACGATGATAGTGGAAAGTGACCGTATCACCGTCATAGTGATCGATCCTGGAAGCAGCGATGACAGGCCTGCCAAGATAACGACCGATATACTTAGCGACTATTTTGGGGTCACAGAGAACAGGTTTAGCATAGACATAGAAACCATGCGCATGTTCGCTGTAACATTTGGCTTTGACTTTTTTAAAAGAAGGGCCGATCCTGACTTCCAGTTCATTGAGGAGAGCGGTGCGGAAAGCACTGCGGAGATAGTCATAGTTAAAGTGCCTGACATGACGCCAGGAGCCGTCATTACCGTGACCGCCTTCGGAGAGGAGGCAGTGGATATGGGGATTCCATTTGAGGTCCCGGCCAAAAGTGTGGAGGACCATGATATATCCAGGGGTGAAATTTTTGGCCTGGTTGAGCTTGAAAAACATACGGGAGATGACACTGGAGACAGAATGGAAGAGACAGTTCAGGAGAGAGCGGTCCTGGAGGAAAAAGGTACGGAGATCTTTATCAATGGTAAAGACGCAATGGCGATGGCGGACATTGATGAGCTTAAAAAGCATAGAGGTGGAGCGTTCCATAGCATATTTATTACCACAGGTAGGGCAGAAACGGCTGCGGAAGCAGCGGCGGGATCGGAGAGACCGGGTCTGTGGGATGATGACGGAACGAAGAGGTAAGAAGCCGGAAGGGGAAATTAGCGGGATTTTTTATATTAATAAGTTGACATACGGAAATAAATTGATATAATAAATATATGGTAAAAATAGTAAAAACAGCATTGCGCTAAATCATACTGTATGGTAAATTATACTTATTCATTATTCTATCTGCATGTCTTATGCATTTATGCGGCGTTTCTGCCGGAGTTTCAAGAAGGTAACAGATAAGTACAGAATTACCTGCACTCCTGGTGATTCTGTATGGAAGAATCACAAAGGAGGTAACACGA
>DWWD01000026.1 GCA_019119895.1 Candidatus Anaerostipes avistercoris | reverse complement strand
TTTGCTGCGTGTTCTGCTTCTTCATACGCTGCTTTTTCCCAGTATAATCCGATCTCCGGATATCCTTCTCTATGTGCTACTCTTGCCATTGCAAGATACATTCCTACTTCGGAGCATTCTCCTTCAAAGTTTGCTCTTAAGTCTGCCAGGATGTCTTCGCTGACTCCCTGTGCCACTCCTACCACATGCTCTGCTGCCCATTCTCTTTCTCCTGCCATTTCTTTAAATTTCTCTGCAGGTACTCCGCATGTTGGACATTTCTCCGGTGGCTGCTCTCCTTCATGAACGTATCCGCATACTGTACAAACCCATTTCTTCATAATCGTGTTCTCCTTTTCTTAAATTATTATACGACTAGAATCATAAGGGATGATTTCCCTCTCAAAAATAGGAACTATTCCTGTTTTCTAGGTTTATCTTAACACTAGTCCATATCCTTGTCAAGAATTTTTCTCAAACATTTTTCACAGGTTCCTCTGAAATAAGTCACGCTTTCTGTGATTTCCCCCGGAAAATGCCGACTGGCTTTTGCTATGATTTCCCGATCAAAGGATTCCATTTCAATATCTGCGACTTCGCCGCATTCCTGACATATAAAATGATAATGAGGTTCTACTGACGCGTCATATCTGTCTGCTCCATTATCATAGCTTAATTTCAGAATGTCTCCTCTTTCTGACAAAAGAGCAAGATTTCTGTACACGGTTCCCAGACTGATGTTTGGAAATTCTTTCTTTATGTTCATATATATTGTATCCGCGGTCGGATGATCCTTGCGTGTCATGAGAAAAGCTATGATCGCGTCTCTTTGTTTACTTCTCTTTGTTGCTGGCTGCATAGGACACTCCTTTCATAACAATAATTATTACTGTTTTTATTTTAAAAGATGCCCTTCCTTTTGTCAAGTATCCGGACATTTCTGCTGTTCAGAAATTTTTTACAGCAGAAACAGACCCCGGGCGCGCCGGGATCTGCTTCTTCTTCCCATTCATGCTGCATTTACGGCTGGAATACTTTGTGGGGATTTAAAATGTTCTTTGGATCGAATGCCTTCTTGATGCCTGCCATCAAAGCAAGGTTTTCTTCGTCCAGAGATTCTTTCAGGTAAGGTTTTTTCGCAAAACCGATTCCATGCTCTCCGGATACCTGACCGCCCAGCTCTTTTGCTTTCTGGTAAATTTTTTCCATGGCAAGTTCCATGCGGCGCTCAAATTCTTCCTGACTCAGATCGTCCCTTAAAATATAGGAATGAAGATTTCCGTCTCCCGCGTGTCCAAAGGTTTTAATCCGAATATCTACTTCTGTATGAAGATTATGGAGATATTCTACCATTTCATTGACCTTATTTCTCGGCACAACCATATCGACCTCATCCATATAAGTTGTGGAGCCTTTGATGGCTTCCAGGAAAGCGCCTCTTGCTTTCCAGATGGATTCTTCTCTTTCTTCTGTATCAGAAATCAGCACATCCAGCGCTCCCTGTTCCAGACATAATTTCGCTACTTTATCGTAAGCCGCTTCGATTTCTTCCGTTGAGTTTCCGTCAAATTTCAGAAGAAGATAAGCGTCAGACTGGGAATCCGGGAATTTTTTGCCCAGATATTCTTCCGCGTCAATGATTACTTCCCTCTGCATAAATTCAATGGCTGTCGGTATTACTTTGGACTGAATGATCAGCGGCACCGTATCAATCGCCTGTTTCAGCGTCGGAAATGGAACCAGCAGGCTGATGGCTTTCTTTGGCAGCGGAAGCAGTTTCAAAATAGCTTTTGTGATAAATCCAAGAGTTCCTTCAGATCCTATCATAAGATCCTTGAGAGAATATCCGGAGCTGTTTTTTACGACTTTGCCGCCGAATTCCACGATCTTTCCATTTGGAAGAACCACTTCCAGACCTCTTACATAATCTCTTGTCACTCCATATTTTACTGCACGCATTCCTCCGGCATTGGTACTGATATTTCCTCCGATAGTTGCTGATTTTTCTCCCGGATCCGGCGGATAGAAGAAATCGTGATCTTCCACGTAAGCCGCCAGTTCCATCAGAAGAACGCCTGGTTCCACGGTAATCGTAAGATTTTCTTCATCCAGTTCAAGAATATGATTCATCAGACTGGAATCGATCATAATTCCGTGTTCCATTGCAACTGAAGAACCTACCAGACCAGTGCCGGCCCCTCTCGGTGTTACCGGAATGTTATTGTCATAAGCATATTTCATAATTCCGGAAATTTCTTCCGCGGATACAGTCTTCACGACGACATCCGGGTAACTGCTTGTCCCGCTCAGTTCATCGTGACTGTATTCTTCGTTGATCTGATCCTTATATAAAACCCTTTCCGGGTCATTGATGATATCTTTTATAACCGCCAGATCGGCTTCATCGAATTTTTTATAGCTCATATTTCTACGCCCCTTTCACAGCCTTAATTTTTTCAATCAGCTTCGGCACGATATCATAGAGATCTCCTACCAGACAATAGTGAGCAGTCTCAAAAATCGGTGCTTTCTCATCTGAGTTAATTGCTACGATGCATTCAGAATTGTTCATTCCCGCAGAGAACTGAACGGCTCCGGATATACCGCAGGTAATGATCAGTTTTGGACGGACGGTCCTTCCGCTTAATCCTACCTGACGTTTGGCGTCCAGCCATCCGGCTTCCGCCAGCGGTCTCGTGCATGCAACCTGCCCTCCGAGAAGTTCCGCCAGTTCTTCGATCATCCGAAGATCTTCTTCCTTCTTCACGCCTCGTCCGGCTGCCACAAGCACATCTGCGGATTCAATAAACTGTTCCTGTTCTTTCATCACAATATCCAGCACGTCCACATTGGATTTTAATGATCCCTGATCTACAGAACAGGAAACGATTTCCCCGGAAACATCCTCCTGCCGTTCCGGAGCGTTCATAACCTTATAACGTACCGTTGCCATCTGCGGTCTGTGATTTGGCGTTAAAATGTGAGCCATGATATTTCCGCCGAACGCCGGACGAATCTGGGACAAATCCGTATTTTCGTCCATATCAAGGATCGTACAATCTGCTGTAAGACCTGTCTTCATTCTGGCTGCTACTCTCGGAGCCAGCTGCCGGCCTACCGTAGTCGCTCCGGTCAGGATGGCCGTCGGCTGATTTTTCTTAATGAAGTCTTCAAATACAGCCGTATATGGTTCAATTTTGAAACGGTCCAGCTGCGGATCATCATACACAAATACCTTATCCACTCCGTAATGGAGGATTTCTTCTGCTTTATCCTGTATTCCTCTTCCCATAAAGAGAGCATATACCGGATGTCCGATTTTCCCTGCCAGTTCTCTCGCTTTTCCGATCAGTTCATAGGTTACCGGGTGCACCTCTCCGTCCACATGGTCTACATAAACCGCGATTCCTTTCCACTGGCTTTTATCAATGGTTTCTTTTTTCTCATCTTCTACATATTCTACAGCGCCTTCCGGCCCTTTCTTCACGCACAGCCGGCACATTTTACAGGCTGCATTAATGGAAACTTCTCCGTTTTTTACCTCCATGGCTCCGAAAGGACAGATGGCTGCCAGAGCATTGGGATCTTCTATTTTTTCCTGATGAATCACTAATTTCGGCATTATCTTCTCCTCCTTAAATAAACTTCATTTCCTTCATCATATGGAATAACTTGTCCGCGATCATATCTCCGTCATCTTTCCACACTTCTCTGTGGTCATTGGTTTCCGGAGGAAAAATTCTTTTCACCTGTGTCGGTGATCCGTTTAATCCGTAATGGGTTTCATCCCGGTCCTCCATATCATCCAAAGAATAGACTTCGATTTCCCTGTCTTTTGTTTCCATCTTCTTTACATAGGAAGGCAGTCTCGGCTGGAAAATATCTTTGTCTACGGATAAAAGACATGGGTATGATACTTTGGCAATTTCCAGTTCATTTGGAAGATCCATTTCCACCGTAATTCCATCTGCCTCTATTTTCGCGATCTTCTTCACATTGGATACACTTGGAATCTCCAGCCATTCAGACACTTCAGATCCCACCTGGGCAGTATCTCCGTCTGTTGTCTGTTTTCCGCATAAAATCAAATCAAAACCACCCATTTTCCGTATTCCCTGGGCAATGGTATAGCTGGTGGCCAGTACATCCGCTCCGCCAAATCTCCTGTCTGACAGCAGAGCGCCCCGGTCTGCACCCATGGCAAACGCTTCTCTGATCACTGCTTCCGCCTGTCCGGGTCCCATACTGATAACGCTTACCGTTCCTCCTTCCTGTTCCCGAATTCTTAATGCCGTTTCCAGCGCATAGAGATCATAAGGATTCATCTTAGAATCCGCTCCGTCTCTTAACAGTACGCCGGTTACCGGATCAACTTCTACTTTGTTTGACGCCGGTACCTGTTTGATGCATACCAAAATATCCATAACCGCTCCTCCTGTTTTTTCTTATTTTCTGTTCGTTCTTTATTGGTACTACCAATTCGTGTGGTAAAAAAATAAGCTGCACGCTGGCTGTTCTTTATTGGTACTACCAATCTATGCCCTTATTATATATTTTTTGTTCACATTTGTCTATAGTTTTTCTGATTTCTTTTTATTTTTTAGGAAAATTTACCTCAATGTTTGACAAAGAGACGAAAAAAGCCGGTAACTTCCATACTGTCTGCCTGAAAGGAAGCATGCGCTCCCGCAGACTCTGCCGGCTTTTCATCTTTATCCTAAATCTCCATTTCGCTGTGAATGATCTGATCAATCATATCAAAATGCTGCATCAGGGCTTTCTGTCCGTTTTTTACATCCCGTTTTATCAGGCACTCTACCATCCGTTTGTGAGAATCCTGCAGCATCTCTTTTCTTTCCTCTGTGCGCAGGATTTCCCGGCGCATATCTTCAATAAATACATCTATCACTTCGGAAAGAGCATTTAAAATATTCTGTATCAGCATATTCCTGGAGGCTCTGGCAATCGCGTAATGTATCTTCTTATCCCAAAGGGTATTTTCTTCTTCATTATGGCTTTGATCCAGCCTGTCCACATATTCCTGCATTTGAAGAATCTCTGAATTGTCCGCATATTTTACTGCCAGCGCGTAAGCCTGCATCTCCAGACCAATTCTGATCTGATTGATCTGATCATAATCCAGTTCCCCCAGAACAAACATCATAGAAAAAGTATCTACCAGATAATGTTCAAAATCACAAGATACATAATTTCCAGCTCCCTGACGGCTGGAAATCACGCCGATGACACTCAGAATCTTAAGCGCTTCCCGAACGGAATTCCGGCTGACTCCCAGTTTTTCTGACAGATCACGCTCCGGTGGGAGCAGTTCCCCGATTTTCAGTTCCTGGTTCATAATCTGCTGTTTTATATAATCGATTACAATTTTATAAGCTTTTTTCTGTTTCTTCATCTTTTCCCTCCCGCTTCCTTATTATAACAAAGAAATTTTTTTGTGAAAACCCTTGCATTCTTGCGCAAACAGGTGTAGTATATAAAAAAGTTAAATGTAGTTTTTAAAACTACTTATTATTTTATTAAAAACTTTTAAATATTTCCTTAAGAACTTCTTGGATTGGAGGGAATCCTATGTCAAATCATAAATTAAAAGAACCTGGAAGCGCAATCACACATTTTATCGGAATGATCCTGGCAGCTCTTGTTTCTGTTCCGCTGATCATCAAGAGTTTTATGACCGGAGACTATATCAGAATCGTCTCCCTTACCATATTCACGCTCAGTATGATCGGTCTGTACGGAGCCAGCACAGCCTATCATTCCTTTAATATTTCACCAGGGATCAACAAAATCCTGAAAAAACTGGATCACGCCATGATCTTCGTTCTGATCGCCGGCTCTTACACACCGATCTGCACCATCGTTCTGGGCGGCAGAGTCGGATACGGACTGCTGACTGTCATCTGGATCATCGCCATCCTTGGAATCCTGTTTAAGATGTTTTGGATCGGATGCCCGAAATGGGTTTCATCTGTTATGTATATCGCAATGGGCTGGCTTTGTATCGTCGCCATTGCCCCGATCATCCACAGTTTGTCCAGAACCTCTTTTGCATGGCTGCTTGCCGGCGGGCTGATTTATACAGCCGGCGGTGTAATCTATGCTCTGAAGATTCCGTGGTTTGAAAATCACTGGAAAGAATTCGGCCTGCATGAGATTTTCCATTTATTCGTCATGGGCGGCAGCGCATGTCATATGATTCTCATGTTCCAGATCTAAATTTTATAACTTATGCCATCCTGCCTGCATATTTGCGGCAAACCCTTTTCGCTTCTGCTGATATTTCTCAATCAGCAGAAGCTTCTTTTTTCTCGTTAGTTTCTTAATCTGCGCTTCTCGCTTCATTGCCTCCTGTTTTGTCGCGAAGCTTTCCTGATATACCAGCTTCACCGGCAGCCGGCTCCTTGTGTATTTGGCTCCTTTTCCAGAACTGTGGCTTTTGATCCGTTTCCCGATGTCATTGGTCCACCCCGTATACAGTGTTCCATCGCTGCATTCCAGTATATATGTATAATTCTTCATCTGCTGCTCTCCGTTTCTTCGAAGAAAAAACCGCCTTTTCGGCGGCCTTTCTTCTACATCAGCAGGATTTCTCCGCTGTTATTGTCTTTTGCTTCCTCTCTTATTATACGGCAGACTGCCGTTTCTGGTTCCAATGTTATTCCAAATATTTTGCCGGGTCAACACTCTTTTTATCTTTTTCCAGCTGAAAATACAGATTCGTACCTTCTAATGTATAGTAGCTCGTAGGCGCCGCAACCTTTCCGATCACCTGCCCTTTCTCAACGGTATCTCCCGTTTTTACTGTCAGGTCTTTCATCTGACCGTAAGTCGCTGTGTATCCGCTTCCCAGATCCATGGTGACGGTCTGTCCATATTCCGCAGTATTCCGGATTTCGGTCACCTTTGCCTGCTTGACTGCCTTCACAGACGTATTTTCCTTTGCTTCGATCAGGATTCCCGGATTCGTGCGATACTGATCCAGCGTTTCAAAATAGACGGTCGCTTCCGTGCTGTAAGGAAGGAGCACATTCCCGGTCACCGGCCATGTCAGCTTCGTTTTTCCATCATATGTGACGGACTGTTCCATGGTCTGCGCCGCCTCTTCCTCCTCAGAAGCTTCTGTGGCTTCCGTAGCAGTTCCGGTTTCTGTGGAAGCCTGTGTCGCGCTGTTTCCCACATCCACCGACTGCTCCAGCTCCACTTCCTGCCTGGCCAGTTCCCTTTTTTCTTTGAACCTGACGCTGTAATATGCCATGACTCCAAGGAATAAGACAAAACCAATAATCATAACCCCGTAATATTTTCGAATGGCAAACGGGGCGTGCCTGTTGTTCTTTCTCATTATCATCACCTCAAATTTAGTTTTGCCGATTCTTCCCTGTTTATTCATGGATGTCTTTGATTTTCACACCTGTGTAATAATATTTTAAAATCTCCTGATAGCCGCTGCCTTCCTTTGCCATCTGATCCGCTCCATACTGACTCATGCCCAGTCCGTTTCCCTGACCCAGACAGATCATCCGCATTTTCCCGTCGTAAGGCTCCAGATAAAAATTGTTGGAAGCAAGAGAGAACCATTGAGCCCACAGCGTCCCCGGGATTTTCGTCTCACCGGCCTTCACTTCTTTTACATAACCGTTTTTTGTAGCCTGGCTGACCGAAAGAGATTCTTTCAGCTGATCGATGGTTATTTCTGTATGATAGGCGTCTTTTAATTTCTCCAGAATTTTTCCATAAGTCACCACAGACACCGTCATATAATCTCCGGATTCCACGTCTCCCAGACTGTCTTTTTCTTTCAGATACGGATATCCTTCTCCGAACCATTCCTCTCCGCTTAATGTGGTTCCCACACTGAGTCCGTGAAAATACGGCTCTATGTAATCATCTTTGTATGTCATCGTCTCGCCCAGCGTTTCGCTGACTGCCCGCTTCCTTGCCTGATCCCGCAGAGAATATTTTTTGCTTCCCAGGGCCTCTTTTAACTTTTCATCCGATATCCTTTCATACGGAAGCTCTTCTTCTTTTATCTTCTTTCCCTTTCCCATCCTTCTTATGATATCCGTCCTGAGAATCACCGCCTGGGCTTTTAATGTTTCATCTTCATAATCCAGAGATATCTGTTCCGGCAGAATCATCCAAAGGTAAGATTCCAGATCAATTTCCTTTCCATCCTCTGTCTCTATCTGATATCCGCTGTCATAGACATCAAAGTCAATCTCTTTTTCTTCGTTTTTCGATGCTATAAATACTGTGATCAAATACGGAATCGAAAAAAATAGAAACAGCGCCAGAAATATATATGTCATTTTGTATTTCATTCATAATCCTCCTTTTGTCCGTCTTACTATTTTATGTTACAATGGAGAAAAATATGAAAGGAGAATTCCCTATGCAGACACGCTCTTTTATTGTTAAGGCCGCTCAGGGACTTCATGCAAGGCCTTGCGCAAATCTTGCCGCTACTGCAAGAAATTTTGAATCCAGTATCACGATGTCTTTTCAGGGAAAAGACTATGATGCATCCAATCCTATCGCTCTCATGAGTGCCAGTGTTTCCTGCAACGATGAAATAATTTTCAGGATTTCCGGCAATGATGAATGTGAAGCCGCTGACGCAATCCAAAATGTTGTGGAAAATGAATTGTAGAAGATTGTTGCTTCCTGCCGAATTGTGATATACTATGGATATATGTGATTTTTTATTTATTTTCAAAAAATCACAAAATCGCATGAAAGGAGTATTTCATGGACATCAATCAACTAACTCTGCTGACGGATCTTTATGAATTGACCATGATGCAGGGATATTTTAAATCTGAAAATGACGAGACAGTAATTTTTGACGTATTTTACCGGGAAAATCCTTCCGGGGGCAGTTACGCAATCACATGCGGTCTGGAGCAGATGATTGATTATATCAAGAACCTCTCTTTTTCCTATGAAGATATCGACTATCTGAGAGGTCTTCATATATTTGATGAAGATTTTCTGGAATATCTCGCCGGATATCATTTTACCGGCGATATTTACGCCATTCCCGAAGGTACGGTCGTCTTCCCGATGGAACCGCTGGTCAAAGTACAGGCGCCGATGATGGAAGCTCAGCTGATCGAGACAGCGCTTCTGAATATCATCAATCATCAGAGTCTGATCGCTACAAAGGCATCCCGGGTCGTATACGCCGCAGGCGGAAGCGGTGTTATGGAATTTGGTCTCCGCCGGGCTCAGGGTCCTGATGCGGGAACTTATGGCGCAAGAGCCGCCGTGATCGGTGGATGCGACGGCACTTCCAATGTTCTGGCCGGCAAACTGTTTGATATTCCGGTCCTTGGAACTCACGCCCACAGCTGGATCATGAGTTTTGACGACGAATACACAGCATTCCGCACTTATGCAAAATTATATCCGGATACATGTACTCTCTTAGTGGACACTTATGACACACTCCGTTCCGGAGTTCCCAATGCCATTCGTGTTTTCCAGGAACTGAGAGACGCCGGACATACCCCGGCCAAATACGGAATCCGTCTGGACAGCGGAGATCTTGCTTATCTGTCAAAACAGGCACGCCGCATGCTGGATGAGGCCGGTTTTGAGGATGCGGTTATCTCTGCATCCGGAGATCTGGATGAGCATACCATTGCCAGTCTGATTCATCAGGGGGCTCCGATCACTTCCTGGGGCGTCGGTACGAAACTGATCACTTCCGCCGACTGTCCTGCATTTGGCGGAGTCTATAAACTGGCAGCGTCCCGCCGCACCGGTGAAACAAAATTTACCGCTAAAATCAAGATTTCTGAAAATCCGGCAAAGATCACTAATCCGGGCGATAAAATCATTTACCGTCTGTATGATTCTGAAACCGGCAAGATACGGGGCGATCTGATCTGTCTGGCTGATGAATCTTATGATCCGTCAGAAGATCTGACCATTTTTGACCCTCTCGCTACCTGGAAAAAATCCACATTAAAAGGCGGGACTTACAAAATGAGGAAACTTCTTGTTCCGATTTTCCTGAAAGGAAAATGTGTTTACGACAGTCCTTCCGTTATGGACATTCGCAGCTGCTGCCAGAGAGAGCTGGATACTTTATGGGACGAGAGCCGCAGACGTCTGAATCCACAGGAAGTCTATGTAGATCTGTCACTTCCGCTGTATCAGCTGAAGAATCAGCTGCTTGATCAAAAACATGAACATAAGAAGGGAGAAAACAAATGATACGTTTTTTGGCCGATATCATCTATTTATTCTTTTTCCTTACATTAACAGCGCCATTGTATCCATTGTTTAACCATTGGAACAAGACCGGCCAATCCCATCGGCGCTCTGCCATGGCACAGCGTATGGTCATGAACGCATTTCATATCTGCCTGCACTTTGCCGGCGTCAAGGTCATCGTTGATGGAAAAGAGAAGATTCCTCCGGATACCGCCGTTTTGTATGTAGGAAACCACAGCAGCTATTATGACATTTTATGCAGCTATATTGCCACTCCTACCGGTGTCGGTTTTTTTGCCAAAAAGGAAATGTCAAAAGTTCCATGTCTGCGGCATTGGATGGAATTTATCAACTGTCTGTTTCTTGACCGGACGAACATTAAAGAAGGGCTTAAAACAATGAACCAGGGAACTGAATATCTGAAACAGGGCTTTTCTATGGTGATTTTCCCAGAAGGCACAAGAAGCCAGGATCCGGAACCTCATGCATTTAAGGAAGGAAGTCTTCGTCCTGCTTTGAAGGCTAATGTACCTGTCATTCCAATCGCAATTTCCGGCACAGCTGATATTCTCGAAAACAACCGAAAATATACAGTCAAACCGACTACCGTTCATATTTCTTTCGGCAGTCCGATTTATCCGGATCAGCTGGATCGACTTCAGAAAAAACATCTGGGCGCGACCATTCGCGAAGAAATTATAGAAATGCGTAAAAAACATAACACAACGGAGTAAAAAAGTGCTATAATACAACAGATAGTCAAAAAGTAACAGGAGGAGAAATATCATGAACATATGGATAGTCCTACTAATCATTGCTGTAATCATTGCAATTGTCTTTGCTGTCCTGTATTTCGTGGGCAACAAGATGCAGAAGAAACAGGAAGAACAGCGTGCTCAGTTAGATGAGATGGCGCAGACCGTTTCTATGCTGGTCATTGACAAGAAGCGAATGAAGATGACAGATGCAGGTTTTCCTAAAATGATCATTGACAATATTCCGAAACGGGCAAAATTGGCGAAGGTTCCTATCGTGAAAGTAAAGATCGGACCGAAAATCACACCTTTGCTGTGTGACGAAGCGATTTTCGATGACGTTCCTGTAAAGACTGAAGTCAAAGCAGTGATCAGCGGCATCTATATTACAAAGATCAAAAATTTACGAAATGTAGCTCCGCCGGAACCAGAAAAAAAAGGGCTCCGCGCGAAACTCGCAAAGAAAAGCGCACAGTATCTGCGCAAGTAACAAAGGATTTTCTTATGGAAAGTCAAAATCCTGCGTGCCATAGAAAGCACGCAGGATTTTTTATGTTCTTTTTCTTTATTTCTGTTTCTCTTCTATTCTGACAATCACATGTCCTTTGTCTGTCTCAATGTAGCCAATTTTCAGATACTGTCCATCCTCTTTGATATATCCGCCCTGGGTGGATGGCAGATGATATCCGAATTTCTTGATAAACCGGTCTCCATAGGAAAAATGCACGCCTTTGATATCGAAGCTTTCTTCTTCCATATCCTCATCGTCCTCGCCGCCGTCTGAAGCCGGAACAAAGTTTTCCACATATCCTTCGACTGTCTTATAGTCTCCTTGTTTATAAGTATAAATGATCTGCATATATCCGAAAATAAATCTGAGCGCCGCGACCGCACATATAATCAGGCATACGGCTGACAACAGTTTAAAAAACGGCTTTTTTGAAAAAACCAGCAGCATCAGGCCGATGAATCCGAGAATCGCAAACGGCACGACCCAGTGCACCTGTATCGTAAAATTACTTGCCTCATATAGTAGTTTCATATCTTCTCCCTCCTTTTCATTTCTGGCTGCAGTAAGATAAGACTTTCGCAAATTCCATAGAACCACCGAACAAATCCAGAGCACTTCCAATCGTCACATCAATCCGGTCTTTTCCATACTTTTTCAGTATTTCCAGGTCTTCAAAACTGCGCACGCCTCCGGCGTATGTCAGGGGATTTCCCTCATACTCCGACAGAATTTTCACAAGTTCCCGGTCAATTCCCTGCGCCTTTCCTTCCACGTCGACTCCATGAATCAGAAATTCATCACAGAAAGTTTCCAGCTGCTTCAGAAGACCGGAACTTACTTTCTCCTCTGTGAATTTCTGCCATCTGTCGGTAACGACATAATATCCATCTCCCTTTCTGCGACAGCTCAGATCCAGTACCAGATGTTCTCTTCCCACTGCTTCCCTGAGACTTTCCAGCCGGTCATACCGTATCTTTCCTCCTGAAAAGACAAACGATGTGACAATGACATGGGACGCCCCTTTATGGATAAAATATGCAGCGTTCTCATCGGTTATTCCTCCGCCTGCCTGAAGTCCTCCTGGGAAAGCCTCCAGCGCTTTCACCGCCTCCCTTCGATCAGCCTCGTAATACGGGGAATCTTTTGAATTGAGCAGGATCACATGCCCGCCGGATAATTGATTCTTCTTATATAGTTTACCATAAAAGCCGGCATCATGCGCGGAAACAAAATTTTCTTCCGCGCAGTCTCCCTGATCCAGAAGACTTCCTCCTACAATCTGCTTTACTTTTCCATTGTGTATATCTATGCATGGTCTGAATTTCATGTCTTTTGCTCCTAATTTTAAATATCTTCCATCTCCAGAAGCTCAAATGCCTGTCCTGACGGCTCTGATCTGAACTCCATCTTTTCTCCGGATACCGGATGAACAAATGCGATCCTCGCCGCGTATAATCCGATTTCACGGTATGTTTTCCTGGTTTTCTGGAACAGTGGATTGTACTTCGTATCCCCCCAGATACCAAAGCCTCTGGAGGAAGTCTGCACCCGGATCTGATGATGCCTTCCTGTTCTCAGATGAATCAGACAATAGGTCAATTTCATCTTTGAAGACTCCATCATATCAATCACTTCGTAATCCAGTACAGCTTCTTTTGCTCCTTCTGTTCCCTCGTCAGCGACATATGACACATTTCTGACCGGATCTTTTTTCAGAAAATCTCTCCAGGTTCCCTGATCCTGAGGAATCCATCCGGTAAGTACCGCCTGATAATCCTTCTCAAACTCTCTATCTCTCACCTGTCTGTCCAGTTCTGCCGCGGCAGCCCTGCTCCTGGCAAATACCATAACTCCGCCCACCGGACGATCCAGCCGGTGAACCATATATAGTTCCGGTTCTTCTTTTATATTTTCATCAAAAAACAGCTGGTTCTTCAGCTGATGACAGAGATCCATATCTCCCGTCTTATCGCTGGAAACCGGCATTCCTGCCGGTTTCTCGCACACCAGAATATCTTTATCCTTATATACAATATTTATTTTTCTTTTCCTGCGCATGGACCTCTCCTACATCTTAAATCGATATCCGACGCCCCAGATCGTTTCAATATACTGCGGCTTTGAAGTATCTGCTTCTATTTTTTCACGAATCTTCTTGATATGAACGGTAACCGTCGCAATATCTCCCAGAGATTCCATATCCCAGATTTTATTGAACAGTTCTTCTTTTGTAAATACACGATTCGGATGGCTTGCCAGGAATGTCAGAAGATCAAATTCTTTGGTCGTGAAAATCTTTTCTTCATCATTGAGATACACTCTTCTGGCTGTCTTATCGATCTTCAGTCCCCGGATTTCAATGACATCATTGACTTCTGCCTGATTATTGATCAGCCGCTGGTACCGGTTCAGATGGGCTTTTACCCTGGCTACCAGCTCACTCGGGCTGAACGGCTTCGTAATATAATCATCAGCTCCCAGCCCCAGTCCGCGGATCTTATCGATATCTTCCTTCCTTGCGGATACCATCAGAATCGGGATTTCTTTTGCCGCGCGAATCTGTTTGCAGATCTCGAATCCATCTGCGCCCGGCAGCATGATATCCAGGATAATCATATCATAATCATTTTTGAGGGCCATTTCCATACCCTTCTTCCCATCCGTCTCAATCTCCACTTCAAACGAACTCAGTTCCAGATAATCTTTTTCCAGCTCAGCGATGGACAATTCGTCCTCTACGATTAATACTTTACTCATGCTTATTCTCCTTTGGCTTTTCCAATACTTTGTTTAGTGTAAAGAATATGGTCGTGCCTGAACGCAGCTTGCTCTCCGCCCATATCTCTCCTCCATGCTCTTCTATGATCTTCTTGCAGATAGACAGGCCCAGCCCGCTTCCTCCTGCAGAATTTCTGGACATATCCGCCCGGTAAGTCCTCCGGAAAATATGCGGAAGATCCTCTTTGGAAATTCCGATTCCATTGTCCTTAATCTCAACCTGAATCTTACGGTCAAACTCCGTCAGGGTGATACTTACTTTTCCTTTGGCTTTGTTGTTATATTTACACGCGTTATTAATGATGTTATTAATCACTCTTTTCAGCTGCTCCGGATCCGCCGTCACCGTGGCGTTCTCTGAACAGTAATTCCGATAGGAGAACATCATACCTTTCTGCTCCAGATCTGCTCCGATCTCATCTACGCAGTCTTTAAAATATGCGTTGATATTGATCTTCTCAAAATTATACGGAATGATATTGGAATCGATTTTGGAATACAGTGACAGCTCATTGATCAGCGCATCCATATCGTTGGCTTTATTATAAATGGTCTTGATATACCGGTCCATCTTCTCCGGCGTATCTGCCACGCCGTCCATGATCCCTTCCACATACCCTTTGATCGCAGTGATCGGAGTTTTCAGATCGTGGGAAATATTACTGATCAGATCCCTGTTCTGCTTCTCATATACCATCCGGGCATCGATGGAATCTTTCAGTTCCGCCCTCATTTCATTAAAAGAATCACACAATTCACGGATTTCTTCCCCGCCGCTGCGGATTACCACATCATTGTCCAGATTTCCATCCTTGATTCGTTCCGCTCCGGCTTTTAATTCACGAATCGGTCCTACGAATTCACGGTACATAAACCATGACAGGAATGTGCTCGTAAGAATCAGAACTCCTACGACCGCAAGACAAACCTGAGTGATAATATTCCTGTAATGAGGAAGCACCGCTCCCAAATCCGTCATAATAAAAACAGAGCCTTTTCCGCCGTCCTGATATTCAAAATCCTGTTGTTTTACAAGATAATTGCCCGGATTGCTGACGAAAAAGCCTCTGTCCTGATCACTCTCATCATTTCCGTACGCAGGCAGTTTTGCTTCCAAATCCGGGTCGGCGTCATCACTTCCCCGATATACGATCTGCTGATTCTTTCTGACCAGAAGATAAGAATCCTTTTCAGACAGTCTGCTATTGACATCGTTAAGATACCCTTCATCCTCCAGAGCCGACGGCGCCGTCAGAATCTTTTCTTCCAGTTCACGATAAATTTCTTTGGTTGAATTATTCATCGTTTTCAATGGATTCACGAATCGCTCGAATCCATCTGCTGAAATATCTGTGTTATTAATCCTTACGTATCCAAATCCTAATGCCAGGATTGACACGATCATGACTACAATCGGCAACAGAATCGCCGGCAGATAAATCAGACGAACTTTGTTCACTGCTTTCATTCTGCTTTCCTTTCATCTGCTTTTGTTCTTATGCATATATTATAACATAGGCATTTCAGGAAACCAGTTTTTGTACGGTTTTTTATTTAATTTTTACAATTTTTTAAGATCACGCCATCTGTTTCAAAATGAAATCAAGGAGATGATCTGCCACTTCATCTTTTGACATGAGCGGAAGCGGCAGCTCTTCCTTCTCTGTGATCAATGTCACAACATTGGTATCTGTCTTGAAGCCTGCTCCTTCTTCCTTCAGATTGTTCGCAACGATCATATCAATATTTTTCTTCTTAAGCTTCGCTCTGGAATTCTCCAGCATGTTCTGGGTTTCCATGGAAAATCCGCACAAAAACTGCCCGTCTTTTCTGTTTTCTCCCAGTGCTTTCAGGATATCTTTCGTTCTCGTCAGAGGAATCCTCATCTCATCATCTTTCTTCTTTACTTTTTCATTGCTGACTTCCGCCGGCGTATAGTCCGCTACTGCGGCGGCCTTGATGATAATATCCTGTTCATCCCTGCGTTCCATCACGGCTTCATACATATCAGCCGCGCTCCTGATATTCACCGTGTCAACAAACATCGGCGCCTCCAGACTGGTCGGTCCGGATACAAGCGTCACTTCCGCGCCTCTTAACATGGCCGCCTTCGCGATGGCATACCCCATGCGGCCGGAAGAGTGATTGGAGATATATCTTACGGGATCAATGGATTCCACGGTCGGACCCGCTGTCACCAGTACTTTCTTTCCTTTCAGATCCTTTTCTTTGGAAATGCAGCGCTCAATATGAGAAACCAGCACTTCCTCAGACGGCATCTTTCCGGCGCCGCTTGTTCCGCAGGCCAGATGTCCGGACGCCGGCTCAATGATTTCATATCCAAATCTGCGGAGTTTGTCAAGATTGTCCTGCAGTATCGGATTTTCATACATTTTTGTATTCATCGCAGGAGCGATGATCACAGGTTTCTGACATGCCATGACTGTTGTCGTCAGCATATCATCCGCGATTCCTCCCGCAATCTTGCCGATCACATTGGCAGAGGCCGGCGCGATCAGCATAACATCGGCTTTATCTGTCAGTGAAACGTGCGCCACATGGAACTGAAAATTCCGGTCAAATGTCTCTACCAGACATTTCGTGTTGGTGAGAGATTCAAAAGCGATCGGATTAATAAAATGCGTAGCATTCTTTGTCATGACCACATGAACTTCACATCCTCTTTTTACAAGCATACTTGCCACATTTGCCATTTTGTAAGCAGCAATGCTTCCTGTTACTCCTAATACTACAGTCTTTCCTCTTAACATAATCTTCTCCTACATATCTTCCAGACGTCCATGCCTTTCGTAATTGGTGCAGCGTGAAATCTGGTTATTGTCATCTACGAATACTACTTTCGGCTCAAAGGTTTCGGCTTCTTCCGGTGTCATATCCGCATAGGCAATGATAATGATCTTATCTCCTGTTGCCACACACCTTGCTGCCGGACCATTCAGGCAGATCATACCGCTTCCCGGTTCCCCCGGAATAGTATAGGTCTCAAAACGGCTTCCGTTATTGACATCTACAATATGCACATGTTCATATTCCAGGATGCCTGCTGCCTCCAGCAGCACCGGATCCACCGTAATACTTCCCACATAATCAAGCTCTGCCTGTTTTACCGTTGCCCTGTGAATTTTACCTTTTAACATACTAATGTTCATTTTGAAATTTCTCCTTTTATATTAAGCATTTAACAGCGTATTGTCAATCAGCCTTGTTTTTCCGATGTATACCGCCACAGCGAGCATGCATTCTCCCTCCAGAGTATTCACCGGCGCCATAGATACGGCATCTACTGCTTCCACATAATCAATCTTTGCCAGCGGCTCTGTCTCTATATTTTCCTTCATTGCCGCAACTACTTTTCCTGCGTCTTTCTCTGTTTTTGCCAGTTCTTCTCCAAGAGCGATGGTTTTGGAAAGAATCAGCGCGGCTTTCCTCTCTTCCGGAGACAGATATGTATTTCTTGAGCTCTTGGCAAGACCGTCCTCTTCCCGGACGATCGGACATCCTACGATTTCAATATCCATGTTGAGGTCTCTTACCATACGGCGTACAACTGCCAGCTGCTGTCCGTCTTTTTGCCCGAAGTACGCTCTGTCCGGCTGTACAATATTAAATAATTTATTTACGACAGTGCAGACACCACAGAAATGAATCGGTCTGGTTTTTCCACAAAGACCTTCTGTCAAACCGGTCATATCCACAAAAGAACAGAAATCCGGTTCATACATTTCTTCCGGTTCCGGATGAAAAACCAGATCCACTCCTGCATTTTCACAGACTTTTGCATCGTGATCCAGGTCTCTCGGATACTCTGCCAGGTCTTCCGTCGGACCGAACTGCATCGGATTGACAAAAATGCTGACAACCACTTTATCGTTCTCTTTTCTTGCGGCATCCATCAGACTCTGATGTCCTTCGTGGAGATACCCCATGGTCGGAACCAGACCGATCGTCAGTCCCTGCTTTTTCCATTCTTTTACCCGCTCTCTTACTTCATTTATCGTTTCAACGATTTTCATCTCTTTATTCTCCTTTAATACAGTTTCTCTATTACATCATCACTGATGGCATATGTGTGTTCTTCTCCCGGAAATGTTCCTTCCTGCACTTCTTTCATATAATCTGCGACAGCACCTTTCATAACTTCTCCTACCTGGGCAAACTGTTTTACAAATTTCGGTACGAAGTTTCCGTACATTGCCAGCATATCCTGATATACCAGAACCTGTCCGTCGCACTGTGCTCCTGCTCCGATACCGATGGTCGGAATATGAAGTTTGGAGGTAATGATGGCAGCAAGTTTTGCCGGAATTCCTTCCAGAACAACCATAAATGCGCCTGCTTCTTCCACTGCCAGCGCCGCTTCAATCAATTCTTTTGCTGCTTCTTCACTCTTTCCCTGTACTTTGAATCCCCCGAAGGCATTGACAGACTGAGGCGTCAGACCGATATGGGCGCAGACCGGAATCTGAGCTTCCACAATGGCTTTGATCTGAGGGCATACATTTTTGCCGCCTTCCAGTTTAACCGCGGTACATCCGGTTTCTTTCATAATCCTTCCTGCATTTACAACTGCGTCATAAACGGAAGTATGATAGGAAAGGAATGGCATATCCACAACGATCAGCGCCTCTTTCGCTCCTCTGCACACGGCTGCTCCGTGATGGATCATGTCTTCCACTGTCACAGGAATCGTTGAATCATATCCCAGCATTACCATTCCCAGAGAATCTCCCACCAGCATCGTATCGATTCCTGCCTCATCAAACAGCTTCGCTGTTGAATAGTCATATGCTGTCAACATGGAAATCTTTTCACCGTTCTCTTTCATCTTCTGTAATGTGCTTACTGTCTTTTTCATCTTTCTTCCTCCAATACTTGTTTCATGTCTGCATATGAAATCTGCGGATGTCTCTTCTCCGCAATTTGAATAATCTCCTTTGTGAGGGCTGTGTAAGTATCTTTTTTGTCCTGGTCAAGAGCCTTCAGATGCTTCTTTACTGTCTGGATATCATGCCGTTCTACCGGCCCGGTCAAAGCGTCTTTCGTTCCGGCTTCAAAAATATTTTCCAGATTGGACACTGCCAGAGGCTTCAGCGCCGCCATGGCCTCTTCTCTGCTGAATCCACATTTTTCCAGCAGCTGAATGGCTTCCTCTATCAGTCCCACCATCAGATTGGATGCAAAAACCGCCGCTGCATGGTAAGAGGGCTTATCCTCCTTCCCAATACCGACAACAGGATTGCCGCAGTGCCTCAGCAAAGCTTCCATATCTTCTCTGTGGGCAGGATCACCTTCTACGGTAAACAAAGCATGCTTCAAATCTTCATATGCAGTTTTCTTACTTTTAAATGGAAACATTGGATGAATGGAATAACCGTATGCTCCGGTCTCCCGAATTCCAGAAAGAACAGCAGAACTTAAGGATCCGCTGCAATGACAAATGTACTTCCCCTGAATCGGAAAAGCTCTGACTTGTTCCCAGACATCCGCGATCGCGTCATCTGGTACCGTTAAAAATAGAACATCACACATTGTTAATATTTTGTCAATCGAATCAATATGTGTCCCATGTTGTTGTGCCGCCGCTCCACCTGCTCCCGCTTGTGTATGGCTGTAATATCCCGCAACGTCGATTCCGCTGCGTTTAAAGTAATCTCCAAGGGAGCATCCTACCTTGCCTGCTCCGATAAATCCTACTTTTTTAATGCTATCACCCACTTTCGCCAGGTGATGTTCTAATTAGCGGTATGATTTCTCTCAAGAATACCATCCATGACGTACTATAGCACCTCCCCTGTAAAAAAGCAAGAAAGTATTTGTTTTTATACAAGCAGGCTTAATAACAGAAAACGGGCATGATTTGAAATCATACCCGTGAAATATCCTATTCTTCTGTATTCTGTTCTTCTGCCGCCGCAGCTTCTTCCGCTTCTTTTTTCTTTCTCTCTTCCTCTGCTCTCTCCTCAGCTCTCGTGCGGTATTTTACTGTCAAAGTCCGGATTGTTTCTTTCAGCTCATCGTCCAGCTGTTCTTCTCTGACACGCCATTCCCAGTTATCTCCCACAGTAGACGGCGTATTGATTCTGGCCTCGCTTCCAAGCCCCATATAATCCTGCAATGGAATAATAACAGTATCTCCGCGGCTTTCAAGGGCCAGAGAAATCAGATCCAGATATACTTTTCCGGTACGGTCAATGGTGCTGTGCTCCAGATAATGCTCCAGGAAATTCCTGTCATCATCAGACATCGTCTCATACCATCCCACAACCGTGTCATTATCATGAGTTCCTGTATAAACAATGCAGTTTTCCGGATATTTATGCGGAAGATAAATACTGTCATCCCATGCGCCGAAAGCGAACTCCAGCACTTTCATACCCGGATATTTCGTATCCGCCAGCAGTTTATGCACATTTTCTGTCAGGAATCCCAGGTCTTCCGCTATGACCTTCTTATCACCTAATGTTTCCTTCATAACTTTGAAGAAATCATATCCCGGCCCTTTGACCCATTTGCCGTTGACAGCTGTTTCATCTTCTGCCGGAATCTCGAAATATTCATCAAAGCCTCTGAAATGATCCAGGCGGAGCACATCATAAATCATGAAATTATGATTCAGACGTTCCATCCACCATTTGTATCCGGTTTCTTTATGTACATCCCAGTCGTAGACCGGATTCGACCACACCTGTCCGTCCTCTGCGAAAGCATCCGGCGGGCATCCTCCAACTACCGTTGCATTGCCTTCTTCATCTGTCTTAAACAGTTCTTTGTGATATTTGAAAGCAGTTCCTTCCAGCGCCACATAAAAAGGCAAATCCCCGATGATCTGGATTCCCTTTCCGTTGGCATACTTCTTTAATCTGAGCCACTGTGTAAAGAAAAGATACTGACAGAAACAGAAATATTCCTCGCTCAGTTCCTCTTCTCTCTCATGCATAAATTCAGCATACTCATCCAGCCAGTATTCCTGCTCTTCCTTAAATTCCAGAAATTTCTTATCCGGCTTAAACCGCTTGTATGCTGTCTGGAGCAGTTCCTGACGGCTCTCTCTCACCTGATCATAATCGACTTTGCCGGTATTTTCTTCTTTGTAAGGATCGATCTCCTCCTGTTTTAAAAGTCCTTCTTCCACCAGCTGTTCCAGATCAATGTAATATGTACTTCCCGCAAAACTTGAAAAAGAAAGATAAGGAGAATTCCCGGCTCCTATAGTTCCCAGCGGCAGGATCTGCCAATATTTCTGCCCTGTATCTTCCAAAAAATCAACAAATTGATATGCTTCTTTTGAAAAACAGCCGATCCCATAATCGGATGGCAAACTAAAAACCGGTAATAAAATTCCACTTGCTTTCATTTAATTCTCCTTAAACTTCATTTATTTTCACAATATGTTTAGTATAACACATTTTCTCCCTTACTGCGTTTTTAAATCATGTACAATCCGCCTATTTTCTGCTTTCTTCTGCCACTGCCTGTGCCACTGCCGCACAGACTCTCTCATCAAAAGCTTCCGGTATAATATATTCTTCGTTTAATTCATCGTCACTTATGATACCTGCAATGGCTTTTGCCGCAGCAATCTTCATGTTCTCTGTAATCTGACTGGCTCTGGCATCCAGGGCGCCTCTGAAGATTCCCGGGAACACCAGGACATTATTGATCTGGTTCGGGAAATCAGATCGTCCTGTGGCAACAACTCTCGCTCCGCCTTTCTTCGCCTCATCCGGCATAATTTCCGGCGTCGGATTTGCCATCGCAAAGATAACCGGATCATCTGCCATTTCGGATACCATTTCTGCCGTCACGATACCAGGCGCGGAAACACCGATAAATACATCTTTTTCTTTTATAATTTCAGACAGCGGGCCTGTCTGTTTCTCCTTATTTGTCTTCTCTGCCATTTCTTTCTGAGCGTCATTCATCCAGTCTTCCCCCGGGCAGAGGGCACCTTTCTGATCGACCAGAACAACATTGCCCACGCCGAACTGAAGCAGCAGCTTACAGATGGAGATTCCCGCAGATCCTGCTCCGTTGATCACGATGTCTGCTTCCTCCATGGTTTTTCCAACGCATTTCAGGGCATTGAGCAGACCTGCCGCTACGACAATTGCTGTTCCATGCTGGTCATCGTGAAATACCGGAATATCCAGTTCTTCTTTCAGTCGTCTCTCAATTTCAAAACATCTCGGTGCGGAAATATCTTCCAGATTGATACCTCCGAAAACCGGCGCGATCCTCTTAACTGTTTCGATAATCTCTTCGGTATCTTTCGTATCGAGACAAATTGGAAATGCGTCAATATCCGCAAATTCTTTGAACAGCAGCGCTTTTCCTTCCATGACCGGCATGGCCGCTTCCGGTCCGATGTCTCCCAGTCCCAGCACCGCGGTTCCGTCAGATACGACCGCCACTAAATTGCCTTTGGCTGTATAGCGGTATACATCTTCTTTGTTGTCTCTGATCTTCCGGCACGGTTCCGCAACTCCGGGTGTGTAAGCCGTACTCAGATCGTCTCTTGTTTTCACTTCTACCTTCGGGCTGATTGCTATTTTCCCTTTATGTTTCTCATGCATTTCCAGTGCAAGTTTATTGTAATCCATCTTCTTCTCCTTTACTTTTTTATCCTCAGACTATCATAGCACGTACAAAGACCGGTTTTCAATGTCTGACAAAAAAAAGTCATTCTTTCACCATTCTGAAAAACTTTCAGACCCGGCTTTTATTTTTCCACAGTAAAAAATAGGCTTCGCCTATTTTCTATTTAAAGTTTTCACACAATTTAGGAAAAGGAGAATTTAATATGGATTTTTTAAAAGGCAATCTGCGGCCGATTTATTTTAAATACCTGGCCGCCGCATTCGGAAGCTCCCTGATCACATCGATTTATTCCGTCGTCGATATGGCCATGGTCGGCCAGTATCAGGGACCGGAAGGCACCGCAGCCCTCTCTGTGGTCGCCCCAATCTGGAATATTATTTACAGCCTGGGGCTTCTTATGGGAATCGGAGGCTCCGTTATCTTCAGCATACTGAAAGGCTCCAGAGAATCAGAAAACCGGCAGCCCAACGAATATTTCACCTGTTCTGTCATCGGCTCCATTTTTCTGGCAATTCTCGCATGGCTGGTCATCATTTTTTTCGACCGTGAACTGATGACGTTTTTCGGCGCTGCAAAAAATCTGCTCCCGCTGACGCAGGAGTACATCCGTCCGATCAAATATGTGATTCCGTCTTTTTTGTTCAACCAGATGCTGGCAGCCTATCTGAGAAATGACGGCAACCCGGCACTTGCTACAGCTGCCGTCCTCAGCGGCGGAATCTTTAATATTTTCGGAGACTATTTCTTCGTCTTTACCTGCGATATGGGAATTTACGGAGCCGGTCTTGCCACAGCCATCGGATCTGTCATCTCTTTTATCGCGATGCTGTCACATTTTTCATCGATGTGGCCATAGGAATCCTCACAATTTTATTTAATCGGCAAATTATGAAATATTTGGGTACCAATGCACTGTCCGTATATGGTATTATTGTTAATATTAGTACTTTCGCTCAGTGCTGTGCCTACAGTGTGGGACAGGCGGCTCAGCCGATCATATCCACCAATTACGGGGCAGGTCAGAGCAGCCGGATCCGTCAGGTTTTGAAATACGCTCTTATGACTGCTTTCTGTTTCGGTATTTTCTGGACCGTATTAAGCCTCGCGACACCTGAGCTTTATATCAGGATCTTTATGACACCGACAAAGGAAGTCATGGAAATCGCACCTTCCATCATCCGGTGCTATGGTCTTTCCTTCTTCCTGCTGCCGCTGAATATTTTCTCAACCTACTATTTCCAGGCACTGATGAAGCCGGCATCTGCTTTCGTCGTATCTGTCAGCCGCGGTCTGGTCATCAGCGGATTCCTGATCCTGGTACTGCCGGTACTGTTCGGCGCTGACTCTCTCTGGTTTGCCATGCCGGTCACCGAACTTATTGTAGCAGTCTATGTTACACTGACTATAACCCGGTTTACCAGACAGCTGAAACAGGCAACTTAAAACTACAAAAGGAGGAGATTGATATGAAAAACAAAATCATCACGATCAGCCGCGAGTTCGGAAGCGGCGGTCGCACTATCGGAAAACAACTTGCCAAAAAACTGGATATTCCATACTATGACGCGGACATCATCCAGCTGACCGCCAGAGAAAGCGGTATGGCAGAACCGTTTATCCGGACCCAGGAAGAGGCTCTTGCTCACGCCAATACGCTGATCAATTCCTTCTCCGCCCGGGATCAGTACGGAATGGGCATACAGGACCACCTTTGGCGGATCCAGAGAAAGGTAATTTTTGATCTGGCAAACAAATCCAACTGTATTATCATCGGACGCTGCGCAGACTATCTCCTCTTTCATCTGCATCACTGTCTCCGTGTTTTCATCCACGCAGACTTCGAAGAACGGATGGAACGGATTCTGAAAGTATACGGCGAAACCAGCGAGTCCCCTAAGAAACGTCTTCTGGACAAGGATTTCCGCCGCAAAGCTTATTATGAATTCTACACGGAGCAGAAATGGGGCGATGCGAAAAATTATGATATTATGCTCAACAGCGGCACTCTCGGTCTCAACGGATGTACCAATATCCTTGCCTCTGTCTGGGCAGACGACTGGCAGGACGGGAAATAAGCCCGTCCTGCTTTTTTATACTTCAGGAAGCTTTATGTAATATAACATGATATCCTCATATCCATCTTCCGTGCGGAATCCCCCTGGAATTACGCCAAGTCTCTGAAATCCTATTTTTTCATAGAGATGAATTGCCGCATGATTAGAAGCAACCACCGCATTAAACTGCATTACTTTAAATCCCAGCTCCGCTGCTTTTTTCAGTGAATGGCGCACCAGCGCCTCTCCCACATGTCTGCCCCGCAGATCTTTCCTGACCGCATAGGAGGCATTTCCGAGATGTCCGCATCTTCCAATATTATTAGGATGAAGGATGTACAATCCCAGAATCTCCCCATTTTCCTTCGCCACTGCGGTAAACGACTGTTCTCCAAAAAATCTCTCTGCCTCATCACCTTCAAGGATTGCTTCCTGTGGAAACGCATCTGCAGCATCCACCACCTGATTCCATATCACTCTCATTTCTTCCAGATCCTCTGTCTTAAATTCTCTGATTTCCATCTTATTCCTGTTCCTTTCCTCTTATTTATCCTTCTTCAGATTTCTTCCTTCCTGAACAGCAGGACAAAAGAAAAAGCATGCAAAAGTATCTCACTTCTGCATGCTTCCATCTCTTAAGCGGGTGATGGGAATCGAACCCACGTGATCAGCTTGGAAGGCTGGAGTTCTACCATTGAACTACACCCGCACACTGCCCAGAGCCGGAATCGAACCAGGGACAGGAGGATTTTCAGTCCTCTGCTCTACCGACTGAGCTATCTGGGCTTTTTGTTTTGCGCCGCATTTCTGCGACTTCTATACTTTAACACATTAAGAGACAGATATCAAGATTTTTTTGAAAAAATTTTCTCCAATAAGAATTTTCCCGTTTCCGTCCGGAAGATCTTCTGCCTGACAGAATCCACTGTGGTATCTTTTGCATGCTCCTCTGCAAGATTCACCAGAAAATCCGCTTCCACCAGAATCTGATAGTCGATTCCGTCAATCTCCTGATAGGTATGGTGGTGTCCGATCAGATAGCAGACCCTCTCCATCTTCGTTCTGTCACAGCCCAGCTTCGTCAGCATCTTTTCTGCCTCCGCCGGTCCTTCAATTTCCTGATATTTCCCACTGCTGCTGTTGTATTTCCGCTCACTGAGTTTTATGCCGATATCATGGGTAACAGCTGCTGTCTCTAAAATATCCTGCGTCTCTTTATCCAGCCCTTCCTCTTCTCCGATCGTTCTGGCATAAGCATACACTTTCAGAAAATGCTGAATACGTTTTGGATCTCCCTCATAATAGGCCGTCATCTCTTTGATCAGTGCTCCTGTTGTCATTTCGCCGCTCCTTTTTTCCTGCGTCGTCTGAAAAACGACCAGAAATGCTTTTTGTTCAAAATACTGACTGCTTTCTGAACATGTTCCTGCCGCAGTCCTCCGGTACAGAAATCTGTCTTCACTAAATGTTTGTCATATCCATGGCGGTACCAGTCGTAATCTCCGTCATCCAGAATCACAAAACTTTCTACCCGTTCCGGACATTTTCCCAGCCAGTCTTTGATCTCGTCTTCCCGCCGTCCGCTGCTGAAATACTCTGTCTTATCAATGATTTTCATCTGATACCTCTCCAGAGTATCCACCAGCAGCTGACACCAATCCTGTACTTCATCTCTGTGTTCCGTCCATCCGTACCTCCAGGACGACGATAATACAATCTTAGCGCCGGTCGCATCGACTATTTCCTTCAGGCAGCGAATATTCTCCTCATCAATCGGCACCAGTTCTTCTCCGCATCTTTCGAACAGGTCCTGGGAATTCAATACGCCGTCCACATCCAGAAAAATAACCTTCATTGTGTCTTCCTCCTTCATGACCACTGCTGTATAACTTTGACCAAACGTCCCTTATATTTTTATATCCTCTTCTTCATTTAATCGTCCGTGAATCCATTTTTAATCGTTCTTATTATACTATTTCTCTATCAGATTGTAAATGCGGCGGCAGATTTTCCTAAGATTCCTGGTTTTCCCCAGTTTCTTTCATTTACGTGTTCTTCCTTTCATGCTAAAATAATACCGAACATCTGAACTGTACATAAGGAGTATTCTATGAATTTTGATTGTGTAATCTTTGATTTCAACGGAACTTTATTTTTTGATGACGATAAGCATGTGGCAGCCTGGAATCAGATTTCAGAAGAAATCCGCGGTCTCGGCATAACACCGAAAGAGCTTCATGAAAATATCAATGGCGTGCCGAATCAGCAGACAATCACTTTTTTATCCGGAGGCACTTATACACCGGAACAGGTGGAATTCTATTCTCAGAAAAAAGAAGCTGTCTACCGGGAAAAATGTCTGGAAGATAAGAAAAATTTTCATCTGGTTGACGGTGCGGAAGAGTATTTTGACTATTTGAAAGAGCAAAACATTCCTTTTACCATCGCAACCGCTTCCATAAAGCCGAATGTTGATTTTTTCATCGACAGTTTTCATCTGGACCGCTGGATTCCGCGGAAAAATTTTATTTATGACGACGGAACTTACGAAAATAAAGTCGCCATGTTTCAGGATGCCTGCCGTATTCTCGGTTCCGATCCGGAACACAGCCTGATTTTTGAAGATTCCGGTTCCGGGATCCGCAATGCTTACGAATCCGGCTGCTCCAATATTGTGATTATGGCCGGTCAAAAAGATTTTGCTGAATTTGAAGGAAAACCAGGCGTCAAAAAAATCATACGCTCTTTCCGTGAAATGCTTCCTGCATAATTTTCCTTGTTTCCCGCCATACTAATCACTGATCCATGACCCAAGTGAAAAGGAGGTTCTTTATGGGAAACAAATTTTTAGACTGCACAGCATTGACGCTTGTGATCATCGGTGCCATCAACTGGGGATTGATCGGCTTCTTCCGATTCAATCTGGTCACTTTTCTTTTCGGTGACATGACGATGCTGTCCCGCATCATCTATGGTCTTGTGGGACTGTGTGGTTTATATCTGTTAAGCTTTTACCGCCACTGCGGAAGAGCAGATTCATAATATTCATCAAGCCGTATTCTGAGACCTTCGCTCCCACGGATACGGCTTTCTTCTGTATTTGACAAACAGGAAAAGCCGGCATATACTAACCCATTAGAAAACCGTGAATCCGCATAACAGGAGATGTATTATGAAATATTCTATTGTTTACAGCAGCCGCACCGGCAACACAAAACTTCTTGCAGAACAGATAAAGACAATACTCCCGGAAGAATCTCTTATTTCTTCCGGCCAGCCTTCCGACGAGGCCGCCGAAGCAGATCTTATCTTTCTGGGATTCTGGACTGACAAAGGATGCTGCGATGAAACTCTGTCAGCTTTTCTTCGTACGCTCAATGGCAGAAAAATCTTCTTGTTCGGCACCGCCGGATTTGGCCAGAGCGAGACTTATTTCCAAAAGATTCTTTCCAGAGTCCGGGAATTGATTCCTGCATCCTGCCAGGTGATCGGTTCTTTCATGTGCCAGGGAAAAATGCCGGTTTCCGTGCGGAAACGCTACGAAGGTCTTATGGAGCAGGATCCTGAAAAAGCCAGGGCGCTGATTGCCAATTTTGATCAGGCTCTCACTCATCCGGACCAAAATGACCTGCAGCGTCTGACTGAAAAAATACGGGAACTTCATCTGGATTCCAATTAAACCGCCATTGCTATTTTTCACACTATTTTAACTGTATCAATGCCACAGATTGGAGTATACTATAAGTAGAGAATCTGTGTTCCATTTTGTAAAATATGAGGTGATATTATGTTTGCGTGGCTGGCGTGGATCTTTAGTTTATTTAAACGTACAAAATAATTTTTCGTATTTCATACTGAAAAGAGGATGATCGTATCACTGCAGGTACGATCATCCTCTTTGCTCAATCATCTGTTAAATATATTATAATCCAGATATAAAAGTTTTTTAATTTCAAGATTTATAAAATATATATTAAATCTTCGGCAATTTATGAAAACACTCTTACCTTGTATATTTTTAAGTTTTATTTTATTATGGTATTATTAATAAAAGTGTCAGAAGATTTATGCGAATTTAGAATAAGAATTAGGCCTTGAATTTATGAGAAAAAAATAGTTAAATTTTATTTTCAGCAGAGAAGAAAAAACTTTAACAAAATTACAAAAACATCATTTCCAGCAAAATTGAAAAATCCCAGAAACCGCATAAAACCGTGATTTCTGGGAGAAATAAAAAAGAGCGATAGACGGGGTTCGAACCCGCGGTCTCAACCTTGGCAAGGTTGCGCGTTACCAGCTACGCCACTATCGCATACGTTCTGTGTTTTTCAGAACAATGATGATTCTACCGTATAATTACATTCTTGTCAACACTTTTTTCATATTTTTTTCATTTTCTTATTACACCGTTTTTTCATAGCAGGGATTCCTTCAGGAATCCCCACGTATACGATCCATCTATTTCCTACAGCCGTATTTCCTGTACGATATGTACAATGATCGCAATCCACAGCAGGACAGCCAATGCCCGGTGGATGATGATCCATTTCTTTTTCATCCTGTTTCGAAATAAATGTATGATAAACATCAGCAGTAAGATCAAAAAACAAATTTTTCCCATATTCGTGCCGGAAACAGCCGAGGAAAATCTGCAGTGAAGAAACGTCAGAATAATGACCAGGATTCCCAGCAGTCTGTGACTTTTCCTTAAAAATTTGTAAAATCCATAAAATACATCTCCTGCAGATGCCCGGTTATTTTGACAATATCTGCGCAGCGGATAGTTCAGCGACAGTAAAACAATGCACAGTGTAAGAAGCCATGGCAGTATTGTATTTAACAGTATCAAATTATTTCTCCTTCTATTTTGTCTAGGACATCCTTCCACTTTCCATCTGATAAATTGTATCCGTAAATCGAATCGTTGACTCTCTGTGAGATACCAGCACAACCGTCCGCCGGTTTCGTTCTTCTTCCAGAGATTTCAATATAATCCCCTCATTCAAAGAATCCAAATTGCTCGTAGGTTCATCCAGAAGCAGCATCGGAGCATCGTGAAGAAATGCCCTGGCGATTCCGATTCTCTGTTTCTCTCCTCCGGACAGACTGTCTCCCAGTTCTCCAACTTCTGTATCATACCCATCCGGCAGTGACGTAATAAAATCATGAATGGAGGCCTTTTTCGCTGCTTTTACAATCTCTTCTCTGGATGCGCCCGGTTTTCCAACCGCAATGTTATTGGCAATGGAATCATGAAACATCTGAGTTTCCTGAGTCACATAAGACTGCATGCTGCGCAGCCTTCTGGTCGGAATTTCCTTCACATCCTGCCCGGAAATCTGTATTTCTCCCTGATCCGTTTCCCAGAACCTCATAAGCAGTTTCAGCAAAGTAGATTTCCCGGAACCGCTTTTCCCGAAAACACCTGTTACTTTCCCTCTTGGAATCTCAAGTGTACAGTCGCTGAGAATCGCCTCATCACCATAGGAAAATGTAACGTTCTGCACTTCTGCTCCGGTAAATTCCAAATTCTCCTCTTCATCCCTGTCCGGGATTTCTTCCACCGCCGGTTCTTCTTCCAGCAGCGATAGCACTCGTTCCCCGCAGGCCAGAGTCTGATTCAGATGATTGGACAGATTTGACAAAGCTGTTACCGGTCCGAACGATCCCATCATCGCAATCGTGCAGATCAGCATCCCTTCAAAATTCATCTGTCCGTTTTGATACAGTTCCAATGTCATGAACAGCATAAGAAACGAAGCCGCCAAAATCACCAGATTTGTGACGGATCTCTGTGTCGCCTCCATGCGGTTCAGCTGTTTCTGCTGCTTTCCGAGACGGCAGGAGGTTTCTCCCATCTCCCGTCTTCGTCTCATTCCCTGTCCGTACTGAAGCGTCTCATCGATTCCATGAAGAGAATCCAGCACATAACTGTTCAGTTTGCCCAGTCCGTCACGAAACTCCATTCCCGGCGCCGCTCCTTTTCGTCCGTTCAGCAGAGATATATGAATTCCTACGGTCATATAGGCCGCAGCTGCCAGAACTGCCGCAGCCCAGTGATATCGTGCCATAAAAATTACCATGATCAGCGAAGTAATGACAGCGATGAAAACCGGCGAAATTGTATGCGCATAAAAAACTTCCAGCAATTCAATATCCGACGTAATAATGGAAATAAGATTTCCTTTTTCCCTGCCTTCCAGTTTAGCAGGACATAATCTTCTCAGAACTGCAAAGACTTTATGACGTATCAGGGCCAGCAGTCGGAATGCAATATAATGATTGCAGTACTGTTCCGCATAATGAAGGATTCCCCTCATAACTGCCATAATTCCCATTCCGATAAATATATTGGCCGCAGGTATTCCCTCAAGACCTCTCAGGAGACTGTATCCGGCTGCGACTGTGAGAAAAATAGCGCACAAATATCCTGCGCTGCCTAACAGCACCGCCAGCGTCATCAGATGAATCAGCGGTCTTACCAGCAAAATCATCTGTCCCATAATTTTTACAGAACTTCTTCTTTTATGATGCATTTGCCGCCTCCTTTCCTGTATCCCGCGTCCGGACATATCCTTCCAGTTCTTTCTGCTCCTGATATAATGCGAAGTATCTGCCTTTCAGGTGCATCAGCTGATGATGAGTTCCCTGTTCTTTTACCCGGCCGTCCGCCATCATATAAATTCGGTCACATCCGGTTACATTGGACAGCCTGTGAGAAATCAGCAGCACTGTTTTGGTCTCCGCCAGTTTCCGAATAACATCCATGATCATTTCTTCGCTCTCAGCGTCAATATTCGATGCCGCCTCATCAAAGATATAAATCGGGGTATCGTGAAGCAAAGCCCTTGCCAGAGCCAGACGCTGGCGCTGCCCTCCTGAGAGATTAGCCGCTTTTTCCATCAATTTTGTCTGCAGACCGTCCTGACTATTTAAAAAATCCAGCAGATTCACCGCCTGCAGCGCTTCTTTCATTTCCCTTAGATCCGCATCCGGATTCTCCCACCAGAGAAATAAAACTGCCGGATGGAAATTCCATGGAAATATCTTTCAGGATTTCCCGTTTCCCATCATATGAAAATCTTACATTTTTCATATGGATATCTATATATTTCTCCGGAAAATGCTCCGTTCCCCGCCTTGGTTCTTCCAGATCCAGCAGACGGAAAATCTTATCGCTGGCCGCCATGCCGTTCATTGCAATGTGAAAGAAAGAACCCAGCAGCCGAAGGGGAATAAAAAATTCTGCCGCCAGCAAAATAATGATCAGGGTCCCTCCAAAAGATACATTTCCGGCAATGAATTCCTGTACCGCAAGAATCATCCCTGCCGCCGCTCCGCCATAGGCAATGATATCCATGACGCTGGTTGAATTTAACTGCATCGTCAGAACTTTCATTGTAATTTTCCGGAACCGGCCGGCCTCCTCGTCCATTTCAGCCGCTTTCTGCTCGTCCGCCTGGTATATTTTCAGCGTCGTCATCCCCTGGAGATTTTCCAGGAAACTGTCTCCCAGCTGTGTATACATTCCCCAGTAACGCTGGAGAAGTTTCTTTGCAATCTTCTGCACCGCTATAATGGACGCCGGAATCAGCGGTACGCAGATCAGCAGGACAACACTTGCCCTCAGGCTGATGGATTTAAGACATAAAAAAAGTGTGACAGGTGCCAGAATGCTGTAAAACAACTGCGGCAGGTATCTGCCGAAATAGGTTTCCAGCTGCTCAACTCCTTCCACGCTCATCTGCACCACTTCAGCCGATGAAATCCGCTCCCGATAAGATGCTCCCAGACGCAGAAGCTTTTCGTAAATCCGGTCTCTCAGAGTGTTCTTTACGTCAGCGCTGGCTGCGTAGGACATCCTCGCCGCCATCTGATCTGCCAGAAACCGCAGGGCAGTCATGCACAGCAGAATCAAAAGTGTTCTTAAAACGACCGGTTCCTTCACGGTGCCTTCCAGAATTCTTTCCACCAGATTCCCAATGGCAAACACCGAAACAATCTGTCCGAGAAGAGCGATCCACTGCCATATGACCTGATACAGAATGTATTTTCTGCCTTCTGACAGAAGCTTCAAAAGTCTTGTTTTAATCACAGGCTGCCTCCTTCCGGGTTTCCACTCTCAGGAAAAAGTACAGAACATGACAGAACCATACAATGGAAATACAAATTCGTCCTGCCGGAACATTTCGCATTGCCAGAAATCCAATCAGCATGACAACGGTCACCGTTCCGACAATGGAACACTTGGTTTTCATGGTCATGGCTTTCTGTTTCACAAAGCTTTCCAGATGTTTTTGATACAATCCGGTTCCGAGAAACCATCGATGAAGTTTTTCGGAACTCTTCGCAAAACAAAAGGCTGCTGCCATATAAAACGGCACAGTTGGAAGTATCGGCAGCACAATGCCGGCTGTTCCCAGCCCGAAACATATAAATCCAATGAAAATCCAGAAAATCCGTAATGGTTGTTTCCTCATAAATATCTCCTCATCCACAATAGTTAGTCATGCATAACTTAAATTATATCTAACATGTACCATAGAAAAGATTCCCTTGTCAACAACAAAATGTTCCCTGTTTTTCCGTGAAATAAAAAGAAAAAAATCTCCCGCCGTTCTGCGGAAGATCGTTTTTTCCCATATTCACCTGTTCCATATGTTTTCGTCTTTTTTGTTGCACGCCTGCAACATTCTATTTCTTATTGAGAATTGTTCTCACATCGATACGGACGATTAAAAGCGCATCATAAGCTCAGCGGCGCTCTCCGGCATCCTCCTTTAGTATACGCCTGAATTTCTCTGACTGTCAGTTCCAGATACTGCCGTTCTTTCTCATATACAAGACATCCCGGTTTATGAAATCCCATATCTGCCATGGACAGACTCTGATGATCTTTTCCCTGCTGATAAATCGTAAAATCCACAAGGTAAATGCCTGTCTGCAGGAAATCTCCCAGCTGCTCATATGGAATCCTTTGCAGTTCCATTCCCTCATTCTCACCGATCTTGTCATATCGGAGATGTTTTTTCTCTTTCCGGCACATCTTTCGGATGGTTCCCGGATCCACAGAATCGATTATCCCAGACACCGCCTGGCTGCGTTCCGTCACCCCGATCCCCAGAGACAAAAAGAATTCTCGGATGCCTGGATCCCTTTTCAAAAAATGCAGCCGGGAATTCCCTTTCACCTTCCGGAAACAGCAGATTCAGATCGCTTTCGTGCATCGTATAAGAATAGGTATGTCTGCTTTCTCTCCATATATTCCTGCCCTTTGCTCAGACCGGGAGCCGTAAGGAAAAGCGCCCGGCCTCCGTCGCTCCTGAGATACCCTTCTTCCAGCAGTTCCCGGCACAGCCGGTCCACTTTGGCTGCGGAGACTCCCAGTTCTCTGGCGATATCCGCCTTTATGATCTGGTGATCCTTCCTTTTCATGGCGTACATGGTTCCAAGACAATCTTCTTTTTCTCTCTGTCTGGCAGTTTTTGTCATTCACTTAACCTCATTTTCTGCTTCAGATCGTCCAGTTCTGTCAGGATTGCTTCCTGCTGCTCATCAAACAGAAGCCCTTTGTTGTACTGATAATACTTGTCGCATCCATTTTCTTTGATGAACTGAATGCTGTAATAATTCACATTTAACTCTGTCACAAAAACAACCATTTCCTGACTCTCTCCAAAGGCCTCTTCCATAAATTCGAAAGCATGATACAGAGCCTCCTGAGTGTCTTCGATTTCCTGTTCTCTCTGCTTCGTTTTCTCCTGGAAATCCTCTCTCACTTTCTCAAAGGCATCTGCAAAATCCAGATGTTCTTCCTTCTGCATTCTGAGATATCCTTCGAGGTCCGCGATTACATCTTTGAAAATGTATTCTTCCTCTTTGCCGATCTGCTCTGCCCGTTTTCTCTGCTCTAAAACTTCTTTTGCCTCTTTTATGATTTCCTCCACAGATTCTCTGGCTTTCATCTGTTTTAACCATGAAAACAGCTGGGTCACATAAGTATCCGTCTTCCAGCAGTTTTTGAACCATTCACTTAACTTTCCATTCAGCAGTTCGACTACACTTAATTTTTCATCGAAGGCTGCGAATTTCAGTCTCTGAATGGTCTCCGGCTGGAACTGTCCCTGCAGGATCCGCTCGATTCCGTAATCTTCTTTGTATTTCTTATACAAAGCATAATAATTGGCAAAATCCTTGGCAATTTTCCCGTGCTGAAGATACTGATGGACCACTTCCCGGTCGATTTCTTTTCCCAGTTCTTCATACACCTGAATAAGGCGGGATAAATCTTCCCAGCCTCTGGCTGTCACAAACGCCTTTCCGTCTACGGTCGTCTCCATCCGGTAAAAATATTCCTTACGGATTTCCAGATACGCAAGAATGGACGGATGGATCCCTGCCTGATAGGCATACTCTTTCCATACTTCATAATCAGCTTCCACATCAATCTTCTTAATACGGTCCAGGGTTACCACATCAAAATCCCGGACGGATTTATTGTACTCCGGCGGGTTTCCCGCAGCAACGATCATCCAGCCGTCCGGAATCTTCTGGTTTCCGAACATTTTGCACTGCAGAAACTGCAGCATGGTCGGCGCCAGCGTCTCGGATACACAGTTAATCTCGTCAATAAACAGTATCCCCTCTTTATTTCCAGTTTTTTCTATTTTTTCATAAACGGATGCAATGATTTCACTCATGGTATATTCCGTCACAGAATACATATTCCCCCCATATTCTTTTTCCCTGATGAACGGAAGTCCGATTGCGCTCTGTCTCGTATGATGAGTGATCGTATAGGCAACCAGCCCGATGCCGCATTCCCTTGCAATCTGTTCCATAATCTGGGTCTTTCCAATGCCCGGAGGTCCCATCAGAAAAATCGGTCTCTGGCGGATGGATGGAATCTCATATTCATCATATTCATTTTTCTTCAGATATGCTTCAATGGAATCTTTGATTTCCTGCTTTGCTCGTTTAATATTCATTTTCCTGTTCTCCTTCACTCAAATCCTCTTCCCCTGTAACAATCAGCTTCATTGCCCAGGGCGGAACGTCCACATCCTCATACTCTTCCTCCATGAAAATGAAGGCCGTTTCGTATGGGGGCATTTTTTTCGGATAAACGCCCTTTCCGTCGGTAAAATAAATCAGCCCCTTCAAATCCTGAAACTGCCCGGTTTCCATCAGCTGATTTACATAGGCAAAGGCCGGCCGGAAATCCGTGCCTCCCTCACCCCGGAGCTCCAGATGTTCCATATATTCTTTCAGTTCTTTCTCATCTGTGATTTTCCGGTCATTCTGCACCTGCTCGTCACACTGGATGATATGGATATTAACTTTATGGAAAAAGCTGTTTTCTTCGCTTAAAATATCGTAAGTTTCTTCCAGAAATTTCTTCACCAGATCCCCGGAACAGGACATGGAAGTATCAATCACAATGGCAAATTCCTGTACCTTTTTGACTTCCTTCCATTCCTGAGGCTCGATCAGCGGCATATTCCCATACATGGACAGGCCGTAGCTGTAAAATACATAGTCGAAGGAATCCGGATCCACCGTCACTTCCTCCCGCATCACAGCAAACTTCCGCAAAAATTCCCGGTAGTCATAGCGGTCCCGGTTTTCCACCCGGATCTGTCCCATCAGATCTCCTGCCTGACTGGACTGTTCACTGGAGAATGTCTCCATATCGGTCTCTGTCTTTTCACTGATATTTTTCCACCGGTTTTCTACTTCCTGGTGCATTTCCTGCTTCGGATCATCCGGCCAGTAAACGTGCTCGTCCTTCTGAAATTCCGCGGCCAGTTCTCTGATCTTGTCATCTTCCAGATTCCAGCCTGCCAGCTGGCGGTAAATCCCCTCCGCCGTCAGCACCTTCATGGCCTTAGACAGCTGATCATAGATATCTTTTCGCAGTCTTGTCTGCGGGAAATGCACGCATTTTAAATACCATTGATCGATGATGGATTCCACTGCAATGTCGCAGGCCAGATTCCATAATATCTTTTCCCGTCTTCCTCTCCGGGTCACATGGTGCAAAATGCAGTGAAGCACCATATGCAGGTAACTCCGGTTGACCCAGATTCGGTTCTTCTGAAACACATTTCCCAGCATGACCGGATGAAAAAACATATGAATTCCATCCGTCGCCACACACCGGATGGACGGATCCGGCTCATACAGAAAACTGCTCAGAGCCACGTCCAGAAACCGCATATGAATATACAATTCATTTCTCGCCATTTCAAGGATTTTCTGCCCCAGTCTGCTGAGGCTCTCATTTATATTCTCTTCCACTGTTCTTTCCCTCTGTTATAAATCAAATGTTTTCTTTTTCTTCGGAAACCGGCGGTTCTGCTCATCCATAAGAAGACTCAGAATCTCTGTCTTATTCCGGGCGGCCGCCCGGTCGATTGCCGTCTCCATGGTTTCTCTTGTCCAGACATCTTCTTCGGCAAACATATGAAACGCCCGGACATTTTCCTCTGCCAGCAGCCGGTCCAGAATCTCATTCAGATTCTCTCTCATGTAATCCAGATATTCGTTCCTGTGTTCCTCTGTCAGCCGGTACGGATACAAAACCCGTCCCAGAGCAATTTCCCAGGCGATTTCCGGATCTTCCTGCACAGAAGCCACCGAAAACAAGGCGTCATATTTTTCATAATCCAGCTTCCCCTGGAAAAAGCACTGCCGGTACTGATAGCCGGTTCCGTGGAAATGAAGTTCCACAATTCTGGCCGGTGTATTTTCCACCGACTCCTCATAATATTCCGGGAAAAACAGAGAAGCCTCGCGACCGTCCTGATGATCCCGGATTCTGACTGTTACCGGAAATCTGGTGTCTCCCGCCACATCTTTCAGCGCCGTTTTTTCTCCGTGATACAGATCCAGCCGGATTTCCCGGAGCTTACATCCCGTAAAAATACCGGTTCCGGTTCTCAGCAGAGAATCTGAGAATCCCAGAAGCCGCAGATTGACACATCCATAAAAAGCATATCTTCCAATCTCCTCCACATGCACCGGAAGATACACTTCCTCTACTTTCGGACCGCAGATCATCTCCGGATTTTTTTCTTCGAAAAGATCCTCTCCGATCCGGATCGTCTCCGCCTCATCTTCTTTTCGTTTGTGCCCGGAGAATGCATAATCACCGATTTTCAGCACAGGTTTCCCATTGATCTCATCAGGAAGGCGCACCGAAGAATCTTTCCCGAAACACCGGAGGATTTCAATTCCTTTATTTTTCATTTCTCTATATTGAATTTCCAGCATATCTTCTTCCTTATCTTTTCTGATGTTCTTACATATCGTTCATTATATAACAGAATCGGGGAAATGCAAGGTGCGCCTTCTGGATTTCAGAAGCCGCAGCTGCGATTTACGCCATATACGCCTCCCGGAAGGAACTAAAGAAGAAACATATCCTGGGATGCTTTTCCCTTCGTCATCAAACATTTGCTTCAAATCACATTATTTTTCACCAAAGAAAAACTTCAGACCTGCCATCACAAATCTGAAGTCTTATCTCTACTGTACATTGATCAGATAACTTCCAAGCACCTGATCATATAACAGATACTGGCCTTTCGGCACATTGGAAAAATCTGTCGTAAAATATCCTTTGGTCGTTTTCTGAAGAGGAGACTGCACTTCATCTTTTAATTCAGCCATATAGTACGTGTAATACATCTGAGCCTCTTCTTCCTGATAATTCGTTCCGCTGTACTGTCCATATCGTATCATTTTGTTTTTTGTCTTTGTCAGCAAAGCTTCATATTCATAATTGGCTGACGTTTCATATGGATAAGCCTGTACTCCCGTACTTTTCACCGCCTGATTAAAACTTTCTGTGCTATTGTTTGTTTCGGAGACATCAATCCCTTCGAACGTGTCAAGATTGTGTATTCTGTATTTGTGGAATAATGCTTCATTTCCATAGCCAATCTGAGACAGCGGATACAGTTTCAGTGCTTCCGGCTGATAATTATACTTTGAACAAACAAATAAGAGCTTTTGTCCTCCGCTTACATTGATTCTCAGCGGATCTCTCTCTCCTGCACAAAGATAAGCCCCTTCCCATGAGCGGTATCCATAATCTTTTCCATTAAAGCTTTTCACTTTTGTCCTCTCTGCCGTATTCTTCCACAGGCTGGCTGCCGTATCACCATCAGATTCCAGACGGTAAAATCCATTCGCTCCTTCCAGACGGCTGACCGGATAAGTATCTGTCACATCGCTGGAAGATGACTGGCTTCCATAAGATGAACCGGCAGATGCTGCCGTACTGTCAATGCTGCCAGATGCAGCTGTCTCTGACGAAGTCTCATATTCTGTTCCAGCCGCCTCTGTCGTTGTCCGGGCTGTCTGGCTTCCGCCGCTTTCCTGCGATGCCGTGCCGCCGGAACGGCTGCATGCGGCCGCAAAAACAGCCAGGCTCAGGCACAATCCTAAAATAAAACTTTTTCTCATACGCTTTTTCTTCCTTTCTCACTTTTCCCTCTTTCTCATTGTATCAAGCACTCTGACATGAGTAAATAAATATTTCCCGTAAAATAAAAAAAGTGCTTTAAACTCTCTTCTGAGAATTCAAAACACATCTTCCTGAATGCCGCAGACCGGAATCGAACCGGTACTCGATTTAACTCGAACGGGATTTTAAGTCCCGCGCGTCTGCCAGTTCCGCCACTGCGGCCAGCGAGCAAATGGTGGGAGAAGGATTCGAACCTTCGAAGGCGTTGCCAACAGATTTACAGTCTGCCCCCTTTGGCCACTCGGGAATCCCACCAGATATTTACCTGACAACTACGAATTATACGTCATTGTCAGGTAAAATGCAAGTCTTTTTGTGAAATTTTACTCAAAAAGTGATTCAAATTCCTTCTGATCAATTCTCTCTTTTTCCAGAAGTCTCTGAGCACATTTGTGAAGTGTATCAATGTTCTCCTCGATCATTGCTTTCGCATCTTTATAACACTGATTTACAATCTTCTTCACTTCTTTGTCAATAACCGCCTGTGTGTCCTCGCCATACGGTCTCTGCTGTCCGATTTCTTTGCCCAGAAAGACCTCATCGCTCTCCCCGCTGTCATAATTGATCAGTCCCAGTTCATCAGACATACCGTATTTTGTCACCATGGCGCGCGCATACTGCGTTACCTGTTTGATATCCTGAGACGCGCCTGTGGTTATATCATCAAAAATCAGCTCTTCCGCAATACGTCCGCCAAGGCTTACCATGATTTCCTGGATCATTTTGCCTTTGGTCATGAACACATTATCATTCTCCGGCAGCGGCATGGTATAGCCGGCTGCTCCGGTTCCGGTCGGGATAATAGAAACCGTATAGACCGGTCCCACATCCGGAAGCAGATGGAACAGCAGCGCATGACCGGATTCGTGGTAAGCTGTGATCTTCTTCTCACTTTCCGGAACGATTCTGCTCTTCTTCTCTGTTCCGATTCCGACTTTGATAAATGCCTTGTCAATATCTTCTTTTACGATATAAGCTCTGTTCTCTCTTGCTGCCTGGATTGCCGCCTCATTCATCAGATTCTCCAGATCCGCGCCGACAAATCCAGCTGTCGTTCTGGCGATCTCATGGAGATCCACATCATCTCCCAGAGGCTTCTCACGGCAGTGTACTTTCAGGATCTCTTCTCTTCCTTTCACATCCGGACGTCCCACGCCAACCTTACGGTCAAAACGTCCCGGACGCAGAATAGCAGGATCCAGGATATCCACACGGTTGGTTGCGGCGATCATAATGATTCCTTCATTTACGCCAAAACCATCCATTTCCACCAGCATCTGATTCAATGTCTGTTCTCTCTCATCGTGGCCGCCTCCAAGACCGGAGCCTCTTCGTCTTGCCACTGCGTCGATCTCATCGATAAATACGATACAAGGCGCGTTCTTTTTTGCTTCCGCAAACAGGTCACGGACACGGGCCGCTCCGACGCCGACGAACATTTCTACGAAATCAGAACCGGAAATGCTGAAAAACGGCACATTGGCCTCACCTGCCACGGCCTTCGCAAGCAAAGTTTTTCCTGTTCCAGGAGGTCCTACCAGAAGGACCCCCTTCGGAATCCTTGCTCCGATTTTGATAAACTTGGCAGGATTCTTCAGAAACTCTACCACTTCCGCCAGTTCTTCTTTTTCTTCATCCAATCCGGCAACATCCTGGAATGTTACTTTCTTTCCATTTGGACTGGCCAGTTTGGCCCGGCTCTTTCCGAAATCCATCATCTTTCCATTCCCGCCGCCGTTCTGACGCATCATCATTACCATAAAGAAAATGACCACGCCGACCGGAAGAATAATTCCCAGCAGATTCGATATCATCTCTCCGCTTCGGTCAATTCCTTCCAGATTCACTTCTTCTGCCAAATCAGAATCTGCCTCTTCAATGTCATCCAATGCCTGATTCACATCAGTCAGCTGACAGGTCCTGTACTCATCTCCCTCATACTCTGCGGTCAGTGTTCCGGTCGGAACTTCTCTGTTCTGCTCAATGGTTACACTCTGGACTTTATGATCCCTTACATCATTTAAAAAAGTCCTGTAAGAATAATCACTGCTTCCTGTATGCAATGTAGTCGAAAAATAATATATTCCTATTGCAAGCAGAAGTATAATGATCAAAAATCCATTACTGCTTCTCTTCGGGTTCAAAATTGTGTCTCCTCTCTACTACTCCGCAATTCCAATGTAAGGCAGATTGCGGTATTTTTGTGCTACATCAAGTCCGTATCCAACGACAAATTCATCCGGCACATCAAATCCAATGTATTCCACTTCCACATCCACTTCCCGGCGCTCCGGCTTGTTCAGCAGAGTGCACAGTTTCAGGGATGCCGGGCCTCTGCTCAGAAGCATTGGCTTTAAGTGATTTAATGTTTTTCCGGAATCAATGATATCCTCGACTACAAGCACTTCTTTATCCTGAATCGGTTCATCCAGATCTTTCGCAATCTTAACGATTCCGGAAGATTCCCTGGAATCTCCATAACTGGAAACAGACATAAAATCCATTGTCACCGGAACCGTGATCCTCTTTGCCAGTTCACAGGCAAAGAAAACACTTCCTTTTAAAATTGCGATCAGATGTACCTCTTTCCCTTCATAATCTTTGCTGATCTTCTCTCCCATCTCAGCAATCCTCTGATTTACTCTTTCCTCAGAAATCAATTCTCTGATCTTCGGCATGTGCTTCATCTCCTTCTCTTTTGAATTCCAGTTTCAGATAGTGAGTGGTCGTATCTGAAACTTTATAATGGCTGCTCACTCTTCTCCCTATGATCCATACAATATGGTTCCCGTCCGCAGCCAGCGGTATCTGATCTCTAAGATGCCTTGGAATCTTTTCATCGATAAAATACCGATTCAAAGATTTTTTCTTCTCTTCGGGACCAAAAGTAAAGAAATCTCCCGGTTCCCTGCAGCGTAAACGAATACCTTTTTCTATTCTATCATAATCAATGATTTTGATACAATCTTTTTCAGTGATATTTAATAAATCCTTCAGTTTCTCCTGCACAAGCCTGCCTTTCCGAACACCTTTTTTCTGTTTTTCTTCTCTTCCTATATATAATTCCTGATAACTTTTTTCAGCAGTCAGTTTATATGGAAGAGAAATCCTTTTTCCAGTCTCTTTATCTGCCAGTTCCAGCACCTGCTGGACATGTCTCTTCTCAATATCTTTCTTTTTCCCTGCTTCTTCTTCCAGTGTTCTTTTTATGATCTGCTTCTGCATCCACAAGTCCTGCCGTTTAAGACCGGTGACAGAGATTTTCCTGCGGTTTTCCTGTTTTTCTACCACCTTCTGGCAGGCATTTCTGATTTCCTTTTCCAGAAATGCTCCTGCTTCCTGCAAATCTTCCGTCAGAGATGCAATATGCGCCACGGCTCTGGGATTCACTTCTTCAAGAGGTGGTATGACATGACAGCGAATCTGATTCCTCGCGTAAGCTGTATCTTCATTGCTGGCATCTTCCACCCAGTCCTGTCCCATAGTCTCCAGCGCCTCTATGATTTCCTGTTTCTGCATGCACAAAAGCGGTCGAATCAGCGGAAAATCTGCCGGTTTCATGGCTCCGGCGCCTTCCAGTCCGGTGCCTCTGGCAACACGGAACAGAAATGTCTCTGCCTGATCATTCTGATGATGCGCCACGGCGATTTTTCCATTCTTTTTTCCCTTCACAGCCCTGTAAAATGCCTCATACCGTACTTTTCGTCCCGCTTCCTCAAGAGACAGTTTCTCTTCCCTGGCTCTGGCCGGTACGTCCACTGAAACGACACTGCAGGGCACATGAAGTTTCCGGCACAAATCTTCCACAAACTTCTGATCTGCCGCTGCTTCCCGGCGGATCTGGTGATTGACATGAACCGCCTGGATCCGGATGTCCATTTTCTCCCGAAGCCGGCACAGCACCCTCAGAAGATAAACCGAATCCGCACCTCCGGAAATCCCTGCTGTAATATCATCACCTTGTGTTATTAATGTTTCTCTTTTTATAAATTCTATTACTTTTTCCATATGCTGAGTTTATCATTCCTGCCACTTCCATTCAATACCTATCCCAGATTCCCAGGGCAAGAATCGTCATATCATCCGTTTTTTCGTAGCCCGGCGCTTTTTCAATCTTATGAAACAGCTGCTCCGCAAACGCCTGGGGCCGGATTGCATGGATTTCTTCCATATATGTCCGGATCCGTTCTGGCGCATCCTCTCCCAGAGCGTCTATCACACCGTCGCTGATCTGCAGCACCAGATCCTCGCTTTCCAGTTTTTTTCGGTAAAACGGCAGCTCTCCGTTCTCAGAAAATCCCACCGGAAGACTTTCTGTTTCTATAATTTCCGCTTTTCCCTTTCGCTTCAGAAAGCAGGGGCAGGCTCCGATTTTCAAAAAAGTTCCCACTCCCGCAAATAAATCCAGCTGAAAATAATCCAGTGTGGCATATCGCTCCTTTTCTGTCCAGAAGGAAAACATCGACTGCCACATGCGGATCGCCTGATTTTCTTGAATTCCCGCTCCCAGCAGTTCTTCCAGGATTTCAATGGCTCTGCGGCTCTCCTCTCTGGCCGCTTCCCCGGTTCCCATTCCGTCTGAAATCATGGATACAAACCTCTTTTTTCCCATATGATCCATGGAAAAACTGTCTCCGTTGGGACTGCCTTCCTGATACGGCACAGACAAAACGCCTCCCAGCACATGAAATTTAGCCGCAGGCGCAAACCCAAACATTTCATATTTATGCCCTATCATTTTCTTCTGCCCCGGCAGCACTTCCATCTTTCTCTGGACGACCTGCGACAGCATGGCTGCTGCCTGTCTCGCCGGTATTTCTTTTCCCTTTCTTTTTTTCAGATACAGATAAATCTGTTTTCCCCTTTCCTGATTTTCATAGAAATAAATTTCTCTGACTTTCAGATTTCCCCTGGAGAATCCCTTTAATATCTTCATATAAAGACGTTTGTTTTCCTCCGATGAATGAAACTGGCCTCCGGAAAACTCCCCAAGCATCTGCCCGGCCTCTATGTACTGCCGTCCCACCATCTGCCGCATCTGCCTGGCTCCCTGCTCCATTGATTTCACAAACAATTCCCTCTCGTAAATGCGGTTTGCCTCCTCCACAAAATCCTGTGCTTTCTGACATGTATGACAGCTGCGGAAATTTGCGATGCTTAAGCCTCCCTGCTCTTCCATCATCTGCCCCAGTCTGTCTTTGTCTTCTACAGTAAACCGGCAGGAATTTCTTTCCTGACAGCCTACGCATTCTTTTAAAATCACACTCTCCACTACCTCTCTGGCACCCCGGCCGGCCCTCTGATTTTTTTCATAATTACAGAACAATTTTCCTGCCGCCACCAGACACTGCTGCATTTCTTTCATATTATAATCAATCATCTCGTGAAATTCCTGAAGCAGACGGCTTTCTTCTGCTTCTCTTTTCCTTGCCATTTCCATACTGCATTCCTCCTCTCACCTATCATATAGTCTCTCTCCAGAATTATTTGTCGATATGTGAAAGAAATAAAATTATTCAAAAAAGAGATGATGCCATGTTTCACATCATCTCATCTTTTTAACAAATCCAGTCTTTTTTCTTCAGTCTGTCATACTGTGTCAGAATTTCTTTTGTGATCTCATCATTTTCTGCCAGCCCAGTATATCTGCAAACCGCCTTCTCAATTCCCATTTTTCGAATATCAGCTTGTAAAATCTGTGCATTCCGATCCCGTGGTTCTGCATATCCAAATCCTGCTGCTATGGCTATTGCAATATGTTTGAAAGATACCCCATATTTCTGACATGTTCTTGCCGCACCAGTCAGACGATCACCGAAAGCCAGTTTGCGGATTGGATCATACCCTACCCGGTAAATAGAATCCGGCATCACTCCTTTTGCAGGAGCAAAATAAATTAAATTGTGAAGTTCCTCCGAAGTTACCGGATACTCTCTCATAATTCCACTTATGATTTCCTGTTCCACCTTTTCTACAATTTCCGCTATTTCTTCATCCGCCTCTGCTTCCGGAATCGTTTGATATCCTTTCAGACACCCAAGGAACGCCAGACTGGCATGAGGCCCATTAACAGCAGTAACCTTAATATCCTTCAACATTTCCAGTTTGTCACAAAGTTCCATCCACTCTACATCATCAAAATCATTGTAAACCGGCCCCTGGATCAAAAGGGAATTGACTGCTACCGTATCAATATGCAGCGCATAATTGTTTTCAGCATCTGTGCTTCTGCGGATAATAGAGTCACGAATTACTACATGATCTTTAAACCATTTTTTTGTTTCTTCCTGCAGTTTTTCCTGAAAAGCCGACTCAATTTGAGGAATCAGCCTGTTCTTATTGGTAATACATACCAGTGTAAGCTTTCTGTCAGGATGCACTTTATAAAATTCATCAAAACATGGCGCCAGATAGTATCCTGCTTCTTCAAAATCCTCCGGATACAATGGAAGCATAATGACATCTGTTTTCAGAAAAGCATTCATACAAGAATGTTCCGGATCACAAACAAATGTCTGAAATCCACTGACTTTACGTTTTTCGATTCTATCTGTACGATGAACTTTTACATAGAAACATCCTTCACGATCCAGCTCTTCTTTTACTCTGGGGTCTTTATCCAGAAAACAAATCTTCCATCCGGCCCGATCAAAAGTTTCCGCAATAAATCCTTTTCCAAGCCTTCCTGCTCCAACAATTAATACATTCTTCATATTTTCCTCCATTCTGTCACATTCATCTGCTTTCTTACTTCCATCTTAAGCAGAACAAAACCGCTTTACAATACGAAATCTGTCACAAAAAATCATGACAGAATTTATACAAAGGTCAGGGGCGGAGAAAAAACTTCTCCGCCCCTGACCTTTGAAAATTATATGAGTGTATTTACGTATTTCATAATAAACTGATTTTGCCAAATGTTCAATATCTTTTATGTAAAATATTCATTTTCTTTACCGCTTTCTGCTGTCATTCACATCAGAAAGAGCCTTTGTGACATTTTCCAGCGCCGGAATCGATGTCTGACTCCCCTGTCTTCGGACAGAAAGGGACGACGCCATGGAACTAAGTCTCAAAATATCCAGAATGGACATTTTTTCCCAAAGTCCGTAAGCAAAGGCTCCATGGAATATATCTCCGGCTCCCGTTGTATCCACCGCCTCTGCCGGATATGCCGGAAGTCTTTTTATGTCTCCGCCGTCCCGGTACAAAAGTCCTTTTTCGCCCAGAGTCACCACCGCATATTTCCCATTGATTTCCTCAATTTCCCGGAAAATCCTTTCACAGCTCTCCCAGTCATCCAAATCTATCGTTTTCCCCGTATATTGTCTGGCAAAATCTTCAGAACACACCAGATAGTCTACCTCTTTCGCCACACGAAGCGTCGTATTCCTGCAGGTTCCCGCATCCACCAGTGAAACTGCCTGGGGATATTTTCTTATAGCATCCAGACTGATGTCCGGTTCATGTCCGTCACTTAAGATAACATCAACCTCAGCTTCCGGCAGTTCATACTCCGTTTCTTTCTTCCTGCCCGGAAAATTAAACAGTGTCCTGGACCCGTTGGCTCCATTGGAAAAAATATAGCTGTGCGGTGTCTCTATTTCATCATCCGGTATCAGAAAGCTTAAATCCACCCTGTTTTCTTCCGCAATCTTACGAAGTTTTCCCCCGTAATCATCCGTTCCAATCCGGCTGATCAGACATACACCGGCTCCCCACATTCCGCAGAGGCAGGAAGCATTAAACGCCGGACCTCCTCCACATTCCAGTTTCTGCTCTATCCGGTATTTTTGATTTTCCACGATCGGCTCTGACAGCGGTATCGTAATATCATATGCTGACTGCCCGATACATAAAATTTTTCCCATACGCACGCTCCTTCTATTCTTCTACCAGATCACACAGTTCCTGTATGATTTCAGGATAATTGATTTTATGATAATCTGTAACGTCAATTTCGATCAGATGTCCCAGCTGGAATGTACCGTAACCTCTGTTTTTGCACCGATCCATAAAAATATCATAGGTTACCAGACAGTCAGCTTTTGTTCTGTCTTCCAGCACATCCCCTTTATGGTAATGAGATACAAGATGGCTTAAATGCCTCTTCGGATCCAAATCTCTTTTTCTGGAGCGCTCATACAGCACATCCAGGTCACCGATCAGACGGAACGTCACCACCTGATATCCATAAGTCTTTGCAAGAGACGCTATCCTTCCCTTTTGTTTGTCACTGAACGGATAATCGGAAATCACAGACTCTCCTGCTTTCAGACATTTCTCCATAGTTTCATAATACAATGCCCAGCTCTGATTTTCAATTTGAACTTTCTCTTCCATGTTATCGAACCCATAGTGGTCAAACAGTTTCTCCTTCATCTCATCCTGGGATACTACGACAAAATCCGGAAGCTTCTCAAGGATCTTATCACACAGATAACTTTTTCCAGTTGCCGGATACCCTGCCAAAAGCACGATTGTTTTCTTCATAAATCTCCTCCCTAACGCAGCACAGGCGGGGATTTCTCCCCGCCGATGCCCTGACATTCATTTTCTCTGCTTATAATCTGAATAAAGAAGCCTTTTCCTGTACAATTTCTTTGATTCGGTCATTTGCCGGTCCGAGGAGATTTCTTAAGGAAGTCAGAGGAGTAACGTCATCTGCCGTAAATGTTTTGCTTACGACTTCAATATAGTTTTTGTTCAATTCTGTTCCTACATTGATCTTCTTCATTCCTTCACGGACACAGCGTCTCATATCTTCGTCAGATACGCCGGTTCCTCCGTGGAGTACAAGCCCTACGTCGCCCAGTTTTGACTTAAGCTCTGTTAAAAGCTCATAATTAATCTTTGCTTTTGATTTGAACTGCCCATGGGTTGTTCCAATGGATACTGCCAGAGCGTCCACATGGGTTTCATCCACATAATGAAGCGCATCTTCCGGTTTTGTGTACATCGCGGCATCTTTTTCCACAACGACTCCTTCTTCCGCTCCTCCGATGGATCCGATTTCACCTTCCACGGACACTCCATGTTCATGGGCATAAGCTACAACCTCTTTTGTATTTTTAATATTCTCTTCGATCGGAAGCGCAGATCCATCATACATAACAGAAGAATATCCAAGGTCAATGGCCTTTTTCAAAGCTTCTACATCTTTGCAGTGATCCATGTGAAGCGCTACGCTTACAGAAGATTTTTCAGCCAGTGCTTTCACAGCTGCGATCAGCGGCTCAAACCCGATATACTCCGCAGTTCCAAGAGAAGTCTGGATAATGATCGGCACATCCAGTTCCTCTGCCGCATGAATCATAGACGGAAGCATTTCAAAACAATGGAGATTAAATGCCCCGACCGCTCCCTTTCCTTCATTTTCCTTAAATAAATCGATCAAATTTTTATACATTTTGTCTGTCTCCTTTTTCTACACATTTCCCCGAATCATGTCTTTTGACATCTGCATGAGGCTCTGTACTTTATCCATATATTCTTTTACTTTTTCATCATCTTTCGCTTCAGCGGCCTGCTGACGTTTTTTGTTGTAAAGTTTCATAAGGTCCGTGGAAGCTTTTCCGTGCTGTTTGCAGATTTCCAGACTTTCTTCATAGTAACGGATTGCCTGATCTGTCTCTTCTGCCTGTGTAAAAAGTGATCCGATCTCATTCAGAAGTGAAACACGGTCATTTCCTTCCTTTCCTTGTTTCTATTTCGTATCAGCCGGGTCACACCCTGCTCCCCGATCAGATATTGATACAAACGTTTAAAAACCACTTCCCAGATTGCGTATTTGTCTTTTGGAATATTTAAAAGAAGCACAACCTGCACTCTTTCGTTCTCCCACAAAATCGGTTTCTTCAGAATCAGTACCGATACCACCGCCTCCTGCGTATTGTTAAGCAGCGCATGGGGAATCGCTACCAGGCTTCCCAGCTCTGTCGTTGCCATCTCTTCCCGTTTGAAGATGGACTGCTTTACACTTTCCGTAATATATCCTTTTTGTTCCATAATCCCGGTAACATACTCCATTGCCTCCATTTTGTTCCGAAAATCCTCTTCCGGGAAAAATAATTCTTTCGGGAAAATCGCACGGTAATCGACTTCCTCACCTTCCGGATTTTCTTCAATGGCATTTCGTATTTTTTTCATATCCGCTTCTTCCAGAAATAAGTTTATTTTCTTGATTTTGGAAGAATGAAAGTGTTCAAGTTCCACTGTCGTCAGCACAAGATCCACGGAATCAATCAGTTCCTGTGTCACTTCCTGCTGAGGACATGTTCTTTCAATGATAATTTTCTGTCCGAAATATTCCTGGATTTTTTCTTTCAGCAGCATAGCTGTGGCGACTCCCGCAATACAGACGATTACTGCTTTCTTTGCCTTTTTCGGTCTGCGGTTTAATCCTTTGCGTTCCAGCGCCGCGCCAAAATGCATGGCAAGAAATCCGATCTCATTTTCTTTTGTTTTCAGTTTGTATCTGTTTTCAATGACTTCACTGGCCAGAACCGCCAGTTCAAAGGCCAGAGGATACATATTTTTTATAGAATCCAGAAATTCATTTCTGATATTCATGTCGAAACGAAGCCTCTGCAGAGCAGCCTCCAGATGCATGGCAAGTCCATTGATCAGCTGTTTGTCATCCGAAAGATCAATATCCGTCTCATCCCGAATGGTTTTCAGAATTTCTTCAATCTCTGACTTATACTTATAGTCATCTTCCGGATCATCAATTAAAAATTTCTGACTGGAAATCAGATGCTGTGTAAGGTAATAGACCTCATTGCCCATATTCATGCCGAAGGCATCTTCAATTTTCCTGATAATTTCTCTTGCACATTCAAATTCTTTTTTTGATTCGAATTCTTCCATGTCACTTTTTTCATATGTTACACTCTGCTGTCCTGCAAAGCGCTTCAGCATGATCAGACTGTGGACCAGAATGTTTTTAAACGCTATGTCTGTCAATCTCAGATCATAGGCCGACAGCGTATCCAGGAGGATTTTTCTCAGATCTTCAATTTCTTTCCGGTCAAAAACATTGATATAAAATTCATTTTCTTCTGCTGTTCCAGATGTTCGATCAGCTCCGAAAATTTTTCCTGATCCTCTATCTGCAGATGATATCCCTGACCGATCTCCGAAATGACACAGGCTCCATAATCTTTCAGGGTCTGATTCAGCTCCTTTATGTCATTGCGGATCGTTCTTGATGAAACACCAATGGAAACTCCCAGATTTTCTCCCGTCACCGTGTCTTTATGTTTCAGCAGCAAGTGTAAAATCCGGATACAACGTTTGTTTTGTAGTTCCATTTCTTTTCTCCTTCTGTCCTAAATTATATGTTTTTTCAGTTTTATAATATAGTTCACCTTTTTCCGCCTTAAGCGGAAATGAATGCGCAAAAAAATTCCGGGCAGATGCATTCTTCCATCTGCCCGGAATTTTCCTGCTGCTATTTATAAAATTTTCTGTCTTTTATTCTTTTTCGTCTGCCGCTTTCAAGAGGTATTCACCCGGATACAGGAGCCCAAACTTTTCTGTCGCCATTTTCTCAATAAATTCCCGCGTCTTCACGTACTCCTTTTTCTCCTCCAGGTTTTTTTTCTCCTCCTCCGCACTTTTGATATCCGCTTCCACCTGCTGTTCTTCTTTGGCTGTAGCGCGGGATTTCTGATACAATCCTGCATAGGAAACCGACATGGCAATTACAAATACAAATACAAAAAACGCAACGATCTTGATTCTCTTGTCTATCTTCTTTTTCTTATTTGACTTCTTTTTGTTTTTTCTCATGGGAATCACCTCTTTTGCCACCTTTCTTAAATACCATTCTAATGGATTGCCGCTCTTTTTTCAATTTCCATTTCATATTTCTTCCTGCATGAACCACCGGCGTCCGGATCAGCGACCCGCACCGGCCGGTCATTCTTTTTATCACACGAAATACCTTCACTGCGGCTCCCAGGATATACCGGCTTCCTTTCCAGTGATAAAGAGCCATTCCCAGAATCAGTCCCAGAAAGAAAAAACCGCGAAGCTGTCCCTGATTATACCGGCAGAGAAAAACAAAACTGGCAACTGCCACAAACAGCCAGAAAATCACATCCTCCGCTGTGACCCATACACTTTTATGTATCCATGTTCTTCGGAATCCCCGGATGATATCATATACCGCCAGCAGTCCTCCCCCAAACAAAATGGAGGCCGCGAAAAAAAGCACCTGTCCGATCACTGCTTCTCTCATTATTTAAACAGCCTTCCAAGGATGCCTTCCCGGCGGTTTGATGACTCGTCCACATTAGAATACAGGAAACTCTCTACTTTCCCGTCAATCTCGACCTCGCCTTTTTCCACCAGAAGTTTTTTGACATGCAGGTTGACGCCTTTGATCATCAGGAGTCCCTGCTCTGTATCCAGAATAATTTCATTTAAATCAAAAGAAACTACATCCCTGACCCCGGTGATCACCCCCAGTGAGCGGTTCAAAAGGCTTACTTTATGTGCCTTTACAGGTTGTCTGTCTTCGATCATACCATCTTCTCCTTTCAATTTTGTATATCATATGAAAGGAAAAATAAAAACATGCCTATAAGTAGCGATATAATTTACCGGCCTGATCCTTTTTCACAGTATCCATCACTGCCAGAACTTCCACTGCCACTTCCCGGTTTCCGAACTGAATCCGAATCTCATCTCCCGGTTTTACATTGGTTCCTGCTTTTGCTGTCTTTCCATTGACTGTCACCCGGCCTCCGCTGCACGCCTCATTGGCCACGGTTCTTCTTTTGATCAGTCTTGATACTTTCAGATATTTATCTAATCTCATAAAAACCCTTTCTTTCCCGTAATATAACAAAACTGCCGGTTTGAAAAAACCAGCAGTTTTCATATTAAATGAACGTTCTATTCGTTTACCATATCTTTTAAAGCTTTTCCTGCTTTAAACTTTGGAGCCTTAGAAGCAGCAATCTTCATAATCTCACCGCTGCGAGGGTTTCTTCCTTCTCTTGCGGCTCTGTGGGAAACTTCAAATGTTCCGAATCCAACAAGCTGGATTTTCTCACCTTTCTTTAATTCTTCCGCAACTACATCTGTAAATGCTTTTAAAGCCTTCTCAGCATCTTTTTTAGACAATTCTGTTCTCTGTGCAATTGCTGCAACTAATTCTGTCTTGTTCATTCACTCTTCCTCCTAATCTCAAATCAAACATAATAGATGTTATGTTCCTAATTTGCATAAGATAATTCTATAGTCTTTCGGAATGTTAGTCAAGTAAAAATATTCGAAACCCACGTTTTTAAGCTACTTTCACTGATTTCTCTCCCTTTTTTCCATTTCCTTGATTTCATTCCAGTATTTCTTTTGTTCTTCTTCGCTGGAAAAGACCGCGTTTCCAAACACATGCGGATGCCGCCGTATCATTTTCCGGCAGACTCCGTCAATGACATCTCCGATCTCAAAGTTCCCTTCTTCCGCCCCGATCTGGGCGTGCATGACAACCTGAAGGAGTACATCTCCCAGTTCTTCCTGGAGATTTTCCATATCCTGCTTCCGAATGGCGTCCACTGCCTCCGCACATTCTTCCTCCATGCATGGGATCAGGGTTTCATGTGTCTGCTTCCTGTCCCACGGACATCCGTCTTCTCCCCTGAGTCTGGAAACAACATCCACCAGATCGTTCAATGTGTATTTTTCTTTTGCTTCCATTTTTGTTTTATATCCCTCCTACTTTTCATATTCTACCACATTCTGAACAAACTATGTTATACTAGAACAAAATAATTATGATAGAAAGAGGATACATATGATTCAATTAGGAAAATTTCAGGATTTATATATCGTAAAAAGAAAGGATTTCGGCGTTTATGTCAATGACAAAAAAGATACTGCTGACGGAAGTATCCTGCTTCCGGCCAAACAGGTTCCGAAAGGCGCCCGCATTGGGGACCTGATTTCCTGTTTTGTCTATAAAGATTCCGAAGACCGTCCCATTGCAACCGTTCATGTTCCGAAGATTACTCTGGGGGCAGTCCGTCCCCTCCGTGTAAAAGACGTAAGTTCCATCGGCGCATTCCTGGACTGGGGACTGGAAAAAGATCTGTTTCTTCCGTTTAAAGAGCAGATCGGGCATATCCGTCCGGGAAAGGAATATCTTGTATCATTATATATTGATAAAAGTTCCCGTCTGTGCGCTACCATGAAGATCGGCAAGCTGCTGTCCACGGATCATTCCTATCATGCCGGTGACTGGGTGCTGGGCACCATTTATAATATCCATCCGGATCACGGCGCTTTTGTGGCTGTGGAAGATCAGTTCCTGGGCAGAATTCCAAAACAGGAAATCCACGAGAGACTTTCCGTCGGGGATCATCTGAGAATGAGAATTACTTCCATTTCTTCCGATGGAAAACTGAATCTGAGCCTGCACGAAAAAGCCTACCTGCAGATGGACCGTGACGCAAAACTTGTGATGGACACCATCGAAAGCTATGACGGCGTGCTTCCATTTAATGACAAGGCAAAACCTGCGGTGATCGAGCGGGAGCTTGGTCTCAGCAAAAACGCATTCAAACGCGCTGTCGGGCGCCTTTTGAAAGAAAATAAAATTACCATTACACCAAACAATATTTTAAAAAAATAAAGGAGACTTTTTATCATGGCATATTTTAAATCATCGGGCTTCTTCTGCCTGTTCTTTGTTTTTATTTTCTGGTTTCTGAGCATTACATGCACTATGTTTATCACTAACAGTCAGATCAGCACGATTGCTATTTACCTGTGCCTTGCCGTCATTTCCATTGTTTATCTGGTTTTGTGCGGCAGCAATATCCGACAGAGATTACGGCTTCACAAGGTGAATCTTCTTTCCCTGTTTCTGATTCTTATCCTGTCAGCCGCTATCCGGCCTCTGACAGGATTTGTAAGTCTCTTGAGCAATATGTTTTTCCGGGATATGGTTTCTTCCTCTGTTACTTCGGAATTATCCTACGGTCTTGGAATTGTCCTTATTTCCACGGCTCTTCTCCCGGGAATCGTAGAAGAACTGATTTTCCGGGGTATTATATATTCCGGCATGAGAAAAGCAGACCCAATCAAGGGAATCCTGCTTTCTTCCCTGTTCTTCGGGCTTGCCCATATGAATTTCCAGCAGTTCTGCTACGCGTTTGTCCTTGGGATCATTCTTGGCGTCCTGCTGGAGGCCACAGACAGTCTGTATTCCACCATGCTTCTGCACGGCGTATTTAATGGAACTTCCCTGGTCCTTACCTATATGATGACCCGGATTCCGTCTCTGTCTGGAATGACATCCGAAGAAACTGTGCAGGTTTCCATGAGCAGCACCCTTGGCACCCTGGCGGCACTTCTTCCTTTTGCCGTCGCAAGCCTTATCATCTCCGTTCTGCTGATCATGGCAATTGCTCATTTAAACGGACGGCTCGGTTATCTGAAGACATGGTTCTCTCCGAGAATCCGACGGACGTGGCCAAAAGAAAAAGCCGCCAGCGCTTCTTATTTTGTCGCTGTCGGCATCTGTGTTTTCTTTGCTGCGGCTACGGAATTACTGATGTACTTCGCCTGATTTTTCATCCTGCTTCACTGTGTCATTCCATGCCTCCAGAGCATGGATGCAGTGATACAGCATCTCATTGCACGGAGTCGGAATTCCCAGTTCTTTCCCCATTCTGATCACTGCTCCGGCGAACATTTCGGTTTCCGTTTTCCTTCCGCTTTCAATATCCTGAGTGGTAGACGTCTTCCCCCAGAAAGGATAGGCTTCTACCTTTGTTTTCTGTGCTTCCAGATCATCTTCCGTCAGATCAATACCTTTGGCCTGAGCAATCGCAATGACCTCTCTCGCCGTTTGTTCTCTGAACATATTAATTTCATCACTAACCTGAAAAATACCGTAAGGCATCCGCAGGACAGCAGATATCTGGTTCTCACTGACATTGGTCATAAATTTATGCCACATATTTTTCTTCATATCCGCCGGAATCTGATAACCGATTCCGCTTTTCTCAAATAAATCTCTGACGGCCTGCACATCCTCAGACAATGTATCGTTTCTGGCATCGCCGAAAGAAATCTCTCCCCACTCGTCCGGGTATGTGATCCTGCCGTTTTCGTGAACGGACGGAATCCGAATGACCGAATATAAAATATGATGGTTCGGATAAAATTCCCGCAGGATTTCTTCGCTCTCCACTCCATTAAGCAGAGACATCAGAATCGTATCCTTTCCAATGTATCCGGCAGCATCCCTGACAGCCTGTCTGAGCCCATGGTATTTCACTGCGAAGATCACCAGATCCGCCGGTTTTCCAGCTTCCTCCGGGGCTCCTATATGAAATTTCCACACCTTATCATTGATGCAGCATCCTTCCTGTTCCAGGCGCTGTTTTCTCTCCCCGCCTGCAATCACCGTGAAATCGCCGGGCTCAAGTGTTGTGTGAAGCTTCGGCGCTACATATCCTCCGATGGCTCCAAGGCCGATCAACGCCGCTGTTTTAATTTCTCTCATTTCTCTTTATCCTTCCTCTGTCTGATAATAATTGATATCGCATCGTCCCTGGGCCGTATTGGCGCCTTCCACCGATGCTGAACTGGTATACTGCCACATCCGGTACGGAAACGGAATCGATGGTGCGTCCGCCTCCGTATAATGAGCAACCCATATTTCATAATCTTTGATTCTGTCATAAATAAAATAGCTTTTCAACGCAGATGCCCCGGAATAAATCATCGGCGTATACCCCGCTTCTTTAATTTCCTCACAGAAAGTCTCTGTTATTTTAGTTACATTTTCTCTGCCAGTTTTAAAAACAGATTCCTCTTCAATGTCAAAGGCCACTGGAAGATCCAGGTCCTGCGGATCAATTCCGTATTTCCGGAGAAGCGACAGACAGTGGCTGGCTTCCTGTCTCGCTTGTTTTTCCGTTGTGGCATAAGAGTAATAATACACCCCTGTATGTATAGAAGCGTAAGACGCACTGTGGTAATTAGCTCTAAACCTCCTGTCTTCACTGCCTTCCCGGTCACTGTTCATCCCTGTACCGATCCGGAGCATTGCGTGATTGATTTTCTGGTCTTTTACCTTTCTCCAGTTAATCCTTCCATTGTAGGAGGATACATCAATTACCTGTATTCTTCCCTGGTCTATATTTGTCGGAATAGGAAACCCTATCGTTTCTCCCACAGCCCACAAAAAGACAACTCCGATCAATGCCAGAATCAGACAAATCTTCCTGAGTTCCTTTTTGTTTCTTTTATTTAATCTCATGTCATATCATCGCTTTCTACTGCATGGACAAATGTACGATTATTTTCTTCTTCATAACTGCATGTAACAAACGTATATAGTTTTCCTATTTTTTTCTGATCCTCCACGGAAACATTCGCAGATACATCGCTCTTTTCCAAAATTTCTGATATATAAGACCTCTTTTCATCCTCACTGGCAAATGTAACCGGTATCAAGGTGTCGCCGCTGGCGGCATAGGCTGAAATCACTTCCAGTTTCAGGTCTTTTTCCGGTGTATAAACCATGATCTGATGATGTTCCTTCAAAAATGATGCGTCTCTGAAATCCAGCAGGTCCGCAAACATGGATCCATCTCTCATATGATGCCCGTAAATCACATTGTTGTCCGACTCAAAATCACTGCTGCAGTTCTTATCCATAAAAATGGCACCCGAACGGTTGGATGTACCCTGGAATGTCCGACTGAGATATTCTTCATTGTCATGGCTCTTTACGATGGGATAGTCAATGCTGGTTCCATCGGCACAAATCCATCCAATCACATCCTGATTGGTTTTTTGCAGCGATTTGAAGTCAATTTCCCGTCCGTTTTCCCGGGATCCCGCCCCTTCCTTTACTTCTTCATATTCCTGCTCCGCCTGGCGGTAAGCATGATAGTACCGATAAAGCTGCCATCCGCAGAAGACAAACACCGCAGTACAAATCATCAGAAGAAAACTCAACAGCTTTTTCTTCACCCCGTTACCTCCCTTCTTCCTTCTGTTTCTCTATCATAACAGAAAAAGTATTTGATTTCATTGAAAGAAACCAAATACTTTCTTAATTTTTTTAATATTCTGTTATAAAAGACGTCTTTCCCTAACAGCGCTGTTCCACATCATCCTTCATGCGGAATACACTTCTCCGCTCCAGGACTCCGATTTCTTCCAGTGTGGCCATCATCCGATAGACGGTGGCCATTCCAATGGTAGGATCTCTCTTCACTGCTTCATAATAAATCTCTTTGCAGCATTCCCACTGACCATTTAATATAACATCCAGCAGAATCTTTCTCTGTTTGGTAATTCTTTTTCCATTTTGCTGTAATACTTTTTCTATATCCTGTTGACACATACTCATATCACCCTTTGATTTCTGTCACGCAGTCCGATGGATAAAGCACTGATGTGCCTCATCCATCCGACCTTGTTTTTATTGATTATTTACTATATTGAGGAATTGGTTAGTCACTCCTAATTCATTTATAGGTTAGCATCGTCTAACCTATTTGTCAACCCCTTTTCCGCATTTCTCTTTTCATACAGTCTTTTTTCTGTAAGAACCCTCTTCAGACCCCTTTCCTGCCTCTGCTTTACAGTTTTTTTCTTCTATGCTATAATCAAGAGCAAACTTGTTTATTGTTTTAAGACACTGATGTAAGGAGGAAGTTTTTTGAAGGTACAAGAGTCTGCTGAAAATTACCTGGAAACGATTTTGATTCTGGGGCAGGCGCAAAATACAGTCCGTTCCATTGACATTGTCCATAAATTGAATTTTTCTAAACCCAGCGTCAGTGTTGCGATGAAGAATTTAAGACAAAAAGGGTTGATCGTTATGGACACAGACGGACATATTGCCCTCACAGAATCCGGGCGCAGGATTGCGGAGACGATCTATGAACGGCATACAGTCTTATCCCAGATGCTGATCGATCTGGGCGTAGATCCGGAGACTGCAACGGAAGATGCCTGCCGTATGGAACATGTGATCAGTCCTGAAAGTTTTGATGCCATTAAGCATCATCTGGAATCAAAGAAGAACAAATAAATGTCTGACCACAGTCCGTAATTATTTTCCATGAGACAACAATAATGCTGCAGAATCCATCCATAACGGAACGGATCTGCAGCATTATTTTGTTATATGATAGAACGTACCTTATATCCGGCGTTTTCTACTGCATTTCTTAAGGTGTTCTCACTGACTTCTGTTTCATAGGAAACGACTGCCTTATTTTCATCCAGAAAGACCTTCGCGGATACTCCCTGAATGCTGTTGAGCGCACCCATGACATTCTGTACACAATGTTCACAATGCATTCCTTCTATCGCCATTGTCTTCTTGCCGATGACCGGACCAGACAACTGCTTTTCTTTTATCTTCACTTTGGATGCCCCGGAGCCTCCGCCGCAGCATGAACCTTCTCCACGAAAATGTTTTACTGCCTGCTTCGCGGCCAATACCATAAGCAGAACGACGATTATGACAATGATCGTATCTACCATTTGAAGCACTCCTTCCTTATTCTCTGTTTCTCGAGCGGCGGTTCCTGCGCCACTTCTTGATCATCTGATATCCCTGATAAAGCAGCATTCCTACAATATAAATACCGATAAAAATGGCAAACATGTAGAACATTGATCCTGTGGAATCTCCCATATATCCTGCCTCCCCGCTTACTTCTTCTCTTCACCGACTGTAAATCCGCTGCAGCCTGAACAGCCGGCGCAGCCTCCTGCACAGCTCTGACATCCTGAACCGCTTTTGGATTTCTTATGTCTGTTCCAGATAATATAAGCACAATATCCTAAAACCAAGATTAATATGATAATATCTGCCATTTTGATAGTTCTCCTTTCTGCAGGCAGAAAAGCCGGATGCAGGTTTGCGCATCCAGCTTCTTCCTTTTATTTTTATACTGACTGAACAGACCTCTTAGAATAAACTTTTTGATTTTTATACGGATCCGGTCTGAATAACAGGAAGAGTAAGATCACCGCGAAGATAATTCCGACTGCGGTTCCGATTCCGAACGCTCCTCCCATTACGAATGATCCGATCTGATAAATGCACAGGCACACAACGTATGCAAAGATATTCTGGAATAAGATTGCAAACCAGAACCATTTTCTGGACTGCATCTGCTGCGCCATTGTCGCGATTGCCGCAAGGCAAGGGGAATCCAGCAGGTTGAATACAAGGAATGTGAATGCTGCCAGAGCACTTGGGAACCATCCCTGCACTGCCTGACCTACTGTAATAGCATTTTCAACGTCATCCGCACCTACATTTGCAAGTACACCCATTGTGGAAACGATTGCTTCCTTTGCCGTAAATCCGGAAAGGGATGCTGCCACCGGCTGCCACTCGCCGAATCCAAGCGGTGCAAATAAAGGAGCGATCACGCCGCCGATCATAGCCAGAAGGCTGTCTGCACTGTCTTCTACCATTCCGAAGCTTCCTCCGTCGAATCCGAATCCGCCCAGGAACCACATAACAACACATGCAAGGAACAGAATCGTTCCGGCTTTGATAATAAATCCTTTCAGTCTCTCCCATACATGAAGCAATACTGTCTTAGCGGACGGAATATGGTACTGTGGAAGTTCCATAACAAACGGAGCCGGTTTTCCTGAGAACGGTTTTGTCTTTTTCAGGATAATGGCTGATACTAATACTGCTACAATTCCCATGAAATACATGGCCGGAGCAATGATTCCGCCTGCTTCGTAGCTTCCTGTCGCATAGCTTGCCATAACTCCTCCCATCAGCGCGATAACCGGAAGTTTTGCGCCGCAAGGGATAAAGGTCGCTGTCATAATTGTTAATCGTCTGTCATTGTCCTGTTCAATAGTCTTGGACGCCATGATTCCAGGAATTCCGCATCCGGAAGAGATCAGAAGAGGAATGAAACTCTTTCCTGATAATCCGAAATGGCGGAACACACGGTCCATGACGAAGGCGATACGAACCATATATCCGCAGTCTTCCAAAAGAGACAGGAACAGGAACAGAATTGCCATCTGCGGAACGAAACCAAGAACGGCTCCGACACCGCCGATAATACCGTCTACCACAAGGCTGGTTACCAGATCTCCGGCGCCAATGGTTCCAAGGAATCCGGAAACTGCATCCTGGATCGCAACAACGAAGACATCATTGGTCCAGTCTGTTACGAATGTTCCGATTGTCGTTACTGATATGTAGTATACCACGAACATTACCGCAATGAAAATAGGAATACCGAGAATACGGTTGGTCACGATACGGTCAATCTTATCAGATACCGTAAGTTTATCTTTTCCTTTCTTCACTGCTGTTTTTACAATTTTCTGAATAAACTGATAACGCTGGTCTGTTACAATACTTTCCATATCGTCATCGTGTGCTTCTTCTATTTTCTTTCGGTCTGTTTCCACAACGGATTTTCCGGATGCGGAAAGCTGCATGGTTTCTGTTACCTTGCTGTCATTTTCAAGGAATTTTACAGCATACCATCTTCTCTTATCTTCTGTCACAGATCCAGGAAGAACTTTCTTCACGTCTTCAATGGCTGTTTCCAGCTCTTTGGAGAAAATCTCTTTCGGAAGATCTACCGTTTTCTTGTTTGCCACGCGGACTGCCTCATCAATCAATTCATCCAATCCGGTCTGTTTCAGTGCAGATGTCTCAATGATCGGACAGTTGAGCAGCATGGATAAACGCTCTGTGTCAATCCGAATGCCTCTTTTCTCGATCAGATCCGCCATATTGAGCGCGATCACAACCGGAATACCGGTTTCGATCAGCTGAGTTGTCAGATATAAGTTTCTCTCGATGTTTGTCGCGTCTACCAGGTCGATGATAACGTCCGGATTTTCGTTCAGCAGAAAATCACGGCTGACAACCTCTTCCAGTGTATATGGTGAAAGAGAATAAATTCCCGGAAGGTCGGTGATCGTAATATCCTCGTTTTTTCTCTTTCCTTTCAGTTTTCCTTCTTTTTTCTCGACTGTAACGCCCGGCCAGTTTCCCACATACTGGTTTGCTCCGGTCAGCGCGTTAAACATTGTTGTTTTACCGCAGTTCGGGTTACCTGCAAGTGCAATATTAATTGCCATTATTTTCCCTCCCTTTCAAGTTAAGCTTCTGACTTTGCACTAAAAATAAGATTAATTTACCACTTTTACTTCTACGCACTGAGCATCATTTTTTCTCACAGAAAGCTCGTATCCGCGCACCGTGATTTCTACCGGATCTCCCAGCGGCGCTACCTTTCTGATGTAAAGCTCACTGCCTTTTGTAATTCCCATATCCATAATTCTGCGCTTGTAAGCTCCGTCGCCGTCGATTTTTGATACAACGACAGTGCTTCCAACCTCTGCTTCTCCCAGCGTCATTGTCATGTCTCCTTTCTTTTCACAATGATCTATATAATACAACCGGCGCTATACCATAATATGCCGTGCCATATCCTTATTAATCGCAACGCGGGAATCCTTGATGTTCACGATCACGTTCCCTCCGATCGCTGATAAAACTTCAATTTCAGTCCCTGCGACAAAACCCAGGTTCTCTAAAAATCTCCTGGTTTCTTCGCTTCCGCCCACTTTGCGGATGATATTTGTTTCTCCGGTATTTGCCATAATCAAAGGCATCATATTATTCCTCTTTTCGTTTTTTAAATACTATCGTCCTTTCCAATCCGTTAGTATACGCTAACTACAGTTAGCCGTCAAGAACTTTTTTGTATTTTTTTCTGTAATTATTGATAAATCCACGTTTTTTCGCAGTTAGTTTGTTCTAAGTTAGCGCAATCTAACTACAATCGTAGATTATCAGATTTATGTTTTATTGTCAACTATTATCTGCTTTTTTCTTCTAAAATTTCCCTTAACGCGGCCTGACTGCTGGTATGGCTGCGCACAATTTCAATGTTCTTATTTTTTGCTTCGGCCACAGCGCATTTGACCATTTTGTGTGATACTGTGTTTGTAAATAATACGACCAGGTCCGGTGTTCCGATCTTTTTATTCAGTGCCGAAGGCATCTGGGTGAATATTTTTACCTTACATTTATGCTGTTTGCAAATCTGTCTGTACTGGCACACCATGCGGTCATGCCCTCCGATGATCACTACGCTCATAATAACCTTCCTTTCTCCTGCAAATCCAATGCTGCCGCCGGAATATGATGTCATTGTGTCTGAAAAACCAAGGCTCCCTTCCGGAAAGATATCTTTACGGTCGGAAGCCTCTCTTTTTCCTACAAAGCTGCTAATTCTTTTCCAAGTTCTTTCAGTTCGTCCTGGGCATCCTCATCCGGAGCTTCCTGGCAGATGGCGTCTTCTCCGCCATATACTTCGGCTCCCGCTTCTGTCATCTGATCCACCCAGTTTCTCATCCATTCGCCATCGCCCCATCCGTAAGAGCCGAACAGACCGATTTTCTTTCCTGAGGCAAAGGCTGTCACTTCCTCAACGAAAGGTTCCATCACAGACTCTTCCAGTGTCTCAACTCCCATGGACGGGCAGCCAAGAGCGAAGACCGGCGCGTCTTTCAGATCGGAAGCGCTGATTTCTTCTACAGGAACGACTTTCGGAGTCTTTCCCCCTTCGCGGATTCCTTCTCCTACATATTCCGCCATTGTCTGTGTATTTCCTGTTCCTGTCCAATAAACAACCATGATTTCGTCCATCTCTTATCCTCCTTATATGAACCTCTTTTTTTACGCATAGTTCTGAACCTGATGTCCGCCGCAGGACTCCAGCAGCTGTTCCAGGGATTTCCCGTATTCTACCTGTTTTACCATGTAGTAGCGGATATGATCATAGAGATCAAACAGCCGTTTCGTCTCTGCCGGGTTTTTATAAACTTTCCAGTATCCTGAGTACAGGTAATTCTGTCCCTGATACTCGATGAATCCCAGCACATCACACAGCGGGTATCCGAGAATCAGGCCAAGCTCGTGGGGGAACTCCTGCTGTTTCGTTTTGTATAAATGATAGCGTTCCCTGAGCGCATGAAGAATGTCTTTTAACTGAAAGGATGAATATCCGCAGTCCCTTAAGAATTTCCTGTGCCGCGGCTGCAGTAAATATTCCTGTACATCCTGCTCTCTGTACAGAAGCCACAGACATTTCCGTGTTCCCCCGTAGATCAGAGCACATTTAATATCACTCCCGCGAAATGTTTCCATAAGTTTTCGGGAATCATGAAAATCCAGAGTCACTGTGTTGGATGGTTTGATCCCCGCAAACACAGGACCGCAGTGCATTGCGATCTGCATCTGCATATTCTTTTTCCACTTTACCCGGCTTAATTCTTCCTGATACCTCATCTGGTTCCTCCTTTTAGGTTAGTCTTAACTAACTAATATGTATCATACGCTGAATTACGGAAAATGTCCATACAAAAAGACGAGAAGATTTTTCACTTATCTTCCCGCCTTGTTTTTTATTTTCTTCAATTTTTTGTTTTTTATCCGAAAACCATGCCGGATTTTTTTACCAGATGATCTGATCCAGAGCATCTTTTGCTTCTTTGATCCTCCGGCCGTCCTCTTCTGTGATATTTTTCGGCTTTACTTTCTTCATAGTTTTCTGAAGTTCTTTGATCGCAGCCTTGATATTCGCCTTTTCTTCTCTGGACAGTTCTTTTTTCTTTTCTGTGAGATACTGCTGGCCCTTGTATATGCTGCGCTCCGCCTCGTTGTAAATATCGATGGCTTCCTTTTTCTCCTGATCCTGGCTTTCATAAGCCCTGGCTTCTTCCATCGCCCGGTCGATTTCCTCATCGGACAGATTGGAGCTTGCCGTGATCGTGATGGACTGCTCTTTTCCGGTTCCCAGATCTTTCGCAGACACATTCAGAATACCATTTACGTCAATATCAAAGGTAACTTCAATCTGAGGCACACCTCTCATGGCGCGTTTGATACCCTTGAGCCGAAAATTTCCAATCAGCTTGTTGTCCTTTGCCATGGCACGTTCTCCCTGAAGGACCTTGATATCCACAGCGGTCTGGAAATTCGCCGCAGTTGTAAACACCTGGCTGTATCTGGTAGGAATGGTGGTATTCCGCTCGATCAGTCTGGTGGCCACTCCTCCTGCCGTCTCAATGGACAGAGACAGCGGTGTGACATCCATCAGAAGAATCTCATTCAGTCCGGCTTCTCCTGCCATCTTTCCACCCTGAATGGCTGCTCCCAGAGCCACGCATTCATCCGGATTCATATTCTTGCTCGGTTCTTTTCCTGTCAGCTGTTTTACTTTCTCACTGACCGCCGGCATTCTGGTGGAGCCTCCTACCAGAAGAACCATATTCAGTTGAGAAGCGCTGATTCCAGCATCAGACAGTGCCTGATTGACCGGTCCTGACGTCCGGTCCACCAAATCATATGTCAGCTCCTGGAATTTTGCTCTGGTCAGCGTAAGATCCATATGCTTCGGACCGCTGCTGTCTGTGGTGATAAAAGGCAGATTGATCTGTACTGTCATAGCAGAAGAAAGCTCTTTCTTTGCCTTTTCTGCTTCTTCCATGATTCTCTGCACCGCCGTGCGGTCTTTGGACAGGTCGATTCCTTCCTGCTTCCGGAATTCCTTCAGTAGATACTCTACAACTCTGGCGTCGAAATCATCGCCGCCCAAATGATTGTCTCCCGCAGTTGCCAGTACTTCTACAACACCGTCTCCGATCTCAATGACAGAGACATCAAATGTCCCTCCACCCAGATCATATACCATGATCTTCTGAGACTGGGATTTGTCCAGACCATAGGCCAGAGCGGCAGCCGTCGGTTCGTTGATGATCCGCTCTACCTTAAGCCCGGCAATCTTTCCTGCATCTTTGGTAGCCTGCCGCTGGGCATCACTGAAATATGCCGGAACGGTAATAACAGCCTGCTCCACGGACTCACCCAGATATTCTTCCGCATCCTTCTTTAATTTCTGCAGAATCATTGCGGAAATCTCCTGAGGACTGTATTTTTTCCCATCGATTTTTACTCTCCGATCGGTTCCCATCTGACGTTTTACAGAGGCCACTGTTCGATCCACATTGGTGACTGCCTGGCGTTTTGCCGGGTCTCCCACCAGTCTCTCCCCATTTTTGGAAAACGCTACGATGGACGGTGTCGTCCTCTGACCTTCTCCGTTGGGAATCACAACCGGTTTTCCTCCTTCTAAGACCGCCACACAGGAATTGGTTGTTCCTAAATCGATACCTATAATCTTGCTCATTTTATTCTTCCTCCATTCAAGCCAGTCTTCCTGCTATATGCCGTAAGGGCTTCCGCAGCAGAATCCGCTGCCGCCACAGCATATATTACATGCAAAACTCAGCATACACATCTTCATGCAAAAATCTCCGCCGGAAGCATACGGACTTTCGTAATTCCGCTGTCTCTGCTGATACCAGTTTCCGTTGCCTTCCAGCTGGTTCACGAGAGCGCGGTATTCCATGTTATCAGGTTCCATGGACGCTGCCCGCCTGGCATGTTCCATAGCTGTTACATTATTCCCCAGCCCCGCGCTGGCGCAGGCGCTGTAATAATACCATCTGGCATTTCGTCTTTCCGCTTCCATTCCGTCCAGAACTGTTCTTGCCTCCTGGTAATATCCATTTCTTACATAATTTCCCGCAGCCCGCAGATGATTGTCTTTCTCATAACCTGTACTGGTATTCTGCTGCTGGCCGCCATAACCATATCCTCCAAAACCGCCAAAACCGCCGAAACCGCCGAAGTCTCCAAATATATCTTCAAACGGATTTCCCTGGCTGCCATAAGGATTTCCCTGATTTCCATACGGATTTCCCTGACTGCCGTAAGGATTCCCCTGAGCTCCGCCTCCATAGCCGCTCTGACTGTACCCTTCTGTCTTTTCCTTCATCACCTGCTGATAAGCCTGCTGAATCTGTTTGAATTTTTCTTCAGCCGCCTTTGGATTGTCCAGATTGGCATCCGGATGATATTTCCGGCTCAATTTCTTATATGCTTTTTTTATCTCTTCTTCCGAAGCATCCCTCGATACTCCGAGAATTTCATATGGATCAGCCATGTTTTTCTCCCTTTTTCTCTTCTCGTTTGCTTCTGACCTGCTCATACCGGTACCAGACTCCGGAATACAAAATATTTCTCAGAATTTCGATATGATCGATCAGCGGCAGCTGCTCAAATGCTTTGGAGCATTCTGCCATCATCATCGTCAGAATTCCGTGACACTGATCATCGAAATCCGGCTCTTTGTACATTTCCCGGAATGGATTGTAAGTTCCTTTTTTCAGGTCATCCTCTATATCTTCATAGGCATCCATCAGGTAAACGAATTTACCAAGATAGAAACCGCATCTTCCCAGAAGCTCTTCCCACTCGTCTTTCTGATACAACACGATTTCCGCCATAATCTGTCCGAACATTCCTGACATATAATCCAGATCCAGATTGTTTCTTTTCTCTTCCTCGGACAATTTCCGAAGGAGCTTTTCGATTTTCTTCCATTTTTCCCGGTAAAAATTCTTTGAAAAGCCGCACTTCTTATAAAGCACTCTTGCCATCAGAAGCTGTTTGCGCTTTTTTTCATCCTTCCAGTCATCCTGACATTTATAATATGTCAGCAGCACATTCATATGCGCCGCATAGTCTGTGATTTCATTAATCCGCGTTGGATGCTGCTGCAGCGGGTGGGCAATGCATTTGGTCTCTCCTTTTTCCGTTTCCGGTTCATAAAGGCTTGTTAACAGCATAATAACAAATGTCATATCATATGACAAAGTCATCTGCCCGAATCTGCCGTAATGCTCTTTTAGTTTCCGGCATAATCCGCAATAATATCCATGGTAGACGTCAAACTCTTTAAATTTCATTTCTGGTTTATTGACAATAATATACCCGAACATCTTAACTCCTTTTTATGAATGTTTTCCCACATTTCGGACAGCGTACTTCAATCTTTCCTTTTCCTTTTGGAATTCGTATTTTCTGTCTGCATCCCGGGCATGTATAAATGTGATAATATCGTCTTTGTTCCATGATGTTTTTCTTATTTCTGAAAAAACTCCGGACGCCTTCTGTCCTCTGAAGGAAACGGTTGTTTTCCTCGGATCTCTTATAAATATTTCTGGAAAACATCCGAAAATAACAGTAAGCCAGACAGATCAGCGCAATCCAGTATAAAACTCTGGCTGCCACGCCGATTCCCGGAATCCATCCTCCTGCGAAAGTTCCGATGATCGATAAAATCAGCGCCGCAAAAAATATTTTTGATAAAAAGCGGTTCAGATCATCGTATCCATATCTTCCCTGCATAAATTGATTAAATTTGTCTCTCATTGTGACCATCTCCTTTGGTATGTATCGCAGCCTTGCAGAGCCGGTATTCCTCGATAAACCCTCCGGCCAGTTTGTTCCAGAGTCTTATAAATTCTTCCATATCTCTCTGCCCCATATAATCCATCACTTTCAACAGCAGGCGGTCCAATTCTTTTCTCGCCCGCTCGTACGCCTGAACTCCTTTCCCGGTAAGTCTTACCAGTGTATTTCTCCTGTTCTGGCTGCTTACCTGCTTCATGATATAACCTTTTTGCTCCATCCCCCGCAGCATTCTGGATACTGCCGGTGAAGATACGTCCAGTGCCTTTGCGATTGCTGATACATTCATCCCTTCCGCGTCTTTCTCCCGTTCGAAATATTCTTCAATGGTTCCCATCATATAAAATTCTTCTCTGGAAATCCCCTGGAGATACGCGGAAAAATCGATTTTTATCATCTTTCGGAACAAACGGATCAGATCATCTTCCATTGCTTTTTGTTCCATCGCCTTACTTCCTTTAAATAGTTAACACTGTTATCAATTCTGTATTCAAGAGCATACTCCCTGCCCCGTGAAAAGTCAATAAAGCACAGATGAACAATTTATAAACTTATTTTTAGAATTTAAAAAAAGAACCATTACTCCGCAGGTTTTCCCCACAGAGCAATGGTTCTCATCATTTTCATATTTTATAATTGGAATTCCATCGTTCCGTCACTTTGCAGTTCCGCCTGATCTGACAGATAGAATTCGCATATCAGTTTGTTATCTTCCGTCATCTCAAGCCGTTTTACTTTGTATTTCACCAGTTCACTTACAGATACGGATCCATCTGAGTCCCAGACAGCCGTCGCCAGAATCCCGGTCACTGCCCCATTCTCACTTTGAAGCCGTATGGAACTGAATCCCCCGGACGGGCTGACTCTTATGATCGTAACATCCGATGTCTTTCCCTGTTCCCATGCCTCATAGAAATTTTCCGCCTTCCGGCTGTTTTCCATGGCAGACGTTCCATCCGCGTCGACTGCCGCGATCTGCTTCTCTCCCATGGCTTTGATCACCTGTTTCCGGTCCTTTTCGCTTATGGCCTTCCCATTTTCTTTATAGGGGTAAATTCCCTGATAGGCTTCGGCCGCTTCCTTCACTGACGTTTCCGCTTCTTTCTTTTCCGTATCAGAAACTGTCATAGGCTTCCATGTCTCCCCTTCCTGTTCTTCCTGCTGCCCAGTCGTCTGCTCTTCCCGGTCATTCTCACCGCATCCTGCCAGAAAAGCACAGGAGACCGCCATCATCATGCCTATAATTCTAATTCTGCATGTATGTTTCCAGAACGTTCCTCGTCTTTCGGACCACATATCCGCTTCCTCCTCGATTTTTCACATTTTCTACCATGGAAATCATCTCCACCGTTTCATCTTCTCCATTCTTTCCTGTAAAGGTAACAAACCATCCCAGTTCCGTTCCCGAAGTATCATCTTTGGAGTCTTTGATCTCCGCGGTTCCTGTTTTCCCGGAAATGTTAAGGTGTGAAATCTTTACTGCATGTCCGGTTCCACTGGAATCTTCCACCACCAGTTCCATGGAATGTTTGATTTCCTTCACTGCTTCCTGGGAAAATACTTTTGATTTCCATACTTTTGTATCGGAATCCTTCGCTTTTATGAGTCTCGGCTGCAGCATATTTCCATGGTTGGAAAAGGCTGAATATACAGACAGCATATGCACCGGATTCATCAGCATCCTGCCCTGCCCGTATCCGCTGTCAGCCAGCTGGATTTCCGTTCCAAGGCCGTCTTCTCCGCCGTAAGATGATTCTGTCAGACCGAATTCAAACGGCATTTTTTCTCCGAATCCCAGCCGCTTCAGCTGCTCTTCCATTGTATTCTTCCCGATTTTCAGCGCTGCTTTCGCAAAGTAAATGTTATCGGAATTAATCATCGCGTTGGGCAGATTATGATTCTTATAATCGTGGAGCGTTGTCACATAATACTTTCCCCAGCTCTTATCCTTCTGCCAGCTGGTGCCGGTATCTCCAAAATCCTCATCGGCAGTAAATTTCTTTTCCGTCAGGCCGATGGCTCCGATGATCGGTTTCATAGAAGAACCCGGACACCAGGACGCCTTCCACCGGTTCTGCATCGGATGATCCGGATCTTCGGAAAGAGCATTCCATTCTTCCTGACTTAAGCCCCAGGCAAATACCTCATTATCATAGGACGGCGTACTTACCAGCGCCAGGATTTCTCCCGTTTTCGGATTCATCGCCGCGTGGGCGCTCTTGTCATCCTTAAACTGACGGTATAAAGCTTCCTGCAGCTCAGGGTCCAGGGTTGTCTGAATATTCTCCCCGTCTTCTTCTGCCCTGACAGCCAGTTTCTTCTTGATATTGCCATCAGAATCCTGTATCGTGATCATCTCTCCGTTTTTTCCTCTTAAGGTGCTGTCGTACAGTTTTTCCAGCCCGGTTTTTCCTTCGCCATTCTGTACATACCCGATCAGATGAGCCGCGGCCTCTCCCAGAGGATATACTCTCTCTGTGGTCTTTGTTACCATGACTCCCGGCACTGACAGCAGACTCTGAGGATATCCCCGTCTTTTCTGGATCGGTACGAAACTTTCATCCTGCACCCAGTTCTGATCCAGTTTATCCCGGATATCCTTCTCATCGATTCCAAGAATGGCGGCTGTTTTCTTCACAGTACTGTTATCCATCTTTCCCGGCACGATGCCGATGGAGTCAATCTCCCCCTGTCCGGCGAGGATATTCCCATCTTTGTCTGTAATCTTTCCCCGCTGTCCATAGAGTGTTTCCACCCGCACCTTATCTTCTGATGTCAGATCCGGGAAAATCACCGAATCATCCCAGCTCATCTGATAAGATCCGTTTTCCTTCACAAATTTCGTCTGTGTGCTGAAGCTGATCCTGCCGGCGCCGGTATCCATGGTTACCTTATACCCGACGTTCTCTTCCCGTTTCTTCGTGGTGACTTCCACTTCCAGATCCTTCATGGAAATTCCTTCGTAAATGTTCTTATTTCTCTGGACAAAGTCCTCCCTGGAGATGCTTTTCTGGCTGTTCTGATCCAGCATATCATACATTTCCCCATATTCCCCTTCATTCAGCAATTCCATGTATCGAATCAGACGTCCTCCCGGATTGCTGGAAACATTATTCTGATAAAACAAAAATGCTCCGGCTGCTGCCAGAATCGCAGCAATGACAGCAAGCAGTTTCTTTACTCTGGTCATATCAATTTCCCTTCCCTTCTTCCTTATTGACAATTCCCCTTTTTTATAATATTACATATGTAAGATTTAAAGTCAAGATGTATATTTGTTATTTCGGCGGATTTTTCTCCAAATATTCATGAAAGATTCCCGCTGACATCTCGATCAGCTGGCGGCACGGCCTTTTCTTATAATATTCCTCCGTCCTGCGGGACGGCGCCGGATCGTCCTTCTTCTTCGTAAGCCCCAGCAGTTCCCGGCATACAATCGATCCGTTTCTTTTCCGGAATTCTTCCGCCAGTTCCTGGATTCTGGCATAATGCTCTTTTTTCGCCTCATAATCTTTTGGAGACGCATAACCGTAAATGTATCCGGCCGCCATGAACATGCCGCTGACGGAGCCGCATACTTCCCGCAGCCGTCCCATGCCGCCTCCAAACGAGGAACTGATCCTTGCCGCGGTTTCAAAATCCATATCGTAATACTCACAAAACGCCAGAAAAACAGACTGGGCACAGTTGTATCCTTCCATGAACAGCCGTCCTGCTTCTCTTGCATACTTACTTTCTTCCACTGTTTTCATAGATTCCACCTCTCTCCTTTTCTCTATTGTAACAGGATTTCGGGCAAAATGCACTGTACATTTTCCGCTTTCTGTTAAATTTTCATCCCTCCGGTCATTCTTTCCTGTCTGTTTTATGATATACTTGACAGGAAATCAAAAAGATGAGGAGATATATCATTATGATGCTTGGAACCTTTGTAAACACCGGAACCATCCTGGCCGGCAGCATTCTGGGCAGTGTTCTGCGCCGGGGAATCAAAGAAAAATACCAGAACTGTCTGTATAACGCCATGGGGCTGGCTGCCCTGGGGCTGGGAATCAATTCCATCACTTCTAATATGCCGGAGAGCAGATATCCGGTGCTGTTTATCGCCAGCCTGGCCATTGGAAGCCTGACAGGTACGATTCTCAATCTTGACGGAAAATTTCAGGGACTGATGGGACGTTTTGGAAAATCAGAACTTGCCAAAGGATTATCCACCGGAATCCTTCTGTTCTGCATCGGAAGCCTGTCCATTCTCGGTCCCATACAAAGCGCCCTGTACGGAGACAACACCTATCTGTTTACCAACGCGACTCTGGACTTCGTGACATCCACAGTCCTTGCCTCTACTTACGGAATCGGAATGGCCTGCGCCGCTCCTGTTTTATTCTGCTGGCAGGGAAGTATTTATCTGGGCGCATCTTTCCTGCAGACATTCCTGACCGGACCTCTTATGACAGAAATCACCATCATCGGCGGCTTTCTGATCGCGGCATCTGGTCTGTCGATTCTGAACATGAAGGATATGAAAACCCTGAATATGCTCCCGTCTCTGCTGGTTCCGATCATTTTCTTTTTATTTGTCTGATTTTAACTGCGTCCGCCAGGTTATCCTGCTCAAATCCGGTACAGATCCGTTCTGCGATTTAAAAATACAGGATTTGCCCGACGGATTTTTTCGATTTCTTCCAGATGAATTTTTCCTGTCAGCAGCTCTTCTCTCTCCCCGCCGTTTAATATCAGATTGCCGGAAGGATCGAAGCCCAGACTTTTCCCCATATAATGTTCTTTGCTGTAGTGACAGCATCCAAATACATAAAGTTCATTTTCAATGGCCCTCGCCCGCAGCAGTGTCTCCCACTGCATGAACTTATTTTCACCTTTCACCCAGGCGGACGGATAAAAAAGAATCTGCGCTCCTTTCAGCGCTTCCATTCTTGCCAGTTCCGGAAATCTCAAATCATAGCAGGTTCCCAGACCTATTTTCCCTGCAGGAGTCTCCACCGGTTCAAAGATTTCATCTCCCGGCATGGTATCTTCCGATTCTTTCCACCGATAGGCATCAAATAAATGGGTTTTCCGGTAATATCCTGCCAGATTTCCCTTTTCATTCAATACTGCCATGGTATTGTAATTTCTCTCCGTTCCTTTTTCATTGACGCCGAAAATCATCCAAAGTCCTGTATCTCTGGCGATTTTTCCCATCTCCCGGACAAATTTCCCGTCCAGATTCTGTCCCTGCTGCCGGAAGTCTTCGTCTTTCAATGGGTAATAGGTCATAAAGTATTCCGGAAATATCAGCAGCCGGCTCTGACACGCCGCGGCTTCCCGGGCATATTCCCGTGCTTTTTCCAGATTTTCTCTCCATTTTCCTGATGATGTGGTCTGCGCCAGCGCTATTTTTTCCGCCATACTTCCTTCCTTTCCTTAAAACAGTCTCAGCTGATAATCGATATAAGATTCCTGACGTGCTTCCTTTACGACTTCTCCCGGATTCAGATGTCCGATCAGAAGCGGAGATTCACTGTCATGCTGTTTCCTGTTATATTCCACTGATTCCCTGTCATAATTGGCATAACAGTACAGACATCCATGGCTGCAGGTATTGTAGGCTCCGATATCCGCGCCCAGCAGGCAGCTGCATCCTTCCCGTATATTTCTGCTTCTGGCAGGCACCTGAAGATTCACTCCGATTGCTTTTTCTATGACTTCCTGCGTCATACATCCGCCGCAGTCCACTCCGTAAAGTTCCAGCTCACTGCCCTCACAGCATGTCATAATGCGGATTCCTGTCTTCTCCCCGGTCTCCGCAAAGGAAGCTCCGATTTCCAGACGTTCTTTTTCCTGCACCCTTCCGGCCTGCGGAAAATTCCGCCTGGTTTTTTCATACAGATCAATAAAACTGATCACACACCGGCTGGTGAACCCGCTTAACATCTCCGCCATTTCTCGAAACATCTTCAAATGAAATTTCAAATCATATTTCTCTGTTATGAAAACAGGATCATATCTCCATATGACCTTTTCTTTGCCGACAGCCTGTGACAGCTTCTGCAGTGACCGGATCACATCCCGGCAGTGCGGAACATACGGCTCTATATCCTTCCCGTAAGGAGTGATCGTTACATACCACAGCTGCCGGAACTCGTCCAGCTCTCCGATTCTTTCAAGCATCGGCTCCGGATTCTTGGTACAGAAACACAGGCAGTCCACCACGTCCGGATCCAGACGGTATCTGAGGATCTGCTCCGGATAATAGGGATTCCTTACCAGGACATATCCCTCTCTGATTCGATTGTAAAACCAACTGCTGAAAAATGCCGGTATATCGGTCCGGCTTCCGGTATTGATAATCATAAGCCGCCTTTCTGAAATCCATAAAAAATACAAGAAAAAAATGCCATCCCCGGCTTCCGCCAAAAACAGCATCTTCAGTACGCGATGAGGGGTTCGAACCCTCGACACCCTGATTAAGAGTCAGGTGCTCTGCCAGCTGAGCTAATCACGCATATTTTATTCATTTTCCGACGTCCTATCTCTGACGCAAGATTTATTATATACGATTGCTCCCTGGAATGCAAGCATAAATTTCATTTTTTTTATTTTTTTGTTTTGCCTTGTGAATTGATCCGGTTCCTTCTATAATAAAGGTATCACCAGTAAAGGAGTTTGCTATGGGCGGAAATCATAAATTCGAATCAAATAAAAAGTATTTTACAATCAGCATTTACGCCATTGGCGTCATTTTGATCGGATGCATCATCTACCGCTTTGTGACCCAGTGGTCCGGCACAAAGGAACTGATTACAGAACTCTGGGATATTTTATTCCCATTTTTTCTCGGCTTCCTGATTGCTTATATCATCAGTCCTGTCGTTGATTTTTTTCAGCGGAATCTGTTTGCAAAGCTGATTCCGGATACACACCCGAGACTGTGCCGGGGAATTTCCATTCTGTTCAGTTATATTCTGTTTCTCGGCGGCGTTGCAGTCTGTCTTGTTTTTGTCATCCCGCAGCTTGCAGAAAGTCTTCAGGAACTTTCTCTTCAAATTCCGGGGATCGTTGAAGCACTCCGGCAGCTGTCTGATAAATATCTGAATTCAAACACGGGCTTTCTTCCAAAGGAAGCAGTCTCTTCCATTGAGACCAATGTCCTGCCGAAGATCATGTCTGTTTCCAATGAATTTTTATCCGGTCTGATTCCATGGTTCTATAATTTTACATTGTCTCTGGCAAAATGGATGTACAACCTTGTAATTGCTCTCGTTACTTCTGTTTACATGACCGTTGATAAGAAGATCATCGTGATGTTCCTCAAGAAAATAGTTCTTGCAGTCTTTTCAGAAAAAATTTCCTACTCTATTCTGCGGAAATGCAAAGACTGCCACAAGATATTTTCCAGCTTCATCATTGGAAAATCCATAGATTCTCTGATCATCGGCATCTTGTGTTTTATCCTGATGACAATTCTGCGGCTTCCATATGCCGTACTGATCAGTGTCATTGTGGGAATCACCAATATGATTCCTTATTTCGGACCTTTTATCGGCGCAGTACCGGGAACTTTCATTCTCTTTATCGTCAGTCCGATGAAATCTCTGATCTTTGTTATTATGGTATTTCTGCTCCAGCAGTTTGACGGTTTTATCCTCGGACCTAAGATTCTTGGGGATTCCACCGGCGTGCGGCCTCTGCTGATCTTGTTTTCCATCACCGTGGGCGGCGCATATTTCGGACCCCTGGGCATGTTCCTCGGCGTTCCGTTTTTTGCCTGCGTCCAGTACCTGATCGAAAACTGGGTGGATTACCGGCTTTACAGGAAAAAAATCAGCATTTCAGAAAAAGATCTGTAAATTTACATGAAAGATTTCAGGGAGAAGCGGATACTCTCTGCTTCTCCCTGTTTACTTCTTATTTATTCTGCTGTTCAATTCTTTCCGCCAGATCGTTTAAATACACCCACCGGTCCATTTTTCCCTCCAGCTGCTGCTCCGTTTCCTCTTTCTGAGCCGTCAGCTCTGCCAGTTTCCCGGAATTGGTGGCATTTTCCATAATTTCCTGATCCAGCTTTTCTAATTTTTCTTCCAATGAAGCGATTTCATCGTCAATCGTTTCATATTCTTTCTGTTCTTTAAAAGTAAATTTCAGTTTTTTCTGATGTTCTTTCTGGAATTTCTTCGCCGGTTTTTTCTCTTTCTTTTCCACCAGCGCTTCTTCCTTCCGGCTCTTTTCCAGATAATCGGTATAACCGCCTTCGTACTGCCGCAGTTTTCCGCCTTCTTCAAATGCAAAAATGCGGTTTACGATCCGATCCAGGAAATAGCGGTCATGGGAAACTGTAATCACGATTCCCTGGAAAGAATCCAGATAATCTTCCAGAATCGTCAGGGTCGCAATATCCAGATCGTTGGTCGGTTCATCCAGAATCAGTACATTCGGCGCTTCCATCAGCACCTTCAGGAGATACAGCCTTCTCTTCTCGCCTCCGGATAATTTGCACAGCGGCGTATACTGAAGTTCCGGCGGGAACAAAAACCTCTCCAGCATCTGGGAGGCACTTGCCTGTCCCCGGGCAGTCTGAATATACTCTGCCGTATCCCTGATATAATCGATAACCCGGATATCTCCTTCCATCTGGCGGTTTTCCTGCGCAAAATATCCGATTTTTATCGTTTCTCCCTTGATGATCTCGCCTTCATCCGGCTCCATGGACCCTGTCAGCATTTTCATCAGCGTGGATTTCCCGCATCCGTTAGGTCCGATAAAGCCCAGACGGTCATCCCGCAGGACAATGTAGGAAAAATCAGATATCAGCTTATGTCCGTTAAATCCTTTTGACACATGAGAAAATTCTATGGTTTTCTTTCCCAGTCTGCTGCTTACGGAATCGATTTCTACGTTCTGCCGAATCTCCGGCCCTTTTGCGTTTTTCAATGCCTCAAATCTCTCGGTTCTCGCCCGCTGCCTGGTGCCTCTTGCCTTGATGCCCTGCTTCATCCATTCCATCTCAACTCTCAGAAGACTCTGACGTTTCCTCTCGGACGCCATTTCCATCTCTTCTCTCTGAACTTTCAGCTCCAGAAATCTGGAATAATTGGCATCATACTCATACAGTTTTCCTTTGTCGATTTCCACAATCTTATTGGTCACCCGGTCCAGAAAATACCGGTCATGAGTCACCATGATCAGGACGCCCTTAAACTGTCCCAGATATTCTTCCAGCCAGGATACCATATCATGATCCAGATGGTTGGTCGGCTCATCCAGCACAAGGATCTCCGTCGGATCCACTAAGGTTCTGGCAAGCGCCACTCTTTTTCTCTGCCCTCCGGACAAATATTCTGTCTTCTCCTCGAAATCAAAAATGCCAAGCTTCGTGAGGATTGTTTTGGCCTCGCTTTCGGTCTGCCAGTCCTGATGCGCTTTCCCTTCCATGACATAGGACAAAATGGCCGGATTTCCGGAAAACTCAGGATTCTGAGGCAGATAGGATATTCTGATCCCGTTTCCGCAGATGATTTCTCCCTGATCCGGTTCCTCCAGACCTGCGATTATTTTTAATAATGTACTTTTTCCGGTTCCATTGACACCAATGATCCCGATTTTATCTCCATGATGGATTCCCAGGGAAACGTCATCAAAAATGACTTTTTCCCCGTAAATCTTGGATATGTGTTCTACATTTAATATGTTCATACGTCTTTATTTCACTTTATCGATTGCTTCTTTCAAAATTTCTTTCGGCACAGCTCCGATGATCTTATCTGAAATCTGGCCGTCTTTGAATACCAAGAATGTCGGCACTGACATGATTCCATACTGAGCTGCCAGTTCACTGTCTGCGTCAATATCTACTTTGCCGACTTTTACCTGTCCTTCATATTCCTCTGCCAGTTCTTCAATGACCGGACTCATCATCTTACATGGTCCGCACCATGTGGCAAACATGTCAACCAGAACCGGCTGTTTGGCGTCTAAAACTTCTTCCTGGAAGTTTTCCTTTGTAAATTTATATTCCATATACAACTCCTATTCTTCTCTGCACAGACATCTCCTGGCTTCCTCCATGGATGCGCAGAATCTGCAGATCCAGCGGCTGATGCAGGGATGCTGATAGAGAAACAACTGAATACTTCTCTGACACTTTCTAAGTTTCATCATTTATTCTATCACTTTTGGTTTATATTATGCAACTGGTTTATAAATCATGACGATAAGCTGTCAGACGACAGATCGGATTCCCCTTTGCAGAGAATTTTTCCTCATATTCTGTCATAACATTTCCCTCATTGAATTTGCTGTTATGAAGGTCATAGGTATAGTTTTCCAGAATCCATCCGGCCTCTTCAATCTGCTCCAGAGAAAAATCAAACAGATTCCGGTTATCTGTCTTAAACATGATTCTTCCGTCCGGAGCTAAAATATGATCGTATCTCTCCAGAAATCTGGCAGATGTAAGCCTTCTCTTGGCATGCCGGTCTTTTGGCCACGGATCGGAAAAATTGAGATAAATCCGGTCTACCTCCTCCGGCGCGAACACTTCCTCGATTTCCTCCGCATCCATCCGGATCAGCCGCAGATTTTCTCCCTCAAAATTTTCTGTCTTTTCTACCGCGCGCACTAATACGCTGGAATACTTTTCAATTCCAATATAATTGATTTCCGGGTTCCGCTCTGCCATCTCCAGAATGAACTTTCCTTTTCCCATTCCAATTTCAATGTGGATCGGATTCTCATTTTTGAACTCTTCCTTCCATTTTCCCCGGTATGTCTTCGGTTCCTGAATCGAAAAATCACTCTGGATAATAGTTTCTTTCGCTCCCGGTACATTTCTCAAACGCATAACGATTTACTGCTCCTTATCTGTTCTTTGCTGTTTTTTTGACAATCTTTGTTGATTATAACACAGTCACTGGTTATAATAAAGAAAAAAGAAACGGAGGGATTTCCAATGGAAATTGAACGCAAATTTATTGTTTCAGAGCCGCCTGAGAATTTACAGGACTATCCATACCACGAAATTGAGCAGGGGTATCTTTGTATGGATCCTGTCATCCGCATCCGCCGGATGGATAAGCAATATTTCCTGACCTTTAAAAGCCGGGGACTGCTTTCCCGGACAGAATGTGAATTCCCTCTGGATAAAAAAGCTTACGAGCATCTTCTTCCGAAGATTGACGGAATTTTGATTCAGAAAACCCGGTATAAGATTCCGGAGAAGCATGGGTATGTCATTGAGCTGGATGTATTCCATGACGTTCATGAGGGACTGATCATGGCGGAAGTGGAATTTCCGAGCGAAGAGGCCGCCCTGGATTACGAAGGACCGGAGTGGCTGGGCGATGAAGTAACTTTCGACGCCCGGTATCAGAATAACAATCTGGCCAACCGGTAATCTGTCAAAACATGATGATATGATACTGCCGTCCGCACTGATATTTCAGCCGGCGGCAGTTTTTTAGAGCAAAATAAAGCGAGGTTATTTTCATGACGCATTCAGTAAAACCCAGCAGATTGTTTTACCCGGATTTTATCCGGGTCACTGCGTTTTTATGTATTTTACTTTTTCATTTTCAAGTGGAGACAAGTCATTACGCCGGTTTTTTCCGGGGAATTATCAAGTCATCTGCCTGGCAGGAACCGGCATCGGCGTTTTCATGACACTGCGGGCTCTGGCATGCTGGATTGACTCTTTTGCCCTTCCCGTTCTGAAAACCATTGTAACAGAAATCTCCGGGATTTCCTATGAGATTTTCCTGCTCCACCATTTTGTTCTGATCCATATGCTTCGGATTTTCTTTGCAAATCGTTCTCTCTCTCAGGGAGAGGGCTTCCTTTTATTTACCGGATGGTGTCTGCTCATCGGCGTTACTGCATGGATCCTTCATCAGTTCGTTGCGCTTCTCCTGAAAAAAGACATCCCTTTCCAAAGAAGTCATCCCCTCTGAAAGGAAATGAGTGTGCAATTTCCCTGCACACTCATTTCCTTCCTCATTATTTCTCAATCAGTCTTTCCCGGATCAAAGCTCTTTTCAAAGCAAGCTCCGCCCTTGCCAGGTCCACATCCGTGCCTTTTCTCTCCAGACGTTCTTCTGCCCTTTGTCTGGCCCTCTTTACTCGGTCCTGATCAATCTCCTCCGGCCATTCCGCAATTTCCGCCAGGATGTTCATGGCGTCCGGCAGGATCTCCAGAAATCCGCTCATAAGCGCTGCCTTTTTTTTGCTTCCATCTGTCTGCGTAATCGTAAGCACTCCGGGAGCTATAATCATCGTCATAGGAATATGTCCCGGATAAACCCCAATCTCACCTTCTGTGGTCACAAGCTCCGCCATAGATACATTTCCTTCATAAAAAATCCGCTCCGGCGTTATCACTTCCAGACGCATTTCTTCCACTGCCATATGATCACCTACTTCTTCGCCCGTTCAGTAACTTCTTCGATACTTCCGGCATTCAAAAACATTCCTTCCGGTATGTCGTCATGCTTTCCTTCCAGAATCTCCTTAAATCCCTGTATGGTGTCACTGAGCGGCACATACTGTCCCTGTTTTCCGGTAAACTGTTCTGCCACGAAAAACGGTTGTGAAAGAAATCTCTGTACTTTCCGCGCCCGTTCAACGATCAGTTTCTCTTCTTCTGACAATTCATCCATTCCAAGGATAGCGATGATATCCTGTAGTTCCTTATATCTCTGCAGGATTTTCTGAACGCCTCTGGCTGTCTCATAATGTTCTTCTCCCACGATCTTTGGATCCAGTATTCTGGAAGTAGATTCCAGAGGATCTACCGCCGGATAAATTCCCATTTCAGAAATAGAACGGGATAAAACTGTCGTTGCATCCAGGTGCGCAAATGTTGTTGCCGGCGCCGGGTCTGTCAGGTCATCCGCCGGTACATACACCGCCTGCACCGATGTAATAGATCCGCTTTTGGTGGATGTGATTCTCTCCTGCAGGGCTCCCATTTCTGTCTGCAGTGTCGGCTGATATCCTACCGCGCTTGGCATTCTTCCCAGCAAAGCGGATACCTCGGATCCTGCCTGGGTAAACCGGAAAATATTGTCAATAAACAGCAGGACATCTTTGCCTCCTTCGTCACGGAAATTTTCCGCGATCGTAAGACCGGTCAGTCCCACCCTCATGCGGGCTCCCGGCGGTTCATTCATTTGTCCGAATACCATGGCGGTTTTGTCGATTACGCCAGATTCCTGCATTTCATAATAAAGATCATTTCCTTCTCTGGTTCGCTCGCCGACACCGGTAAATACCGAATATCCACCGTGTTCCGTGGCGATATTCCGAATCAGTTCCTGGATCAGAACCGTTTTCCCCACACCTGCTCCGCCGAATAGTCCGATTTTTCCACCTTTCTGGTATGGGCAGAGCAGATCTACTACTTTGATCCCCGTCTCCAATACCTCTGTATCTGTAGACTGCTCGCTGAATTCCGGCGCCGGACGATGAATCGGCAGCCGTTTTGCCCCCTTCGGTGCCGGCTTATTGTCAATGGGCTCTCCGAGAACATTAAAAATGCGGCCCAGAGTCTCTTCTCCCACCGGAACCGAAATCGGACCTCCCAGAGCTTTCGCTTCCATTCCTCTGATCAGTCCGTCTGTGGTGCCCATGGCGATGCACCTTACGGTATCGTCTCCCAAATGCTGTGCGACTTCTGCCACAAGTTTTCCTCCATCTTTCAGCGGGATTTCCACCGCGTCATTAATCTGCGGAAGCCCGCCGCTGAACTTAATGTCCAGAACCGCGCCAATCACCTGAGTAATCTTCCCTGTATGATTATCTGCCATTGCATTTCCTCCTACTACTCATCTTATTTCAGTGCTTCTGCTCCCGAAATGATTTCCGTCAGTTCCTGTGTGATTGCGTCCTGACGTGCCCGGTTATAAATCAGCTCCAGCTCAGAAATCATCTCCTGGGCATTGCTGACTGCAGAATCCATTGCCTGCATCCTGGCACTGTTTTCACTGGCCACAGACGCTGTCAGCGCGCCGTATATCATACTGCACACATATTTGGGAATCAGCGTCGGCAAAAGTTCTTCCGGCTCCGGTTCAAAATTCATCAAAAGTTTCCCCTTGGAATTCTCGTTCTCTGTCTTCACCGGATCAATCGGCAGCAGACGGATTATTCGAGGTTCATGCACGACCGTGCTTTTAAAATCAGTATACGCAAGGTATATTTCTCCGATTTCTCCTTTCTCAAATGCCTGCAGCACCTTATCTCCAAGTCTTTTTGCATCATGATATTCCGGCTCATTGATGATCTCAGAATCATCTGAAACCATATGGTAGCCCCGGTGTTCTAATATTTCCATTGCTTTGTGTCCTACGCCATAAATTGCAAGCTCTTCTCGGTCCCATCCTCTGTCCCGGATCAGCCGGACAATGTTGTGATTATACCCTCCGGCCAGTCCCCTGTTGGATGAAATAACAATCACGCCTTTAACCCGGGAACTGTTTTCTCTGAGATAAGGATGATCCATTCCCTCCGCTTTCTCCAGAATGGAATGGATGGTCTGATGCATCTTGTAAAAATACGGCCGTGATTCCTCTGCCCTCTGCCTGGCACGTTGAAATTTTACAGTTGCAACCAGCTTCATTGCCTTCGTAATCTGCTCTGTACTTTCAATGCTGCTCTTGCGTCTTTTTATATCAATCATAGATGCCATAACGGTTCACCTACCTTCCAAAAGAGCTTTTCTTACACTCACTGATTGCCCGCACAATTTCTTTTTCCACTGCCTCATCTATTTCTTTTGTTTCTCTGATTCTTTTCCATATTTCCGGATATTTCGTGTCAATCAGTTCAAACAGCGCATCCTGAAATTCCAAAACCTGATCTGTTTCCAGATCAAGCAGATATTTTTTCACCGCCGCATAAATGATCACCACCTGTTTTTCCACCGGAAGCGGCTGATACTGTGGTTGTTTCAACACTTCGCGGATTCTCTCTCCCTGAGCAAGTCTCTCCTTCGTATCCTGATCCAGTTCAGAGCCAAACTGAGCAAACGCAGCCAATTCCCTGTACTGAGCAAGATCCGTACGAATCGGTCCCGCGATTTTCTTCATCGCTTTAATCTGAGCAGAACCACCTACACGGGATACAGAAAGTCCTGCATTGACAGCTGGCCGGAATCCCGAATGAAACATCTCTGTTTCCAAATAAATCTGTCCGTCTGTAATCGATATTACATTGGTAGGGATATAAGCAGATACATCCCCTGCCTGGGTTTCAATGATCGGCAGCGCCGTCAAAGATCCTCCGCCAAATTCATCCGACAGACGCGCTGCCCTTTCCAGCAGTCTGGAATGAAGATAGAAGACATCCCCCGGATAAGCTTCCCTTCCCGGCGGTCTGCGCAGCAGCAGAGAAAGTGTCCGGTATGCTGCCGCATGTTTGCTCAGATCATCATACACGACCAGCACATCTTCGCCTCTTTCCATCCATTCTTCTCCAATCGCACAGCCTGCATATGGCGCAATATACTGAAGCGGCGCCAGCTCACTGGCCGTTGAAGCTACCACAGTCGTATATGCCATGGCGCCATACTCTTCCAGAGTTTTTACAATGCCGGCAACCGTCGAAGCTTTCTGCCCGATGGCTACATAAATACAGTGCACTCCCTGATTTTTCTGATTGATAATCGTATCTACCGCTATGGCCGTTTTCCCGGTCTGCCGGTCTCCGATAATCAGTTCTCTCTGTCCCCGTCCGATTGGCACCATCGTATCGATTGCCTTAATTCCGGTCTGAATCGGAGTATCCACAGATTTCCTGGAAATAACGCCGGATGCTACTCTTTCCACCGGTCGATACGCGGTTGCTTCAATGGGACCTTTCTTATCAATTGGCTGACCCAGCGCATTGACCACCCGGCCTGTCATAGCGTCTCCTGCCGGAACTTCCACTACACGGCCTGTCGTCTTTACCAGGTCTCCTTCGTTGATACTTTTGTGGTCTCCCAGCAGCACAGCCCCCACATTATCTTCTTCCAGATTCAGAACCATGCCAAATACATCTCCCGGAAATTCCAGCAGTTCTCCCTGCATTGCCTTTTCCAGTCCATGGATTCTCGCAATTCCGTCCGCAACCTGTATGACAGTTCCAACATCAGAGGTTTCAAGCTTTGTTGAATATTGTTTAATCTGCTCTTTGATCACAGAGCTGATTTCTTCTGGTCTTAAATTCATGTGGCTTATCTTCCTCCTGTTCTAAATTTGTATTCCGGACAGATACTTCGCCATGGAATCCAGTTTTGTGCGAATGGAATTGTCCACTACCCGGTCATCCATCTGCAGAATCAGTCCCCCAAGTATTGTCTCATCTGTCCTGTAGGAAACATCCAATCTGTTGTAAGAAGACGCCTTCAGCACCTTCTTCTCAATTTGATTTTTCTGGGCTTCAGACAGCGGAAATGCGGATGTTACTTTCAAAACACCGATTTCACGCAGGCTGGTGATCTGCCCTGATATATACTCTAATGTCTCCTCTATCTCATTCCAGCGCCCCTTCTTGATCATGATCACCAGAAGCCCCATCATGTCAGCAGACACTCTCCTTCTGAATATCCTCTCTGCTGCATCCATCTTCTGTTCTTTTGTGATCTGCGGATGACAAAGAAACGCAGAAAGCGTTTCGTCCCTGCTGAAAATTTCCTGCATCGCCGCAGTCTCTTTTCCCGCTTCTTCCAGACGTCCTTCCTCAGCCTGCAGCGAAACATAAGCATCTCCATATATTTTACTTACTCTTGAAGCCATGTTTTATCACTCATTTCCTGTAAAGTCTCATCTACCAGATCATTCTGCTCCCGGACGCTGATTTTATCAGAAATAATTTTCCCCGCCATCAGCACTGCCGTCTGGATGATTTCCTGTTTCATCTGATCCCTGGCCCTGGCCTTTTGAAGCTCAATCTCATGTTCTGCATTGGCAAGGATCTTCGCTGCTTCTCCCTTTGCATCCTGTATAATCTCTTCCTGTCTGCGCAGCGCTTTCTTCCTTGTTTTTGCCAGAATCTCATCGGCCTCTTTTTCAACATTTTTCAGTTTCTTCTCATATTCTTTCTTCAGTCTGGCTGCCTCTGCCTGATCAGCCTCCGCCTGATCCAGCTCCCCTGCGATCTTCTTCTTTCGATCCTCCAGTATCTTTCTGACCGGATCGAATAAAAGGTACGACAGCAGCAGGAACATAATAAACACTGCAATTGCCTGAAAAATCACATCAAAGCCAAGCTGAAGATCTAATCCAAATATTCTTCCGTCCACGCCCTGGCCTCCCTTCGGCTGTTTTTCTTAGAGTCTTCCGATCAGCGGATTTGCATATAATAAAATCAGTCCGATGACCAGTCCGTAAAGACCAGTTGTCTCCGCCACTGCCTGTCCTAAAAGCATCGTGGAGGTAATATCTCCTTTTGCTCCCGGATTTCTTCCTACTGCCGCGGCTCCCTGTCCTGCCGCATATCCCTGTCCGACTCCCGGTCCGATACCGGCGATCAGTGCCAGTCCCGCTCCGATGGCGGAACAACCTAATACAAATGCTTCACTTGAAATATTCATAATTCTTCCTCCTGGTTCTCTGGTTTTTGTTTTAAGTAACTAGACGCCTCTCTTATCTGCAATAAATGTCATCGTCAACATCGCGAACACAAAAGTCTGGATCGCTCCGGAAAACAAATCAAAGTACACATGAAGAAAAGCTGGTACTCCTAATTTTGCAAATACCGGAAGCAGCCCGTACCACAACGCCATCATGATCGTTCCTGCCATAATGTTTCCAAACAATCGCAGAGACATAGACAGAGGCGTTGCAAACTCTCCGATCAGATTAATCGGAAATAAAATAGGGATTGGTTCAAAAAGTTCCTTTACAACGCCGAAACCTTTGGTCTTAAATGCACTGAACTGAATCAGAACGAATGTGATCAGCGCCAGAGCCAGCGTCGTTCCATAATCAGCCGTCGGCGGCCTCAGACCAAACAATCCGGACGTATTGCTGATAAATATAAAGACCATGATCGTCCCGATGTAATTGACAAAGGGTCTCCAGTGTCTTCCCATATTGCCCCGGACCAGTCCGTCCAGAGCCTCCACCAGCATTTCCACAAAGTTCTGCACTCCTTCCGGCTTTTCGCTTCCGCGGAGAACTGCCCTTCTCGCAATGACCGCCAGAATCAGAATGAACACCATTACGATCAGAGTTGTTACATGGGTCGTTGTGATCCATACCTGATGTCCCATAAATTTCACCGGTATCAGGCCATGGACCATAAAATCCACATCATTTCCTGACACAGCCAGAAGCATGGAACTTCCTGCCATCTTCATGATACGCCCTCCTTTCTTTAAAATTCAGCCCGATTTTCATCTCCAGGCTTTTATTTCATAATTCTGCTGGTAATGTACTTATGGATTGGTTTATTCAGAAAAGCGGATATTTTGCTCCCGAGAAAACCGACCACCACACCGATAAAGCATGCAAAATTTATCATTTTAATGCTCAGCACCAAAATCAGCAGCATCGCCAGATACCGGATCACAGAACATTTCACCATGTATCTGCTTGCCTGATGCACTTCCATATACGCAGCATCCTGGATGCTCACTGTCATATGAATCAGAAATCCAACGGCCGCTGCTGTTCCTATAATATCTCCGACCAGGTACCACCAATTGCCTCTGCTTATTATCATACCCAAAATCATGGATATCACTCCGCATAAAAGCACTCCTATGGCCAAATCCAAAAACATTTCATCCATCTGCCGTAATTTATCTCTCATGACTGTCCTCCTCGCTGTCACTGTTCATACGCCTGATCAGCGTGTAAACTGCTTTAATTCCACCCAGAATCCCCAAAATCAGAAACACAACAAAAAAATGGGTGGAAAACTTCCGGTCAATCCACAATCCTGCAAACATGCACAAAAAGACAGACGTCAGCATTGTGAGCCCCAGCTGCGTAATCAGTCCCAGCATCCGAAATATCTGTCCGTATTTCTTCATAACAAGTTCCTCCCTGTCATCCTGTTATGCCGCTCATTATAGCATTTCTCTCTTTCCTGCCCAATACGCTATCTATCTTTTTGTATAGTCTATCATAAATTCATATTGTTTCCAATAAAAAATTGAACAAAATGCACAAAATCATTCCGGCAAATGTCGGTAAAAAGAAGGCTAGCAGCGTCCATCTCCTGCTTCCGGTCTCCCGGCGGACTGCTGCCATGGACGCGGCGCAGGGCCAGTGGGCAATGGAAAAAATCAGAAAGGCTGCAGCGGTCCCCATATCCCATCCGTTTGCCGTCAAAATATGCTGCATCTGCTCTGCGCCCGCCGCATTTCCCAGGATTCCCTGAGACTGATACGCCATCACCGCAATCGGCATAACGATCTCATTGGCCGGAAATCCAAGGAGAAACGCCATAAACATCACCCCGTCCAGTCCCATGATTTTCCCTAGAGGATCAAAAAAATCCGCGCACCGGGACAGCAGGGAAATTTCTCCGGTTTTTGTGTTCGCCAGAATCCAGAGCAGCGCGCCTGCCGGCGCCGCTGCCATAACTGCTCTTGCGAGCACAAAGAAGATTCGGTCGCAGACAGATTCCAGAATCACCCGCCCAATCTGCGGTTTACGATAGGGCGGCAGTTCCAGCAAAAAGAAAGAAGGTTTTCCTTTCAGCAGCGTGCCCGATAAAATCCCGGAAATCAGCAGTGTCAGGCACACTGCAAATCCGATAACGCCCGACAGACAGAGAGCCTGGAGCAGAAAATTTTCTCCCATGGCGCCTCCAGTGAAAAATATGGTCACGATCATAAGGATTGCCGGAAATCTTCCGTTGCACGGCATAAACACATTGGTCAGTATGGCAATCATTCTTTCTCTCGGAGAATCGATGATCCGGCATCCTGTAATTCCCACGGCGTTACACCCGAGACCCATACACATGGTAAGGGCCTGTTTCCCGCACGCTCTGCAGCGCTCCAGAGGGCAGTCCAGAACATACGCCGCCCGGGGCAGATAGCCGAAATCCTCCAGCAGAGAAAACAGCGGAAAGAAAATCAGCATCGGAGGCAGCATGACCGATATCACACTGCTGACCACCCGGTAAACTCCGTCCACCATAATCCCCTGAAACCAGTCCGGCGCATTCACCAGCTGCAGAAACCACCTGAATTTTCCCTCCAGCCAGAAACCCGCCGCGGACAGCACATCTGAAAATTGATTGGCTCCGGCTATGGTAATCCACAGAATCAGAGCAAGCATCAGAAACATAATCAGAAGTCCGGTCTTCTTTCCGGTAAACAGCCGGTCCAGATATCTGTCTCTGCTGTCTCCCTGCTTCTGCTGAAAAACTGTCTGGCTGCAGATTCTTTCTGCCTGCTTCATTCGTTCTCTGACGTTCGACGCCGGAATCCGGGGCGTTTTCTGTTCTCCTGCCCTTTCCAGAAACTTCCTCAATTCTTTTATGGAGTCTCTGCTGTAAGCGGAAATTCCGATGACCGGCACACCAAGAAGTTTTTCCAATTTCGCCAGATCCATACAGATTCCTTTTTTGTCCGCCTCATCCATTAAATTCACCACCAGCATGACGCTGGAAGTAAGTTCCATGATCTGAAATACAAGATTCAGATTCCGTTCCAGGCAGGTTCCGTCGCAGATGACCACTGCGGCGTCAAACTCTTCTTCCATCAGATATTTTCCGGCTATTTCCTCTTCCGGAGAATGAGAATCCAGGGAATAAGTGCCCGGAAGATCCGCGATATGTAAAACGCAGTGTTCTGTTTCACAGATGCCTTCTGATATTTCCACCGTTTTCCCTGTCCAGTTCCCCGTATGCTGTTTCCCGCCGGTCAGACGGTTAAAAACCGTGCTCTTTCCCACATTGGGATTTCCTGCCAGCACAATGACTTTCTGCTCCTTCACACTGTCTCCTCCACTTTCACATATATGTCTCCCGCATCTGCCGTCCGCAGAGCAATCACGGTGCCTCTAAGTGCATAAGCTCTGGGGCTTTTGAAAATACTCTCTCCTATGCATTTTATCTTTGTTCCTTCTGTAAATCCCAGATCCAGCAGGCGCCGTTTTTTGCTGCCTTCCATTGCGATCTGTGATATCTCCCCTGTATGCCCGGGCTTTAATTCAGATAACCTGATCTGCTCTCCCATGACGGCTCCCTTTCGCAGAAATGTTTTATATCATCATATGCAGAATATTTCGGATTGTGAAACCATAGAAACAGAATTATGTAAAAACAGAAAAAGCAGCGAAGATTTCCCTTCTTCTCCGCTGCTTAATGCCCATATGTATTACCCTATTCTTTTATCGTACTCAATTCCTCATAAATCTGATCTTCATTCATATCCAGAAGTTCATCCATCCGCTTCTTCGTTTTACCGATCGTAACAATTTCCTTCATCAGCTCCAGGTATTCTTTTTCTCCTTTTGAAGAAAAACAGAATAGTAAATGTACTCTCGTCTCACCGTCAGAAAAAACAATGCCCCTTTTGGATACAAGAAGGCTCAGCCCGTCTTTATACACCCCGTATTCCTTCCCTGCATGAGCAAGGGCAATGCCTTCCCCAATGATAATATAATCTCCGTATTCTTCCACATGACATATGGATTCCTCAATATATTCCGGACCGATATAATATTCATCTTCCAAAATCTTCGCCGCCCTGCGCATGGCCGTTCTCCAGTCCATTTCCGTTTCATCTTTTACGATAAAAGACCGTTTTAAAAGCTCGCTGATCGCGCTTTTTTTCTCGTCCTGCGGTTCATATTCGATGATGACTTTCTCTATCTGCTGCCTCAGGCCATTGGACACTCCCTGATTTTTCATCATGGCATCCAGCTGGCTCATCAGTGATTTTCTTCCGCTTTCCGGCTGGATTCCCCTTCGCTGCTGACATTCAAAGGATGCTTTCTGGATCAGATTCATATCCTCCATCGTTAAAAACGGCCGGACGACCAGAACCCGGTAATCCTGTGTCTGAATCGGCACAGTAGAAATGATAAAATCTACCGGCTCTGTTTCCTCCAGTTTTTGAAGGACCTCATTGGCCGCAATCACACCGATCACATGAAAATCAAAATAATTTTTGATCTGCGCTTCCAGATATTTCCCGGTGGCCATACTTCCCGGACATACAATGGCAACCGAAAGCTTCGGCGCATACCGCCGGTTGCGGATCAGAGAAACACAGATATGGATCACGATGGATTTCTTCATATTATCACTGAGCTCGTAGGACAGAAATCTTTCCAGAATATCAGAATATTTTTCCACCGCTTCCTCCAGCCGGTCATAATTAACTGCGATATTCTGTTCTTTCGGAAGTTCTACTTCATAGTCTCCCCAGTCTTTCATATTTTTGATATGGATCAGAAGCGAATCAACAAGCATACTGTCTGTCGTCAGATCCAGGCTCATCTCTCTGTCAATTTCCAGCAAAAAATGAGTGATTACTTTATACAGCTCCATCTCATCGATTGTCTTGACAAAGGATTTCAGCTGATTCTTTTCCAGATAATTGCGAAAACGGCTCAGCATATTTTCCGTCACCGGACAGTCCACCATATATCCGACATAAACCATCATATAATCCATTCCGCTTAATCTGGTCTTACTGTCAATTGCCCGGTCTTTCGGATCTTCCGTCTCAAGATTAAATTCTGAAAACAGGTAGATGACAATATCATATAAGACATCATCAATGAAAATAATGTTATTGATATTGGTATATTCCTGCAGATATGTAAAAATTTCAGAAAAAGAATGACGGATCTTCATTTTCTTCAATACAAGCCGCTGGAAAAATCCATCATTTTTAATATTGATCGCAATTTTTCGGAACAATTCGATCAACAGTTCAATCTTCTTTTCTTTGCCGCACCGAATGGCAATTCCTTTACCGGCATCTGAAACCAGGGTGATTTCAAATTCTTCCAGATATTCTTTGATATTTTCAAAGTCACTGAGAATGGTAATCCTGCTCACATACAATTCTTCCGCAAGCTTCTGCATCGATGAATACGTTTTATTCTGCAGCAAAGAAATCAAAATGAACGTCCTTCGCTCATCGGAAGACATTTTGTAACTGTACATATCCATCTCATACAGCTTCTCTTCTACCAGACTCCGGTCAAAATCCGGTTTGATTTCCAATATGCCGTCCTTATCAAAATAAATTTCCGGCATATGCAGATCTTCCAGAAAATCATTGATCTCCGCAAGGTCATTTCTCAGTGTCCGCTGTGTCACATGATAATCTTTCGCTAATTTTGAAATAGAATATTTTTTTGACTGGTTCTTGATCAGTCGCTGCAAAATCTCCGTACTTCGTTTCTTCATATTTCACCTTCATTCCGCTCTTGTTCCTACAATATAGAGTATATTGTCCGCAGGTCAGGTCTTCAAGTCAAATTTATTACTGAAATCGTGAAACAGATTTACACCGCAGGAAATCCCGCATTTATGCGGGATTCTGCGATATGAGTGTTATATCAGGTGTTTCTTTTCCTGTTATTCCAGACTTGCATGGCGGTGTGCCATGTCGTCATTGCTTCCCTCCTGTTCCTGACTCATTTCCAGAATCACAGTATCAAACACCATAAGGAGCATCTGTTCAAATAAGCTTCCCAGAGGCTGGATACTGACCTGAGAAGTAGCGAATTTGGTAGCAGACTCGATCACAATATCCGGCTTCTGAATCTTCCCAAGAGTAGATTCAGGAGCAGAGGAAATCACTTCCAGGTCAACGCCCTGTTTTACTGCGGACTCCGCAGTCATACATACACTTCCTGTCTCCCCTGACGCAGACGCTACGATCAGAAGATCTCCCTCCTGTACGGAAGGGGTTGTTGTCTCTCCGACAACATAAGCATCCAGTCCCATCTGCATCAGCCTCATGGCCAGTGCTTTCAGCATTAATCCGGAACGTCCGGTTCCATAAACAAAGATACGTTTGTGATTTTTGATCTTCTGGATCAGATCTGTGATCTGTTCCGGTTTGATCGTCTTAGATGACTGATCCAA
>DWWD01000025.1 GCA_019119895.1 Candidatus Anaerostipes avistercoris | reverse complement strand
GACGGCCTGAAAAAAGTTTCCCTCATTTCTTCTCGCAAGGGAAAAAATGAGGGAAAAGGGCCAAACCGAGGTGGCGAAAACGCTGGAAACACCAGTGTTTTCAAGGGGTATAGAAATTTTAACTGAGAAATATAAATTCCTAAAGGAAGGAGTCATTGCAAAGGAGATGAGTTTTTCATTGATAGAGCAATGGCTCTTTTCTTCCTTCCTATGTATATGAAAGCATTTTATACAATCAGATAAAAGAAAAAATTTTTAAAAAAATTAGCACTCAACACTTGACAGTGCTAACAATAAATGTTATATTACATATAGAACAAAGGAAGAGGTACAAAAAAGGTACCGATCCAAAGTTCTTCTGAACAATTGACAGTAATGATATGAATGATAAAGGAGAGATGTGTTATGTTAATGCCTAGTATTTTTGGAGAAGATTTATTTAATGACTGGTTTTCCTTCCCGGATTTTGATAAAAAATATTATGGAAAGAATACAGATCAGGTCATGAAGACAGATATAAAAGAAAAAGACAAAGAATATGAAGTAGACATCGAACTTCCTGGATATAAGAAAGAAGATGTCAAAGCGGAACTGAAAGACGGATATCTGACCATCAGCGCTGCAAAGAATGTAAGCACGGAAGACAAGAAAGAAGACGGCAAATATATCAGAAAAGAACGTTTTTCTGGAAATGTAAGCCGAAGCTTCTATGTTGGAGAAGATATGACCCAGGAAGATATCCATGCAAAATTTGAAGATGGAATCCTGAAACTGACAGTTCCAAAGAAAGAAGCAAAGAAAGTAGAAGACAAGAAGAGCTACATTACAATTGAAGGCTAATAAGAAGCAAAATGTGAAGTCCTGTTCCCCGGAATGATGTTCCGGGGACGCTTTGTATAGTAGGAGGTGAGGATCTTGGCAGCAAAGAGGGATTATTATGAAGTTCTTGGGGTAAACCGGAATGCAGACAAAAGTGAACTAAAAAAAGCGTATCGAAAGCTTGCGAAAAAATATCATCCGGACATGAATCCGGGGGATGCTCATGCGGAGCAGATGTTTAAAGAAGCAACAGAGGCTTATGAGGTACTGAGTGACCCGGAGAAACGTAAGATGTACGATCAGTTCGGGCATGCGGCGTTTGACGGAAGTGCATCTGGATTCCAGCAGGGAAATCCGGGAGGAGGCACTACGTATCGGGAATTCCATTTTAATAATGATGACGGATCAATGGACGACATTTTTGGAGATATCTTTGGCGGAATGTTCCATGGATTTGATCAGGGAGGTTTTAGATCCAGTCAGGGCTTTACAGGCAGCAGTGGTTTCGGCGGCGGATTTGGCAGCAGCCGGGGCTTTAACAGCAGAGGCTTTGGCGGCGGATTTTCCGGAAGGCAGAAAGGCTCTGATCTGACGTCAGAAATCGATGTTACATTTGACGAAGCAGTCAATGGATGTGAAAAAGTATTCCGGTTTAACAGCGGCAATGGAAAGACCCAGTCTCTTCAGGTGCGCATACCTGCAGGAATCGAGGATGGCAAGACCATTCGTCTGCGGGGAAAAGGAATGCCGGGAAGCGGCGGCGGAGAACCGGGAGATCTGCTTTTGGAAGTCCATGTAGGAAGCAAGCCTGGCTTTGAAAGAAAAGGCATGGACGTTTATACCACTGCTAATATACCGTTTACAACAGCTGTTTTGGGCGGAGAAGCTATGGTACAGACTCTGAATGGAAGAGTTCTTTGCAAGATAGCGCCGGGAACCCAGTCCGGAACGAAAATACGATTAAGAGGAAAAGGAATTGTTTCAATGAAAAATCCGTCTGTCCACGGAGATTTGTATGTGACAGTCCAGATTCAGGTACCAAGGAATCTGAATCCGGGAGCCAAACAGAAACTGCGGGAATTCGAGCGGGCATGCGGTTAAGATAGATTGATATGCCGGATGATCTCTGGTTTGCACAAATTTTGTGAATCATGAGAGAATCCGGCTTATTTTGTTTTTTGGGATCCTGTGCTATAATCTATGAAATGAAAAAATGGGGAGACGGAAAGGAGCAGACATATGACGTTGCAGCAGTTAAAATATGCCGTCTGCACAGCAGAGTGTAAGTCTATGAACAAGGCTGCCTCTAAGTTATTTATTTCGCAGCCGAGTCTGTCCGGTACCATCCGGGATCTGGAAGAAGAAATTGGAATGAAGATATTTTCAAGATCCAATCGTGGGATTACCATAACACCGGAAGGAGAAGATTTTCTGGGGTATGCAAGACAGATTTTGCAGCAGTATCAGCTGATGGAAGAGAAGTTTATTGAGAAAAAGAAACCAAAACAGAAATTCAGTGTATCCATGCAGCATTATACCTTTGCGGTCCAGGCCTTTATTGAAATGGCAAAGGATTTTGGGATGGATGATTTTGAGTTTGCGGTTCATGAGACAAAGACTCATGAAGTTATTGAGAACGTAAGAAATCAGAAAAGTGAAATCGGGATTTTGTATCTCAATGATTTTAACCGGCAGGTGATGGAGAAGATTTTTCAGGAAAACGCAGTGGAATTTACTGAGCTGTTTGACTGTGGAATCTATGTATTCCTCTGGAAGGGAAATCCTCTGGCACAAAAAGAGCTGATTGAATTTGAGGATCTGAAAGATTATCCGTGTCTGTCGTTTGAACAGGGAGATGAGAATTCGTTCTATTTTGCGGAAGAAGTGTTCAGTACATATGATTATAAACAGATCATAAAGACAGATGACCGGGCAACGATCCTGAATCTTATGATCGGGCTGAACGGATATACCCTTTGTTCCGGAATCATATGCAATGATCTGAATGGAAACGAATATGCAGCAGTTCCTCTCCATACAGATGAAAAAATGCACATTGGATATATTAAGAAAAAAGGCATGCCGTTAAGCCGGCTGGGAGAACGGTATATCAGCGAACTGAGAAAGTTCGAAAAGAACATATTATAGTATAGAAAAACCCGGACTGCAGGAGATGAAACCTGCAGCCGGGTTTTATGCTGTGCGGTGTTTTAAGCAAGGATAACTTGAGCGCCTAAAGACTGATACGTTTCCAGGCAGATTTCCGGAATCTCTTTTGTGGTGATCAGAGTATGGCGGGAGTCCAGCGTTCCCACATGAACAAAATCTTTCTGATCCAGCTTGGAGGCGTCTGCCAGAATATAGATGTCCGGGACTCTGTCAAACAGGACATTTAGAATGGAAGACTCCACGATGCTGCTGACATAAATATTTCCATCCCGGTCAATTCCATTGATGCCGATAAAGGCCGCATCCATTTGAAAATGAGAGAGATTTTCCTCGGCTATTTTTCCTGTCAGTGTCAGGGAATTAGGTCTCAGTTCTCCTCCCACAGACAGAAGATGAATATTAGAGAAGGCGCTTAGTTCATAGGAAATATTGACAGCATCGGTTATGACAGTCAGGGGGATACTCTCTTTCAGAGACTGGGCGAAGGCATGAACGGTTGTACCGGAAGCGAGAAAAATGTGCTGTCCGGCTTTAAGAAACGAGCAGGCTTTGGCTGCAATGGCCAGCTTCTGGGCAGAGTTAATCTTTGTTCGCTGGAAAAACGGGAGATTGACATCTTCTTTTTCCGGAGGCAGAGCCGCCCCGCCGTGGGTGCGGATTAGTTTTCCCTGTTCTTCCAGTTCTTTCAGATCCCTGCGGGCTGTCATGGGAACGATGTGGAACATCTCACATAACTCATTGATTTCAATCCGTTCTTTGGAAATCAGAAGATTCAGGATCTCCTGATGACGTTCGGTTTTGTTCATAAGTGCAAATCCTTTCTTTTGGAATTCTCTTCAACCATTATACCCAAAACGAAAAAGAAAAACAAGAAATGTTCGATATAAACAGAATAAAATGCCATAAAAGAACAAAAATACTGGACAAAACGAACATTGAATGTTAATATAGAACAAAATTACAAGGAAAGGACGAATGCAGATGGAAAAATGTGTAGCAGTGGGAGATATGTTTATCCATGAGGAGGATTTTAGAAGAGCGCTGGAGAAAAGCAGTCTGTTTCAAACCTGCCGGTATCTTTCATGGAAAGAGGACGCCCAAAGGCCCCAGGCCAGAAAAATTATACGGAATATTGAGACGAAAGGTTCTACGGCATATCCGCCGGATCAGGCTCTGGCTGAGGAAATCCAGGATGCAGACGCTGTGTTTGTCCATCTGTGTCCGGTTGGCAGGGAATTGATTGAAAAGGCAGATCATCTGAAATATATTCTTACCTGCCGGGGCGGCGTGGAAAATATTGATATGGAAGCCGCAGAAGAGAAAGGAATCCAGGTGATCAACTGTCCGAGTCATAATGCGTATGCGGTTGCGGAATATACCATCGGGCTGATGCTCTGCGAAACAAGAAATATCGCAAGAGCAGACAGAGCCCTGAAAAATGGAGAGTGGAGAGAACAGTATCCGAATTCCGGCAGGATCCGGGAGATGCGGAGCCAGACAATCGGGCTGATAGGTTTTGGAACGATTGGAAGGCTTGTGGCGGAACGGCTGACAGGTTTTGGAAGCCGGATTCTGATATATGATCCGTATGTAGATCCAAAAGAAGCAGAAAAGAAAGGATGTATTTCTGTGACAAAGGAAAAACTTCTTCAGGAAGCCGATATTGTCAGCCTTCACGGCAGAATCCAGCCTGGAGAGCCGCCGCTGATTGGTGCAAAAGAGCTGGAGATAATGAAAGAGGATGCATATCTGATCAACACAGCAAGGGCAGCGCTGGTTGATATGGATGCTTTGTATCAGGCTTTGAAGGAAGGAAAAATAAAAGGAGCGGCAGTGGACGTATTTCCGGTGGAGCCGGTGCCGGCAGATGATCCGCTGGTGAAAATGGACTGCGTAACAGCAGGAAATCATCGGGGAGGAGATACGCTGGAATCTTATACTATGGCTCCGGAAGCCGTGATGGCACAGCTGGAAGATCGTTTGAAAAGTTTTGAAAAAGGGGAAAAGAAATGCAGATAGCGGAGACAGAGTTCGGAAAAGGATTTATTAAAATGTGCATGGACGGCCATCGGATGGGGTGGCATGAAAGAAACGGAGGCAATTTTTCCTACCGTATCCGTCCGGAGGAGATAGAGCAGATCAGAGAAAATCTCAATGATACGGATATGTGGAGAGAAATCGGAACCGAGGTTCCGGATCTTGCGGGAGAATATTTCCTGGTAACAGGATCCGGAAAGTTTTTTGGAAATACAGCGGCGGATCCGGAGGGAAATCTTGCGGTTATTGAGATCGATGAACAGGGCCGCCGGTACCGGATCTGCTGGGGACTGCGGGATGGAGGAGTACCGACCAGTGAACTGCCGTCACATCTTATGAATCATGAAGTGAAGAAAAAAAGAACCAATGGAAAGCATCGTGTGATCTACCACTGCCATCCGGCTAATATCATTGCCCTGACCTTTGTTCTTCCATTAAAAGAAGAAGTGTTTACAAGGGAACTATGGGAGATGATGACAGAGTGTCCGGTGATTTTCCCGGATGGAATCGCTGTCATTCCGTGGATGGTGCCGGGAGGGAAAGAAATCGCGGTGGAAAGTTCCAGATATATCAAAGATCATGACGTGATCATCTGGGCACATCATGGAATGTTCTGTTCCGGGGAAGATTTTGACCAGACCTTCGGACTGGCCCATACGGTGGAAAAGGCGGCGGAGATTTTATGCAAAGTGCTTGCTGTGACACCGGTAAAACGGCAGACCATACCGGCAGAAGGATTCCGAAAACTGGGAGAAGCCTTTCAGGTGAGCCTGCCGGAAAAATTTCTGTACGAAAAATAAATAAGATGGATTGCGAAGACCTTCTGAGTGATATAGAATAGAATCATTCAGGAGGTTTTTCTTATGTTATGGAATTGTTTTTGTGTTGGAGCCGGAGGCTTTCTCGGAGCGGTATTTCGTTATCTTCTGGGATTCCTGCCGTTATCAGATAAGACCCAGTTTCCGGTAATCACGCTGGGAATCAATATTCTGGGAGCATTTGCCATCGGCGTCATCAGTCAGGCGGCCGTTCGGTACGGCATGTCCGATTCCAGGTGGATCCTGTTCCTGAAAACAGGAGTCTGCGGAGGATTTACAACATTTTCCACCTTCGCTCTGGAAAGTTCAGATCTGGCAGCGGCAGGGAAATATGGAATGTCAGCGGCATATATGGCGCTGAGTGTCATATTGTGCCTTGCGGCGGTATTTGCCGGAAAACTGGTGGTGCGCGGATAAGCATAAGAAAAGCGCCACTTGATCCGAAGAGTGTGTTATAATAAGTCCTGTTCCTCAAAAACCGGACTTTGTGTTGGAAGGAGTTTTGAATATGATCAAAGGAAAGAAAATATTAGTGGTTCTTCCTGTCAGCGAAGGACAAAAAGAGAAATTAGAAGAATATGCAGATAAAAGCTGCTTTACTTATACATCTTACAAAAAAGCAACGGAAGAAATGGTAAAAGAGGCTGATATTATTATCGGAAATATCGATCCGGATCTGCTGGAGTATGCGGAACATCTGGAATGGCTTCAGCTGAATTCAGCGGGAGCGGATGCTTACGTAAAAAGAGGGGTACTGCCGGAGAACGTTATGCTGACCAACGCCACCGGGGCTTACGGCCCGGGAGTCGCTGAGCATATGCTGGCAGTTTTATTTTCCCTTCAGAAGAAGCTGCATTTGTACCGGGATAACCAGAATCAGTGCGAGTGGTACGATGAGGGAGAGGTGATGTCTCTGAGAGGCGGCTGTGCCCTGATCGTCGGCCTCGGGGATATCGGCCTGTATTTCGCGAGACTTCTGAGAAACTTCGGATATCGGATTATTGGCATCAAACGCCGTCCGGGCCAGGTGCCTCAGGGAGTGGATGAACTGTATACCATGGACCATCTGGATGAACTCCTGCCGGAGGCGGATGTCGTATTCTCCATTCTGCCGGAAACAAAGGTGACAAAGAACCTGTTTAACGCCAGACGTTTCCGTGAGATGAAAAACAGCGCGATCTTCCTGAATGCGGGAAGAGGAAGCGCCGTCAATACAGAAGATCTGTGCCAGGCACTGATCGCCGGAGAAATCTATGGGGCGGGGCTCGATGTAACGGATCCGGAGCCGCTTCCGAGCCAGCATAAATTGTGGAATATGCAGAACGTCGTGATCACGCCCCACATTTCCGGAGATTTCCATCATCCGGCTACGTTATACCGGATTGTGGATATTGTGGCAGGCAACCTGAAACGGTATTGTGCAGGAGAGCCGCTGATCAATATCGTGGACCGGGAAACCGGATACCGCAAATAGTCAGAATGTGAGCTGCGGTCCGCCGGATCTGCGTTTTTTCTGCCGGAGATAGATAAGTCCCATGATTAGACTGGCCGCCAGGATCAGGAGAATGATCAGGAGAGCACAGTGGAGGAAGAATTCATCCGGCAGGATGTTGATGACCGGATCTGTCCGCTCGTCGAAGAGCCAGTAGTCATTGGAAAACATGAGCTCGTGGAACAGAATAAAGGCATTGCCCCAGTTGAAAGCAATCAGGATGCCGGCAATCACCGGAAGGAATACAGACAAAACAGCGGCAGATTTCAGAAAGCCGCGGTATCCCTGTTTCCATGCGCGGATTCCCAGAATCAGGGAGCCGATCAGGGAAAGGACGCACAGGATCTGCAGGACGTCAAAAATTCGTTTTACGTCCTGAAAATGGATCCGGCCTTCTCTTGACATGGGAAGAGACAGATCCAGGGAACCCCGGTGGAAAACGCTGTTGTAATCGATCAGTGCATCGTAGTTTTCACGGATAACATTTTCAGAATAACCGGAAGTTTCTTCGATATTCAGCGATGAAATATCATGGTAATACAGAGGTCGGAAATTCAGTGTGAAAACGGCGGAAGCGGATATGATAAAAAGTGTGATAAGAATCGGAAGCACAAATCGTTTCATGATGATCGAGTCCTTTCTAAATGTAAGTCATTATGGAATCTTATAAATCAAGTATATCGGATAAGGAGAAGAAATGATAGGGATAATTTCGCCGGCTATGAATATGCGGATGGGGAAAACACCGGATATCCGCCTGTCCAGGCCGGTTATGATGGAAAAAGCCGAAAGGATTTACGAGGAATTAAAAAAGCTTCAGCCCTGGGAAATCCAGAGTCTGATGAAGACAAATGAAAAGATTGCCCTGCAGGCTTTTCTCGATTTTCAGGACTGGAAGAAAGAGGGAGGGACAGCAGCCGTATTCGCCTATGACGGGCTTGTTTTTAAGAATGTAGACGCCGGACATATGACGCCGGAAGAACTGGAATATCTGAACCGTCATGTGCGGATCCTCAGCGGATTGTACGGCGTCTTAAGACCTTTGGATGAAATCCGCCCTTACCGTCTGGAAATGGCATCTCCCATAAAAATTGACGGACAGAATCTGTACCGGTTCTGGGGAGACAGTCTGGCCGGAGAAATTTTCACCCCCGGGGAACCGGTGATCAATCTGGCTTCAGAGGAGTACGCGAAGGCAGTGAGAAAATATGCGGATCCTTTTGACCGCTGGATTGATATAGAATTTCTGACCATGCGGAATGGAAAGTTAAAGACCATCGTCGCGTGGGCGAAGATGGCCAGGGGTCAGATGATTCGTTTTATAGCGCAGCGGCGGCCGGAAGATCCCGAGGAACTGAAAGCCTTTGAATTTCACGGATATGAATATGAAGAAGCCCTGTCAGCGGAAAACAAGTTTGTGTTTATTTCCCGCTAATTCAGGATCAGGATGCCAAGATTCAGACAGCATAAAAAAACGCACCACAGAAGATAGGGCAGAAGCCAGAAGGCAGATTTCGGACGAATCAGGAAAAGCTGCAGAAACAGGCAGCCATTGATCAGGTTTAAGGTAACCGTCCATACCAGGGCGAAGATGCTTACCTGATATTCGAAGAGAAGAATCGGCCAGAAAAACAGAAAAAAATAAGAAACAAGGAATAGTTTTAAGGCTTTATTCCTTTCAAAATGAATAGAACGGGCCAGAAAACTGAGAGGAAAGCTGTTTGGCAGAGTAAATAAGATCATAAGGATCAGAAAAGCCCCCGGCTTTGGTGTAAAAGGCGGAAGCCGGAATTGGGACCAGGCATCGGTGATGCCGGGCGACAGCAGAAAAGAGCATAACACAGCGATGACCGGAAGAATGAGGCATAACTTAAAAATCTGATGGGGTGATAGATGTTTCATAGGAAACTCCAGCATTTTTTAATAGCTTATGCAGAAGGAGGAAGGAAATATGCGGGAAGAACTTCAGTGTCCGCGGATCACCCGGAATGGAAAGATAGTTGGATATGGAGGTAATCAGGAGTGGTTTTCCGGAGAATTTCAGAGGCTGGCAGGCTGCGGCAGCGTGACGGGGAGTAATCTTGCCGCGATTTACGCTGCGTCGGACGAAAATATGAAACCTCTGTACGATCCGAAAACAGATCCATACTGTAAAGAAGAATATTTGAAATTGATGGAAACTATGTATGCTTATATGAAGCCCGGATTTATGGGATATCCTCTGATCGGGCGTTTTGCCAGGGATTTTGTCAGATATGCAGGGAATCGGGGAATTCTTCTTTCACCAGAGAAGCTGTTTCTGCCGAAGAAGAAAGAACAGTCTCTGAACTTTATCCTCGGAGCGATCAAGGCAGGAGATCCGGTGGCATTTCTGATTCTGCGCCACCCTGCCAGATGGCTTCGGGAAGACAACTGGCACTGGGTGACTATAACCGGATATGATGAGGAAAATCATACGTTGATCTGGTCCAACTGCGGAGAGCGGGAAGTGATCAGCTGGGATCAGCTGTTTGATCCCCGCCTGAAATATTATGTGGGAATGGTACGGTTTCAGAGATTTGCGGAACATAAAAAGAAGGAGGGTTCATTGTGTACGAACTGGTGTTGAAAAACGGAACCATAATTGATGTAAAAGAACGAAAACTGATAAAAGGCGATCTTGCGGTATCCAAAGGGAAAATTGCGGGAATCGGAAGCTTCTCCGGTGAGCAGGAAGTTGACTGCAGCGGAAAGTATCTCTGCCCGGGATTTATTGATGCCCATGTGCATATTGAGTCTTCCATGGCGACGCCGCTGGAATTTGCCAGAGCCGTGATGCCCCACGGAACCACTACGGTCATTGCGGATCCGCATGAACTGGTCAATGTGAAAGGAAACGAGGCCATGAAATATATTTTGGACGCCACGGAGAATATTCCTCTGAGCGTCTATGTGATGATGCCGTCTTCCATTCCGGCGACTCCATTTGAGACCAACGGAGCCGATTTTACGGCGGAAGACATGAAACAGTGGAAGGATCACGAGAGAGTGCTGGGACTGGGAGAAGTCATGTGCTATCCTGCAGTGCTGGCAGGCGATCCGGAAATTTTTGATAAACTCAGGCTATGTCAGGGAATGGTGATCGACGGCCATGCCCCTGGTCTGACGGGAAAAGATCTGGAGACTTATGTGAAAGCCGGCGTCATGACGGATCACGAGTGTACTTCTTATGAAGAGGCGGAAGAAAAATGCCATGCAGGCATGAAAATCCTGGTGAGAGAGGGAAGCGCCGCAAGAAATGCAGGGGATATTATCCCGGGACTATTGGGGAAACCGGAAGATATTTCAAATTATATGTTCTGTACCGATGATAAACATTTGGATACTATTGCAAATGAAGGACATATTAGTTACAATGTAAAGCGGAGTATTCAGCTGGGGATGAATCCGGTGGATGCCGTTGCCATGGCCACGTACCATGCGGCATCTGCATACGGGCTGGATCAGATTGGAGTCCTGAAGAAAGGTAAGGACGCGGATATCGTTGTGCTGGATTCGCTGGAGGATGTATCTGTAGATCAGGTATATCGAAAAGGCAGGCGGGTGGGAGCTGCCATGTTTGAAATGGAAGCCGCCCCGGTGGAGGAATCTATGCTCCATACCGTGGTTCTGTCAGATGTTTCCGCAGATAAGATCCAGGTGAAAGCTTCCGGAAAAGTACCGGTGATCGGTATGGTATCCGGGCAGATCGTGACGGAATTTTTAAGAGAAGAAGTGCCGTCAGAAAATGGGCTGTTTGTTCCAAATGAGGAATATTCCAAACTGTGTGTGTTTGAACGCCACAGAGGGACCGGCAATGCCAAAGCCGCCCCGCTGAAAGGGTACGGAATCACAGGAGGAGCCATTGCGACTTCTGTTGCCCATGATTCTCACAATATTATTGCTGCGGGAGACAATGACGAAGATATTCTTGTGGCAGTGAAAATGATGGAGAAGATGCAGGGAGGATATGTGCTGGTTTCAGACGGAGAGGTGAAAGGAACACTGCCTCTCCCGGTCGCAGGCCTTTTGAGTATGGAATCTTCTGAGGAAATTCAGAAAAACATAGATGATATGCTGAAAAAAGCATGGGATATGGGAATTTCCAAAGAAATCGATCCATTTATCACGCTGTCATTTATGGCGCTTCCGGTGATACCGGAGCTCAGGCTGACAGATCAGGGGCTTGTGGATGTTACTAATTTTCAATTTATTTAAAAAACAGAAAGGAAACAGGGTAGGGTAAGATGCGAAGGACAATCAGAACAAGAAGACGTCGGAGAAGATGGAGAAAAAGGAGAGCTGCGGTACTGCTGGTAATCATGGCTTTGATGCTGACAGGAATCGTGACTTTCATCCGTGCAAGAAGCACGCAGGAGTATCGGTCGGTCAATAAAAGCATTGGTGAGTATGTAGTACAGGCCAATGACGGAATTCTGGCGGCGGATACCAGAGAAAAAATGGAAAAATCGCTGTATGTGCCGCGGAAAATCGATAAAAGTAAAAAATTGATCGCTTTTACATTTGATGACGGTCCGATGCAGGGAAAGACGGAGAGAGTTTTAAAGGCACTGGAGAAAGAAAACTTCAGAGCGACATTCTTTATGCTTGGTGAAAATGTGAAACAGTATCCGCAGGTTGCGGAACAGATTTACAAATCCGGAAATGAAGTCGCAGGCCATTCCTGGGATCATCCGCTGCTGACAAAACTGAGCGAGAGCCAGATCAAAAGCCAGCAGGACAGAATGAATCAGGCGCTGTATGAAGCGTGCGGCAGCAAAGCCGTAAGTTTCCGGCCGCCGTATGGAGGGCTTAACGACAGCGTAAAGAAAATCATTGACGGACCGCTGATCTTGTGGAACATTGATACGCTGGACTGGAAGACAAAGTCAGCCAAGGCAACGGAAAAAATCATCCTGGAAAAGGCAAAAGATGGAGATATTGTGCTGATGCATGATATCCACGAATCCACAGTACAGGCAGTGGAGCATGTACTGCCGATTCTTAAGCAAAGAGGATATGAAGTATGTACGGTTTCCGAACTGCTGGAAGCAAAAGGAGTCCAGGTGAAAAAAGGAGATGTGGTGCTCAGCGCCCATCAGATCAGATAGATACATAAAAGCTTCTGCGGCAGCAGGAGATTCAAATCGCAGATAAAGACCCGGCAATTGTGCCGGGCTTTTCTATTATGGAAGGACTTTTTCTGGTATAATCAAGTATAGTGATTCTATATCAGGGAACGAGAGTGAATGATTTGATGAATCAATGTCTGTAAGAAGGGAGTTTTGTGATGAAGAGAGAATGGTGGCACGATAAAGCTGCATATCAGATTTATCCGAAGAGTTTTTACGATTCCAACGGAGACGGAATCGGGGACATTCAGGGAATTATCCGCAAACTGGATTATATCCACGATCTTGGAATTGATATTTTGTGGATATCTCCCATGTTTCAGTCGCCGATGGTGGATAACGGCTATGATATCTCAGATTATTACGCCATTGACCCGATGTTCGGAACCATGGAAGATATGGAGGAATTGATTGCGGAGGCGAAGAAGCGGAAGATTTCCATCCTGATGGATCTGGTCGTCAATCATTGTTCTAGTGAACACAAATGGTTCAAAGAAGCTATGAGAGATCCGGACGGTCCTTATGGAAAATATTTTTATATTGTGGATGGAAAAGACGGGGAAGTTCCATGTAACTGGCGCTCTTATTTCGGAGGAAGCGTCTGGGAAAAGGTACCGGGATATGAGAATAAATTCTACTTTCATTCATTTGCCAAAGAGCAGCCGGATCTTAACTGGGAAAATCCGAAGGTGAGAGAAGAGATTTACAAAATGATCTGCTGGTGGATGGAAAAAGGTCTGGGAGGTTTCCGGATCGACGCCATTATGAACATCAAAAAGGATCTTACGTGGACCGATCTTCCGGCAGACGGGCCGGACGGAATGGCGGATGTATATAAAGTGTCCCAGAAAGTCGACGGAATCGGCGACTTTCTCCTGGAAATGCGCCATCGCTGCTTTGATCCCTATGACGGACTTGCCATAGGAGAAGCCATGTTTTTAAAGGAAGATGCGGTGCAGCGTTTCATCGGGGAAAAGGGCTATTTTTCATCTATATTTGCCTTTGAACCATGCCATGCTTACCGCAAAGGGAAAAATTATAAAGAATACATGTGGCCGCAGCCATTTGACGACTGGAGGGAGGAAACGGCGAAAAATCAGAAGATGCTGGGAGACGCAGGATTTGAGGCCAATATCATCGAAAATCATGACCAGCCGAGAGGATCCAGTCTGTTTATTCCGGAGAAGGATTACGGATTTTACAGTGTAACGGCTCTTGCCACGATTATCATATGCCAGAGAGGTCTTCCGTTCCTGTATCAGGGACAGGAAATCGGCATGTGCAACCGAAAATGGAAATTGGAGGAATTCAATGACCTGGAAACCCTGAGCCAGTATGAAATTTCCATCGATGCGGGAATCGAGCCGGAAGAGGCTCTGGAAATCTGCAGTCATCACAGCCGGGACAATGCGCGGACTCCGATGCAGTGGAATCACGAAAAAAATGCGGGATTCAGTGAGGGAACGCCATGGATGCCGGTCAACGAAAATTATACGGAAATCAATGTGGAGGATCAGGAAAAAGAATACGGTTCTGTTCTGAACTATTATAAGAGACTGATCAGGTTCCGTAAATCCGCGGAATATAAGGAAATCCTGACCTATGGAAGTTATGAGCCGATCATGGAAGACCAGGATCATATTTTTGCCTATGAACGGAAGCTGGGTGAAAAAAAACTGGCCCTGATCTGTAATTTCAGCGGCCAGCCTTCCAGTGTCACTCTGGAAACAGAGTATGAAAATGTTGTATTTGTCAATTATGAGCAGACGACTATGCAGGGGAAAGATCTCCTGCTGAAACCTTACGAGGTCGTAGTGCTGGAAGCCTGAGATATCAGGATTTCTGATTTAGAGATCCAGGGTTTCCAGACCTTCAAACTGCATTTTGTAGTAACGGGCATAGATGCCGTCTTTTTCCATCAGTTCCCGGTGAGAGCCTCTTTCCCGGATGGTGTGGTCATATACCACGAGGATTTCATCTGCATTTTTGATGGTAGAGAGACGATGGGCGATGGTGATGGTCGTACGGTTTTTAGAGAGCGCCTCCAGACTCTTCTGGATATGGCGCTCGCTTTCATTATCCAGGGCGCTGGTTGCTTCGTCAAGAATCAGGATCGGAGGGTTTTTGAGGAAGACTCTGGCAATGGAAATCCGCTGTTTCTGTCCTCCGGACAGGCGGGTGCCCCGCTCACCGACAAACGTATCGTAGCCGTCCGGCAGGCCCATAATAAAATCATGGATATTCGCCTTTTTGGCAGCCTGGATAATTTCATCCATAGAAGCATCCGGTTTGCCGTAGGCGATATTTTCTTTTACGGTTCCTCCAAACAGATACACATCCTGCTGAACAATACCGATGGAATTTCTGAGGCTTTCCAGGGTCATTTCCCGGACATTCTGATTTCCGATGGTGATGGTTCCGCCGGTAATATCATAGAATCTCGGCAGGAGAGAGCAGATGGTAGTTTTTCCTCCGCCGGAAGGTCCTACCAGGGCAACGGATTTTCCGGATTCTATTTTAAAGTTAATGTGATTCAGGACAATTTCATTGTCTTCATAGCTGAAAGATACGTCATTGTAGGAAATATCTCCCTGCGGATTCTGAATCGGAACGGCATTCTCTTCATCGACAATTTCCGGTTCTGTTTCAATAATATCCAGGAAACGGCGGAAACCGGACAAACCTTTCTGGATCATTTCCGTCAGTTCCACAAGAACCTGGATCGGGCTGATAAAGATACCGATATACAGGGCGTACATGGCAAGATCCGCCGGAGACATTTCGCCAAGAGCAATGAAGATGCCGCCGGCTGTCAGAGTGATCAGGTACATAAGTCCCTGGAAAAATGTATTTCCGCCCTGGAACGTTCCCATGGCACGATAGTTATCCTTCTTGGAGAGAAGGAAGTTTTCATTTCCCTTATGGAACTTTCTGCGCTCAATATCTTCGTTGGCAAAAGACTGGACGATCCGGATGCCTTCCAGAGAATCCTGCAGGGTAGCGTTGATGTCACCGATTTTGCGGCGGTTGTCCAGAAAAGTTGCCTGCATCCGCTGATTCTGATAAGCGCTGAAAATGATCATAAAAATAACGACAGCGGCCAGAATCAGAGCCAGTTTCCATTGGATCATAAACAGGAAGATGAAGGAACCGACAATCTTTACCACAGAGATAAACAGGTTTTCCGGTCCGTGATGGGCAAATTCAGAGATATCAAACAGGTCGGATACCAGACGGCTCATCATCTGTCCTGTATTATTCTTGTCATAATAAGAAAAGGAAAGATTTTCATAATGTTCAAATAATTCTTTTCGCATATCCCGCTCCATCCGGGCTCCCATAATATGTCCCTGGCAGCTGACATAGTATTTGCACAGCGCCTGCAGGATGTAACAGATCAGCAGAATGGCTGCAATCCACGGCAGAGTGCGTAGAATCACAGAGGCATCTCTCTGGAACAGGGTATTGGTCATAGTTCTTAAAATCTGGGGAAAGGCCAGATCCACGATACTGATGGAGGCCGCGCAGAATAAATCAAAAAAGAATACTTTCTTGTAGGGGCCGTAGTATCGAATAAATTTTTTGAATGTATTCATAATTTCACTCCTATCTTTTCAAGTCCGCACAGAGCGGAAAAATTTCATTGGATCATACAAATATCAGTTAGCACTGACTAAGAAAATATTATAGGATAAAATAAAGAAAGAAACAATATGAAATATACGAAGAATGGCAGGAGGTGATTTGTAATTATGGATATTGATGATTTTGAGCGTGACCGTGCTGAGAAGAAGCTCTTGAAGAAGCTGCAGGAAGCCGAAGAAGCAGTGAAAGACGGAGAGGACTGGCTTAATCTGGATGAACTGAAAACACTTATGGAAGAATAAGATGTTAAAACAATTTTGTTCTTATAGTGATTGCAGTAAACGCACGAAAAACGCGTCAAAAACGCACGCGTGCGTTTTTGAAATTGAATAAACGCACGCGTTGTGTTATGATGTGTTTATGGAGGGTGATATGAGAACAATACCAAAAAAGGAAACGCTTACCGTAGAATTTAAAAGTGATTTAAAAAAACTAAGGGATAATGATTTAATTGAAGCAATTATTGGAATGACAAATACAGATGGCGGAGTATTGTATTTGGGAGTGGAGGACAACGGAGAAATTACGGGAGTTCATAAACAACATGCAGATGAAATAGGAGTTGTTGCATTGATTGCAAATAAAACAGTTCCTTCCGTAGCTGCAAGAGCCGAGATTATAACGGAAGAAGGTTTGGATGTCTTAAAAATAGAGATTCCCATGAGTAAGACGATCGTAGCATCTGCCGATGGGAAAATTTTGAGACGCCGATTAAAATTAGATGGAACACCAGAAAATGTTCCGATGTACCCCTTTGAGATTAATACACGATTATCAGAGTTAAGCTTATTAGATTTTTCTGCCCAGGTTGTTACCGAGGCACAAATAAGCGATTTGGATTCGAATGAGCGAGAACGCCTGCGTAGAATTATCAAAATGAGAAAAGGTGAAGAATCTCTTTTAAAATTATCGGATGAAGAATTGGATAAAGCACTTCGGTTGGTGAAGGAAGAGAACGGTATTTTATATCCAACGGTTACGGGAATGCTTTTGATTGGAAAAGAAGAACGTCTGCAGGAAATTATGCCAACTGCGAAAGCAAGTTTTCAAGTTCTCGAAGGAACAAAAGTAAGAGTAAACGAACAATTTGCAAAGCCGATTCTGGCAACTTTTGAGATTTTTGAAAACTATATGAAGGCATGGAACCCTGAACGTGAAATGGAATATGGACTATTTCGAATTCCGATTCCGGAATTTTCAGAAGCAGCATTTCGAGAAGGACTGGTGAATGCTTTCTGTCACAGAGATTACTCTATTTTGCAGATGGTACGGCTGGCGATTGAAGATGAAGGAATGACGATCAGCAGTCCGGGAGGGTTTATTGAGGGAGTAAATTTAAATAATCTTCTTACAGTAGAACCTCATGGACGAAATCAGGCTCTGGCGGATGCTTTAAAAAGAATTGGCCTGGCAGAGCGTACGGGTCGAGGAATTGATCGTATTTTTGAAGGGTCTATCATATACGGACGGCCGGTACCAGACTATTCAGAATCAACGGAACGTTATGTCAAATTGTTTATTCAAAGAGCGAAGCCGGATTTAGCATTTGCTCGTATGATTGCCAATGAAGAAAACAGGATGGGAAGGATGCTTCCAATCCATTCTCTTCTGATTTTGTCAACACTGCAGACCCAGAGGAGAGCAACGATTCGAGAACTGGCAGAAGCAATTCATATCAGTGAGGCTAGAACCAAAGCCAATGTAGAGCGTCTGCGGGAAAGCGGACTCGTGGAAGCCAGCGGCAGTGGAAAAGGAAGAGCGTATATTCTGAGTGCTAAGGTCTATAAAGCTCAAAATAATGCGGTTGGGTATGTGAGACAAACAGGTATCGATCAGTTAAGATTTGAGGAATTGATATGCAAACTTGCCGGACAGCAAGGATATGTTACAAGAGATAATGTCAGTGAATTATTAAATATTTCTACCAGCCAGGCATATCGTTTGTTGAAAAAGCTGACAGGAGAAAAAAAATTAGTCCTGGTTGGAAGAGGAAGAGCGGCAAGATATGAGCTGCCGTAGTGAAATAAGAATTAAGATATTTACAAATACAGAAAAAGGAGAGTCATGTTATTAGATCGTATTTCCAACATTACATTTCGATACGAAGATGTCCTGGCTCTGAAGCCTGATATGAACTACCAGGAACTTCATGACCTGCTGGAACAGTGGGAGACAGAGGGACGGGTCCGCCCGGTGAAGCGTCAGGGAAAGACATCCTTCCGGCCGTCGGTGTATCAGATGTACCGTAAGATCAGGAAGAAGCAGGATGTGAGTGCCTATGTTCCGGAAATCAGGCGTCTCCACACAAGGCTGAACGTGGAAGGATATTTGAAGAATGTCCCATTATATATAGAAGAAAGGGATGCGGTGATCAGGCTGAGTGAGTATCTGTGGAAGTCTGACTGGAGTACGGACATGTCTGTGAAGGAAAAGTCCTTTGACATATGGGGTGATGAGAAATTCCTGGAAAGTCCCGGAGGACGGCAGATGCTGAAGTTTCACGGCATTACAATGGAAGATCTGGGAGTCTATGAGACGCCGGAGCCGTTTTTTTCCAAAGAGCTGCAGAAAGAAGGAGCCGTCCTTGTCCTGGAAAATAAGGATCCCTGGTATTCTCTCGGACGACTGTTTTCAGAGGAAGAGACCTGTCATCTGCTGGGAGAAGAGATCGGACTTCTGGTTTACGGAGAAGGAAAAAAAGTACAGAGAAGCGGAGCTCTGACGGATTATTTGAGAGAAATCGGATGGGAACAGGCGGAGATTCTTTACGGAGGAGATATTGACCGGGAAGGAATCTGCATTTTTGACGGAATGCAGAAAGAAAATCCGGAACTTAAGATACGGCTGTTTGTCAGATTGTATGAGGAAATGCTGGGGAAAGCGGAAAAAATCCCAGAACTTCCCGACGCGCCCAGCCGAAAGGATATGGAGTGGAACCGGGAGGTGCTGAGAGTGTTTTCAGACAGAAACCGGGAATGGCTGGGGCAGATTCTGGACCGGAAAAAGATGATACCTCAGGAAATTATAAATTATCAGGATTACAGAAGAATGTACAGAGGTGAGACATGCTAGAATATTTGCAGGGATTTCAGGAGCGGATGGGATTTGTGGCAGCAGTGGATTCCATTATCGGACGGAGGAATCGTTCCACGGAAATAGAGGAATGGTTTGAGGAAGAGGAAATGGACAACCTCTTTTTTTCACTGCTGGTTTATATTATGGAGCAGACACTGAATGAGAATGACCAGTGCACCATGGAAAATATGGCGGCATTTCTCGAGGAGATTCTTCCGTATTATGGAAGGGAATTTTCCCATGCCGAGATTTACCGGCTGACGGAGTATATGGTAAGGGATATTCTCCAGAACAAAGGGGAAGAAAAGACATACCGGGTCATGGATTATGATCAGGGAATGAAAGAAATCCGGATCCGGCTGATCCGGGATAAGATCACCGATGGAGGCAGGATTGTGTATCAGCTGACGGATCAGGGATATAACTTGCTGTTCCGGACCAGGGAAGTGGACAAAGAACTGGATTTCCGGCTGGAACAGCTGAAGCTGAAAGAGCTGTTAAAGCGCAGGAATTACCGTCATGCCCTGCGCCAGAGTCAGGAGCTTATGAATATGCTGCGCCAGAAAGAGCACGAACTGGAATTGTTTATCGACCGGATCCGGCAGAACATCCACACCATCGACCGGGGAGAGCATAAGAAGCTCCTGGATGAGACGTACCATCTGCTGGATGAAGAATATCAGGGAATGCTGGAACTGAAAGAGCAGGTAGAGCGAGATGAAGAGCGGATTTATCAGGAACAGGCAGACCACACCATGGAAGATGAGGCGGTGGCGGAAGCCCTGCGCAGTCTGGCGCAGATCCGGCAGAATCTGTCTACAGTGACCATGCAGCAGAGAAATCTCATCGGCAGGCGGTTTGAGATGAACGATATTTACGAGGAAACCATACGCGACAGTTTTTACACGGCCATGGTGCGCCGCTATGATTTTCAGAAGGAAATCATGGAACCTCTGGAGCATGTGAAAGGGGAACAGATTGCATCTCTCTGGAAATTATTTGTTCCGCTGAAGCGGCCGAGAGCCAGAAAACAGCTTCTGCTGTCCATGCCGTATCAGCCTCAGGGAAAACTGCGTGAAGAAGAGACGGAAGAAGCCGCGATCGAAGAAGAAGTATTCGAGGTGGATCAAAGATTCCAGCAGCAAAAACGCCGGGACGCCATTCATGTGAAACTGATGGACCGGATGTTTTCTTATGGAAATGACCATCCATCCTACAGCTTTTCCGAGTTTTATCAGTATCTGAAAGAGAATGCGGAAAAGCCGGAAGTTTACACGGAAGAAAAACGGATTTTCCTTGTGATGCTGAAATTATACGATTATAAAACCATAGATCTGGAAGAATGGGGGCAGAGGGAGGACAAAGAAATACCGGAAGCCAACGGGGAATTTGACCTTTCTTACTGCCTGTATCAGATGGAAATGGAACATCCGGATTTCTATGGAATCCGAAGTCTTTCCTTTGAAAAGACCGGGGAGAAGTTTCAGACGGAAGTGGAAGAAGACGTGGAAGAATACGGCGGCATGACAGAGAAAAAGGTCAGGCGGATTGTGATGGACGATATCAGGATAACGGTACAGAAGAAAGAAAGTGAGGAAAAGGCGGATGTTGAAGAAAGCGCTGGCAATATTTCATAAACTGCTGGAGGATGGAGAGCTGGACGCAAAGCAGGACGGAGAGTTATATCTGGAGTTCCGTAAGGAAGAGGTGCGGCAGATTCTCAGCCAGTTTGAGGAAGAACTGGGATTTGAGCTGCTGGATACAGGAAAAACCATTTATCTGATTCCGGATATGGATAACGGGGTGCTTGGATATACCCTGAAGGAATACCGGCTGAATATCGCGGCGGACGCCAGACTGGCAGACGCCTATCTTCAGAGTTATATTTTTATGATGATTTTCCAGATGTTTTACGGAGGAAAGAATACCAATCCGATCCAGAGAGAATTTATCCAGACCAAAGATTTGATGGAGGCGCTGGATCAGAAGATGCGGTCTTATCTGGAAAATGAGGAAAAAACCAGAGAGCTGGAAGAAGAAGCGGATGTGAATTTCGCTAAGATTGCGAGACTCTGGGACAGCAAGCAGATTGGCGACTGGAATCTGAGAAAATCCAAGTACGGAACCATAAGCCGGGCTTATCACCAGCTGGAACAGGAGCGGCTGATCCGCATTTTTGAAGAAGGACAGCAGATCCGCAGGACCAAACGTCTGGATGATCTGTTTCTTTATCATTATCTGGATGAGGCAAGGGTGCAGGATCTGCACCGGATATTAGGACAAGGAGAGTGACCGATGCCGAAGATTAACAGAATTCGTATTATAAATTTTGCATACAACGATGACACCAGAGAAATCACAGACGAGATTTTCCGCTTCTATGACGGGGAAAATGCTCTTTTAAATCTTGCTAACGGCGGGGGAAAGAGTGTGCTGGTCCAGCTGATGATGCAGCCGATCCTTCCAGATCTGAAAATGCAGAAACGGCGGATGGCCGATTATTTCAGAAAAGGCACCAGTCCTTCGTATGTGATTCTGGAATGGAAGCTGGACAATGAGGTCCGGAGGGAATATCTGATGACCGGCATTGCCATTGCCCCGAGGACGGCAGCTTCTGATGAAAGCGGGCGCATTCACTATTTTACCTTTGGAAATTATTACCGGCAGGCGTCTTCTTTTGACCTGCAGTCACTTCCGTTTGTGCGGAAAGAAAACGGGAGACAGCTTCTGCTTCCTTTTGAGAAAGCCAGAGAAAGTGTGAAGAAGGCGGTTTCCTCCAACAGAGAGGCTTTCTATTACAGCCGGGAGGACGCCAGGGAATACAGGAAAAAACTTCTGGAATTCGGCATTTCTCAGGAAGAGTGGAAAAATATCATCGTCCGCATGAATAACGATGAGGGCGGTATCACGGAATTATTTGAGCGGTGCAACACCTCCGACAGCATTTTAAATGAATGGATCATTAAGAATATCGAGAAAGTACACCTGGCGGGCGAGGCGGATCAGACCGGGATTCAGGATCTGCTGCAGAGTCTGTCAGAGGAAACCATGCGCAAAGAAGACTATATCCGGGCAAAAGAACGGATGGAGAAGTATGAAACTTTCCATGAGCAGATGGAGGGAGAACTGAAAGAACTGGAAGAAACGCTGTCACAGTGCAGGAGTGCGGAAAAAGAGTTTCAGGGGATGTATCCGGCGCTGGAGCATCTGAGAAAGGAACTGGAACAGCAGCTGGAACAGATCACTCTGGAACTGGAACAGCAGGAACAGAAGAAACTCCATATCCGGCAGGAGCAGGCTTCCGAGCAGTGGTATGACAGCAGAGAACAGCTGGACCGAATTTATGAGCAGGAAGAGCAGGCTGAGACGGCAAGGAAGAAGGCGGAAGAGGAGAAACAGGAAAATGTCTGGCTTCAGGAATGCCAGAAGGCGGCGAGACTCTGGACGAAAATCGAGACGCTGCAGGGCGCGGCAGACGCCCTGAAACTTCAGATTGCCGAAGCTCAGCAGGAAAATGAGACATCCCGGAGAATCCGGGATCTTGCTTACTCTCTGAGATGCAGCTGGAGTAAACGGCTGCAGGAAGCCGGAGAGAAGGAAGAAGCGTACATGAAAGAGCTGGAAGATATCCAGGAACAGCGCCGCCGGGAAAAAGCAGAGAAGAGTCAGTTGGAAAAAGAAATTGGAAGATTTCATCAGACCAGAGGAATGCTGGAAGGAAAAATGAAAGACTTTCAGGAGCAGGAGGCGAAGATTCTGGAGAAAACAGGAGTTTCTCTTCTGAGAAATCTGCTGGGAGAACTGGAGTCGGAAGAGGTCAGAGCGGCGCAAAAACAGCTCCGGGAAGCGCGGGAAGAAGCAGAGAAATCCTGCGAAGCCGCGAAACAGGAGAGAGACGCCCTGTATCGGAAGGAAGAAGAACAGTCCGGGCAGCAGATGGAGACCGCGCGGCAGTTAAATGCTCTCCAATACGAAATGTCAGAGCAGGAACGGTGGATGGCAGATTTCCGGAAAGCCGAAGAAGAATGTCTTACCATTTTAAAATTGTATGATCTGGATGATGAGCTGCTCTATGACAGGGAAACGGCGCAGAAGAAGATGGAGGACAAAATCCGGGAACAGAGAAAACGGATTGCCGGGGAACAGGCGGAAGAACGGCTGATCCGGGATATGCTGGACGGCATGGAACATAACAATGTGTATCTTCCAAATTCTATTTTAGAGTGTCTGGAAGAGGCGGACGTGCCTTATGAGACCGGGGAGGATTATCTCCAGAATCTGGAACAGCAGCGGAGAATGGAGATACTTGACCGCAATCCTCTGCTGGCTTTTGGAATTCTTGTGCCGACGGAAGAATGGAAGAAGCTGGAGGAGATTTCCTATGAGGGATGTATGCTCCGGCAGCTGATTCCTGTTTTTACCTATCAGGAACTGGCAGAGAACTGTCCGGAAGGGGGACCGGTCTGCCGCTATGAAAAAGGACCGGGATTCCTGGCAGCCTGTGACCGGGAACTGTTTGACAGCAGTCAGCGGAAAGCCTATATTGCCCGGAAGCAGAAACAGCTGTCAGACTGCCGGGAACGGAGAAGCCACTGGGAACAGGAACAGGACCGGCTGTATCAGGGTAAAAATGTGCTGGAATCCTTTGCATATGAAAAAGGAACCGGGGAATCCATAGAAAATAAAATGGAACAGCTGAAACAGCGGAGGCAGGAACTGGAAGAACAGAGCAGGAACCTTGAGGAAAGCCGGAAGACAGTGAAAGAACGGCTGGAAACACTCAGAGATCAGATACCGGGTCTGGAACAGACATGGAAGGAGGCCGCCGGCAGGGAATCAGATTTCGCGGATTTTCTGAAAGAAGACCGGATTTGCCAGGAAACTCGCAGGGAGCTGGAAGAAGTCACTGAAAAACTTCAGGAGGCACAGAAATAATCAGAAGAAATCCAGAAATATCAGGAATCATCCGAGGAGGCAGCGGATCATCTCCGCCAGAAACTGCACGGCGTCAGAGTGAAGAAAGACGAGGCTTCCAGGCAGGCTGCCAGATATGAATTCGCCGGGGAAGGAGAATTTGTAGAAATCAGTCTGCAGCAGATGGAGAAAGAATATGAAACTCTGGTCCGGGAGCAGAATGAAGACGAAGCTGCGAAAAAGAGACAGCTGGAGGAAAAAGAAAATCAGATCCGTGAGGCGGCTTCTGAACTGGAGGAAATCGGACTGGAGCCGGAAGATTACCGGAATCTCCAGTATGATCCGGAAGAGTTCAAACGTCTGAAGGCAGATGGAGAGCGTCTGGCAGCAGAGACCATTCGTTTCAGCCGTCAGGTGGAACAAGTCAAAGAAGCCAAAGGAAAGGCAGAATCCAATGTCTCCCATGCGGAGAAGGCGCTGGAGAAAACAGGTCTTGACGCGCCTTTGGAGAAAGATGAGATTCTCGGTGACTATGACCGGCGAAGGACGCAGCTGGAAAAGAAGGCCGAAGAGAACCGGAAAAAACGGAGTCAGATTGCCAGACAGCGGGATGACGCAGGAAATCTTATGAAGAGGATTGAAGATTTCACAGAAATCCTTCCGGGAACCGGTGAAGCGGCTGTGCTGGAGGCAGATCCGAACCGCCAGTTCCGGGAATTAAGAAGCCGGCTGCAGCAGGCGAAAAAACGGAGTCAGGAAAAGAAACAGTACTGCCGCAAATTGTATCAGGATATCCGGTCGGAATTTTACGGAAAGGACAAATGTATTTCAGATATTCTGGATACTCTGGAATCTCTGCCGTTTGAATCGGAAGATTTAGACCAGGAAACTCTTCAGCCATATATGGAAGAATATCAGCGAAAGAGGGAAAGTCTCCGGAAACTGCTGGATTATTATGAGACACAGCTGGAAAACATCCAGCATACAAAACAGCAGGTGGCGGACCAGTGCATGAGTTATGCCGTTATGCTTTATGAGGAAATAAAATCCATCGTGCAGAAATCGAGGATCCGCCTGACGGGAAAAAGCAGGGCGGTACAGATGTTGAGAATCGATATTCCAAAACAGCTGGATCCGGGAGCCAGGGAGAGGATGGAAGAATATCTGGATTCCTGCCTGGAAATTGTTATGAAATATAACAAAGAGGCGGAAAATACGGAAGAAAAGAAGATCAGAGACCGTCTCGCGGCGCTGACGTCCGGACGGGAGCTGCTGAATCAGGTGATTGGAACCAGCAAGATACCGGTTTATGTTTATAAGATTGATCTGAATGAGAAAAACAGCGGTATGAAACGATGGGAAGACGCCATGTCCCAGAATTCCGGAGGGGAAAAATTTGTTGTATTTTTCACCATGGTATCGATTCTGATCACATATATCAGGGCTGCGGGAAGAAGATCCGCCGGGGAAGATCCTATGGATGAATCCAAGGTTCTGATCATGGACAATCCATTTGCGAGAACCTCATCTGAGCACCTTCTGCGGGCTGTGATGGACATTGCGAAGACATTTTCCATTCAGCTGATCTGCCTTTCTGACCTGAGTCAGAGTTCTATTACCAACCGGTTCAGTCTGATCTATCAGCTGAGTATCCGAAAGAGAATGTACAGCGATAAGGAAGTACTGAAAATTGGCGATATGAGAGTGAATCAGCCGGGATTGTCTGAAAATGAAAAACTGGAACACATGGAATTGTATGAAGCGGGAAGTCAGGCCGAAATCTGGGACTGGATGGATCAGCTGTAAGAAAAAAGGCCCCCCGGGAGTTAAACGCCCAGAAAGGCCTGCATTCTTTTACCAAAAAAGAAGGCAAATAAATTGGTAATGTTTCCGCTTAAGAAAGCGGTAAGGATTGTGCCGATACCGATCGGAGATAAATTATGGAGAAGGGTAAAGGCCAGAATGGCGGAGCAAGCAGTCAGTGAAAGCTCTAACAGGACTCGGATGGCGCCGAAACTGTGTTTTGTTTTCTCTGCAATGCTCTTTACCAGTCCTTCCATCGGCATAACGGCAAATCCGGAATTTATTGTAAATGCAACTCCTATGGATAAGATAATACATGCCAGCAGGGACAGGGATATCTTTTCCAGAATGCCTTCCGGCTGGATGAAATACAATCCACGGGAGGTACACTCAATAAACGCGGAATAAAGAAAGGTCAGGGCCAGCTGGATCAGCTGGCTCTTTTTCAACTGCCGCATCACAGCAATCTCACCGATCAGAAATGCTGTATTGATCAGAAAGTTAAAAGATGCATAGCTGTGAAACGGGAACAGGTAGGTCAGCGTCAGGGCGATGGTGCAGCTTGGCGCAACGCCGAGAGCGGCCTTCAAAAATAAGTTAGATCCTACGGACATAATCAGAAGTCCGGATATATAAAATATCATTCGATGATAGAAAAAGTTTTTCTGGTTCATAACGACTCCTCTCAAAATTGTTTTCTCTTGTTTTTGTATCTCTAGTATAGGGACCAGACCCCTTTACAGTCAATTCCACTTACGCTATAATATATTCCTGAAAGGAATATATAAAAATGGAAATACAGCAGTTATATTACTATATGGAATTATGCAGACACGAAAATTTCACAGAGGCGGGATATGCCTGCAACATGACCCAGGGAGCTCTGTCAAAACAAATCAAAAAACTGGAAACGGAACTGGGCGTGACCCTGATCCGGCGCAATACAAGAAAATTCGAGCTGTCCGCGGAAGGAGAGGAATTTCTGAAATATGCCCGGAAAATGACAGATCTGTACGAAGAAATGCTCTCGCAGATACAGAAGAAACGGGAAATCCGGATTGGAAGCATGCCGGTGCTGGCGCCCTATCATTTCGCCCGCATTATGGCGGATTTTCACGAAAAACACCCGGACATTCAGCTGATTGTGGATGAAAAAAAGGGCAGAGATATTCTTGAGGATGCAGATTCTTATGATTTTATGATTTTAAGGGAATCTATCATAAAAGAAAAGGAGAAATTCCGGTTTCATCCCCTGTATGAAGACCGGCTCTGTGCGGTAGTCTATGAGGATCATCCTCTGGCAGAAAGAAAAGAAATCCAGCTGAAGGAACTGGAAGGAGAGATTTTTGTTTTCCCGCTGAAAGGAAGCGGAAGCTATGAGTTCTTTTATGACAGCTGCCACAAGGCGGGATTTGTGCCGGATATCCAGTACGAATTCCCTCAGGCCAATACGATCATGAGTTTTGTGAAAGAGCATGTCGGGATCACCGTGACCTTCACAAAGGTATTCGAGGAAGTATCTTTATCCTGCCAGGGGATTCGGATGATTCCTCTGACCGATGATTTCCGCTCTCCGATCTCCCTGATCTACCCGAGGAAACAGCCGCTGGATCCGGCGGAGAAGATGTTTTTGAAATATATACGGTCATTATAAAAATACCGGCAGGCTGAGGGATACAGTCTGCCGGTATTTTTTAGAGTTTCCGGTACCGGTTGATGCAGGCGAAGATTTCCTGCTTTCTCGGCATGGCGAGACCGGTTCTTGGATAACTGCTTCCGGAAATGGATCCGAGACCTTTGCGCTGAATCTGTTCCATCAGCTGTTCCACTACCTGCTGCAGTGTCTTTTTCCCGTCCATGATATGAAGCTGGGCGTAAAGGAAGGCGTAGCCCAGGGCAGCTGTCTGCTCAGAATCGGCCAGCTGTTCCACATATCGCAGATCAATGGTTTCTTTGTTGATGGAAACAGAGTCTTTTCCGAAGACTTTGATCTTCACGCGGTGTTCTCTGCGGAGACGTTTGTCCGGAGAAAAGCAGCGGGAGAAATCTGGGAAATGAGGTTCCTCCTTCGGAATGGAAACCGCAGGGAAGTCTCTGGCCGCGGTTTTGGCAGCTTCCGTGATGTCTTTCGGTTTGTAATTTTCCATCTGGATGATATGGTCTGCCGTGTGGAAGAAAGAACCGGAACTTCCTGCAACCAGTACCGATGAAATACCATGAGCCTCATAAAGACAGCGGATTCTTTCGATCAGAGGCGTGATCGGTTCCTGATGGCGGCTTACGACTCTCTGCATCAGTTCGTCCCGGATCATAAAGTTCGTAGCGCTGGTATCCTCATCGATCAGCAGAAGAGAAGTGCCTGCTTCCACGGCCTCTATAGTATTGGCTGCCTGGGAAGTACTTCCGCTGGCGTCTTCCGTGGAAAAAGAAGTTGTATCTTTACCATTTGGAAGATCATTGATGAAAAGAGAAATATCGGTGCGGCAGATACTCCTTCCATCCTCAGCCCGCAGTTTAAAGGCGGTGTCGTCGGTAATGACATATTCCCGGCCGTCTCCGGCGATATGGTTGTAGACGCCCAGCTCCAGCGCCTTCAGCAGAGTGGATTTTCCGTGGTATCCGCCTCCGACGATCAGAGTAATGCCCTTAGGAATTCCCATTCCGGTGATAGATCCGCAGTGAGGAGGGGTCAGAGTTATCTGATACGCCTCCGGGGAAACAAACGGTACAGAATCTTTCATCGGCTTCTGGGAAACGCCGCTTTCTCTCGGCAGGATGGCCCCATCCGCAACAAAGGCACAGAGACCGAGGAGAGGAAGCTGTTCCCTGATATACTGCTGGTCATCGGCCAGATGGATATCCCGGATGAGATTTTCCCGGCGGATGTTTTGATAATACAGGGAGGCTTCGGCAGCCTTCGGAATCAGATCAAACAGCATTTTTTCCAGACCTCTGGCATCGATGGTACGCCCTCTGGCAGGAAAACCGGCTTCAAAACATGCTGTGATATCGCCGGTCTCAGGATCGACCTGAAGCGCGGTCCGCTCCAGAATCTCCTGACCGCAGCTGCTGGTAGCCAGAAGTCCGCTTTTTCCGGAACCTTTGGCCTGGAAACTGACGCGGCTGAGCTGTCTGGAAAATAACCGGAGAAGATGATCCTGGAAAGCAATCCGCCGCCACGGCGTATCATACAATTCTTTTGGGAATCCAGCGCCCCTGCCGGAAATCGAGAGGCTTAAGCTGGAAGGAGACGCAAAAGGATCTCCCTGTACGTGGTTGATATTTAAAAGATAGGATGAAAACCGGTAGGTGCCTTTCAGGCCTTTGTAAGCCGGATATCCTTTATGATCAATGGATTTCAGGGTATTTCTCAAAAGAGATGAAGGTTTCATAATAATTAAGAAGCTCCTTTCTGTTCTGATTTCTTATTTCATAACATAAAAACCCGGAATTGTAAAGAAAGACGCTGAATTTCCGGCATATATAACAGTCATAATTTCTTCATATTTTTTACACAAAAGCAATATATTTTGGTCATAAGACGCACATAATTTTCCGATAAAATGTTCCAGTATAGAAGATGCAGAGAAAATGAAGGAGGAGATTACGATTCAGTTGAGAAAAAAGAAGAAACGCAGGAGTATTGTGATTGCGGTGGTGTGTGTGATCGTGACCGCAGCAGCTTCAGCTGCAGTTCTGGGCTACCAATGGTACAAAGGAAAAGCTGATGCAGGGACTTCCGGACAGGAAACAACAGCGACCGTGGATATGGATGTGGGGAAGACTATTTTAACCTCTGACCAGAAAGAGACTCTGGAAGATATCAAGGCGGTCTATAATGAGGAAAATCAGGAAGAAATCCAGTAGGATATTGAAGAAGAGAAAGCATCCGGAACTTATACGAAAGACAACATGCTCATAAAATATAATCCGTATGGCACGAATACACAATCTCTTTATGTGTATTTTACAACAGATGAGGCGGCTGCTGTCTCATATACCGTGCATGTGGATGAAGAAGGGATTGATGATTTTACGGCCGATGCTTATCAGGGAAAAGAATATCAGACAGAACATGAATTTCAGATGCTGGGTCTGATTCCGGATACGGAAAATACCATCACCTTTACCATTCAGACACAGGATGGGCAGACCACAGAAAAAACGATCAATTATACCATGGGAAGTCTCCTTGGAAGTGAGGATACGACCATTGACATGACAGAAGGAACTTCTTCTCAGCAGCTGGCGGACGGACTTTATGTAGTTATGGGTAATGACAGTGAAAGCCTGGATTTCATGTACTATTATGATAACAACGGAGTTCTCAGGGGAGAGGTGCCGATTATCGGATACCGCAGCCACAGACAGCTGTTTGATGATGACGGCATGTATTACAGTATTTCCCAGACAAAGATTGCAAGAGTGAACCGGCTGGGACAGGTGACCAAAGTCTATGACACCGGCGATTATAATCTGCATCACGATTATGTTTTTGATGATGAAGGAAATATCCTGACGCTGGCTACGGATACTGACAGTGAAAGTGTGGAAGACAGGATCATCCGTATCGATAAAGATTCAGGGGAAGTGACGGAAGTTCTGGATATGGCGGATCTTCTGGGAGATTATAAAAAGACCTGTGAGGAAGCATCGGACGGCGATCTGGACTGGATGCATATCAATACGATTCAGTGGCTGGGAGACGGACAGATTATCATAAGCTCCAGGGAAACTTCTACAATCATGAAGATCGATCATCTGTATGATGATCCGTCTATTGAATATATGATCGGTTCGGAAGACTTCTGGGACGGTACAGGGTATGAATCCCTTCTGCTGACCCAGGACGGAGACTTTACACTCCAGGGAGGTCAGCATTCTGTCACCTATGTGGAAGATGACAGCCTGGAGGATGGTCAGTACTACCTTTACATGTATAATAATAACATTGGATACAGCGAATCACAGCCAGACTTCTCATGGTCTTCCATCGGACTGACCAACGATACGGGAAAAGGAGGAGATAACTCCTATTATTATCGGTATCTGGTCGATGAGAATAAGGGAACCTTTGAACTGACAGATTCTTTTGCGGTGCCATATTCCGGTTATGTCAGCAGTGCGCAGGATATAGGAGAGAATACAGTCATGGACAGTGGAACATCAGGAATCTTTGGGGAATATGACAGCTCCCACAAATTAATTAGAAGTTTCAGTATAGACGTTGAAAAATTTATTTATCGTGTGTATAAATATGATTTCAATGGATTCTATTTCTCATAAGCTGAACGCTTGAATACACAGCGGAACGCTTCGGAAATCAGACAGATTTCCGGGGCGTTTTTTTCTGTGAAAAAGGGTGTGAGAAATCACAGGAAATGTGAAAAATTATAAACTAATTGCCGTTGTTTCTAAAGGGTTCCAATCTATTGAGAAAAAAAATCTGCCATGATATGATGCGATTGTAGTTAAGAAATACCGGTATTCGAAACAATAAGAAAATGAAAAACAAACACAATGAAAAGAAAAGGAGTGAATTGAAAAATGATGCAGAAAATTCAAAAGTTCGGTGGAGCCATGTTCACACCGGTACTTCTGTTTGCCTTCGCAGGTATTGCTGTAGGTATTGGAACATTGTTCACCACCGAAGCAATCATGGGAAGCCTGGCAGCGCCTGAAAGTATGTGGTACAAACTCTGGAACGTGTTCCTGCAGGGTGGATGGACCGTATTTAATCAGCTGCCGCTGTTGTTCGCCGTATCTCTTCCAATCGGGCTGGCAACAAAACAGAACGCCAGATGCTGTATGGAAGCTCTGGTACTTTATCTGACATTCCATTACTTCCTGAACACAATCCTTTCTCAGTGGGGACCTGCGTTCGGCGTTGACTTCGCTGCAGAAACAGGAGGAACCAGCGGACTGACGATGATCGCCAGCATTAAGACACTGGATATGGGTATGATCGGAGCATTGGCAGTATCAGGATTAGTTATTTATTTACATAACAGATTTTTTGATACAGAACTTCCGGAATGGCTTGGATCTTTCAGCGGATCTACTTTCGTATTCATGATCGGTTTCTTCGTAATGATTCCGGTAGCTTTCCTTGCTGCATTAATCTGGCCGAAAGTACAGCTGGGAATCACAGCATTCCAGGGATTTGTAACAAGCGCAGGAGCACTTGGTATCTGGGTATTCAACTTCCTTGAGAGAGCATTGATCCCATTCGGACTGCATCACTTATTGTACTCACCATTCTACTATGACAACATCGTAGTACCAGGCGGATTGTATGCATACTGGGCAAATCTGCTTCCAGAAATCGCATCATCTACCGCATCCTTAAAATCCTTCTGTCCGGAAGCAGGTTTTACGGCCAGCGGATTTGCAAAAATGTTCGGTTGTACTGGTGCCGCACTGGCATTTTACAGCACGGCGAAACCAGAAAAGAAGAAACAGGTATTCGCGCTGTTACTTCCAATTACTTTAACAGCAATCGTTTGTGGTGTCACAGAGCCAATCGAGTTCACATTCCTGTTCGTAGCACCGGGATTGTTCGTAGTACATGCATTACTGGCAGCAACTCTGGCAACGACTATGTGGCTGGCTGGAATTGTAGGTATCAACTCAGGTGGATTAATTGAGATTGCATCTCTGAACCTGATACCACTGATGAGAAATCACTGGCAGCAGTACTTGTTAATGCTTGCGATCGGTCTTGTATTCGTAGGAATCTGGTTCGTAGTATTCCGTTTCCTGATTCTGAAATTTGACTTTAAGACACCTGGACGAGAGGACGATGCAGAAATCGAATTTGGTTCTAAAGCTAAATTTAGAGAGAAACAGGCTGCAAAAGGAAAAGACGCGTCTGATGATCCTGATCTTGAACTTTGCGAGATGATCCTCGAGGGACTCGGTGGAAAAGACAACATTGTAGATGTTACAAACTGTGCTACAAGACTTCGTGTTAATGTAAAAGACGAGACACTCTGTAAAGACGATCCGTACTTCAAAGCCATTGGTACCCATGGATGCTCTATCAACGGTAAAGCATATCAGGTTATCATCGGACTGAGAGTACCGAAAGTAAGAGATAAATTTGAAACTCTGCTTTAATAATAATCCATTAGGAGGAAATAAGAGATGGCAAAGAAGAAATATTCAATCACTGTCGCAGGCGGTGGAAGCACTTTCACACCAGGTATCGTACTGATGTTATTAGACCATATGGACAGATTCCCGATCCGTTCCATCAAGTTTTATGACAATGACGCAGAGAGACAGGAGATCGTGGCAAAAGCATGTGAGATCTATCTGAAAGAAAACGCTCCGGAAGTGGAATTCGCATATACAACAGATCCGGAAACAGCGTTCACAGA
>DWWD01000024.1 GCA_019119895.1 Candidatus Anaerostipes avistercoris | reverse complement strand
TATTTCTCGAAAAGATTCTTGGCAATCCCTTAAAAGTACAATACAACCGATGTATATTATTTTTAATTCTACTTTGATATCTTCTCATATTAAAAGCTATTACTGGTTTATAAACTATAATATCATGTCCTTGATTTCGTAATATATCAACATATTTGTATATAACAGCAGAACCTCCAGATTTCGCCATTATAGGTAAAATAATATTTATTTTCATACTCACTCATCCTTAATATTCATAAAAAGACCTTGTTTCCACCCATTGAAAATGGAGCAAATTTTATCTAATTTGTTTTTCTCAAAAAATAGTATTTCTAATATATTTTTAAAATTTCTATAATTTCCACGGACATAATATAATAAAAGTTTATGCTTTCTAGGATAATAAATGTTATTTCGTGCAATATAAAAGCATCGAAACGCTGAATGTTCCTTAATTTTCTTTTTAAATGGACCAACTGACACAATTTTTCCTTTCCCTATTGAATGATCTAAACTCAGTTTTCTTGACTGAATGACTAAATACCCTGCTTGTCTAACTCGATAACAGAATTCGAAATCTACACTATCAATAAACATTTTTTCATCATATTTCCCCGCTTTTTCCCAGACGGATATCTTTACAAATGCGCCTGAAGTAATACAAGTATTAACAATTCCATATTCACCCTTTGGGTTATGACCAACAATTCCAACCTTTCTGTCATGTATAACCGGACCAACAATCCCGATATCGGGTAAAATATTCAGAATACTTAGTGCATTTTTACAGTAATCCTCTGGGCAAACTGAATCTTGATCTAGGGACAGCATCCATTGAAAACCACTATCACGTCCATACTGCATTAGCCTATTAAGGGCTGCTGCAATTCCTTTATTAGTGCCAAAACAGATCATAACAACATTATTAATTTCCTTAATGTAATTTTTAATCGCACCGACGTTTTCGGATCCGTTATCAACTATAATTACAATTGGAACCTGACCTGCTATTCCCTCAATATTTTTTTTTAGATTTTCTATATCCGGATTATAGGTAACTATCCCGGCATAAATCGCATTATACATTATAATCTCATTCCTTAAAAAAACGTTTTACCCATTCTCTCATACTATATTTTTTCAATATTGACTCATCATATTCTTCATACGGTTTTTCTATGAATTCTATAATTTTATCAATATCATCTTTTCCATAAATGAAAATATTGGAACTATTATAATAATCTTCATTTCTTAATGATTGATTATTTGATATCAATTTTTTCCTACGGTATATAGCCTCCAAAGGTCTGATTGTCGGTCCTGCAAAGCTATCTACCTCACAATCTAAAATGCAACGGCTTTTTGAAATTATATTATCAACATCACTATAAGCAATTTTCGGTTTGTATACAGATTTTTTTCTCAATTCATATTGATGTGTAGGTGAAATGTGAAAATATGTCTTTAAACCTCTCTTTTCAAGAGCCTCTTTAATCTCTAATATCTTTTCTAATCTTCCCTTGTCCTTCCCTACAAAGCAAACATCATACTTTTCCTCTACATCCTGATGTACTCGTATTTCATATGGATAAAATGTTGTATTATATTTTAATCCATATTTTTCACAGTCATATATCGAATAGGACCACAATTCAATTGATTCTGGTATTTTATCCAATGGAATGTTTTTCCCAATTTCTTTTATCGTATTCCAAAACCACAGTATAATTCTCTTATCAGGATTGTTCATTACTAGCCATTTTAGAAATTGAATCCTTACGTGAGGGTCAAAAATAATAATTGTATCTGTATCTAAACTCACTAATTTCTTATTATAATAATTGCTACTAATCCTTAATCTTCCATATAGGCATATATCACGTATTAAAGAATTAACTTTGTTTAGTTCTGAAAACATATCTTCCACATAAAATATATCTTTTTCTTCTTTTGCGATTAATTTAAACTTATTAGACCGAATAATTGCTACTTTTTTTATTTTTTCATTTACTAATTCTTTTTTTTCGTTATTCATTATTAATGTAGTTAAATCAATTACAAACAATCCTCTCTTTCCATTATGAACGGAATCGATACAGACTTTATCCCCTTTTCTATTCCATCTCGGATGCAAGTCACATCTACAATCATTATCATACTTAAACGGTGAATACACCCTAGCAATTCTTTGACTTTGGTTTGATATTTCTGTGCATAGATAAACTGATGCAATCCTTTTCCTATTGGGATACGTATCTGTAATAACATATTTCCGATTTGGACTATAACTGCAATGACCATCGGTCTTAAGTTCCGGCCAATACATCTTGTATTCTTGTGTTTTATCTTTCATCAAGTAGTAATGATCACCCGCATCATTCTTCCGAAGAAAAGATAAAATTTCTTCATCATTTTTCCAATAACAATGGGATACAAAAACATTGTCGCTAAGGTTATACATTTCCGTTTTATCAATATTTACTGTTACTAATCTAGTGTGCTTACGTCCTTTTTGGAACCAACGGTGTAATATCATAACTCTTTTACAATTTGGACTTATCATCAGATGATTTACTTTATGTTCTGCACCTACCATACTCTCATTTGGTTCAAAGTTCGCAAAGTCTGTATATTTAAATAGCTCAGTAACCTCTCCGGTTTCAACATTAACCTTCCAAATACATCCTTTTTCTGGACACAATTCCTCTTTAGTAGTATCTGGAAGATTTGAATAGCCATAGCCTGGACGCATTCTATGCAACCGTGAAAAATCAAGGCTTAATATAAAGCTCCCATCTTTAGCTACATCATAAACAGCCATAGGAAGTATTTTTTCTTCTTTATTGTTTTTAAAATCATAAATTACCGAACAATAATTACCCTCACGGAAATCGTTATATATTATTTTTGATTCAAAGTCTGGTCCCATCCATTGCGCCATACATCCCTGCTGTACATTCCAAGAATGCGTAGTTCCTATCATTTTAAATTTATTATTAGACTGTGTGTCAATCACTCCAACAATCCCTGGTTCTTTCGGAGCCACTGATTTATAGGTCTGTTTGACCTTTAGACAAATCATGTAACGATCTGATTTATCCCATGGGGATTTATCATAATATCCATAAAAATATTCATATTCATCATCGGGAGATATTCTGACAATATTGCCTTCAGATTTAAACTTTTCTTTTGAAGTGACTACACTTATAATCTGATATACTCTTTTAGCTAACTTTTTAACAACAGGAAACTGTTCAAATATACGTTTTCCAGTCTGCTCGATTTCAACAAATTCCATGATCGTTTCTCCTTAAAGATATACTACCAATTTTTCTGAATAAATTTATCTATTAAATTCACTATCGCCATAGGATCCCTATTTCCCCAGTGTTTTAGTCTATCCGTTCCTCTATATATTTTCTGAAAACACTCACCTAGATTCTCCAGTTCTAAATCTGCCATTAAGACATATCCATTGTTACTAAACGCCTCATTGTTCTGAATCTGATGATCATTAATATGCTCCCCATACTTTTCAAGCCTGGTTACTGCTATCACTTTTTTATCCTCATTTAACGCTTTCATAATGGAACCAGATGCACCATGACTCACAACTATATCAGCTTCCTTTATTTTCTTCATGAATTCATCTGGTGAAATAAAGTCTTCGAATTCATAATGTTTTGGCTTATATGTAGAAGTTCCTATTTGCGCAAACATCCTTTCAGTCAAGATTCCGTCCTCATATAATTCATCCAATTTCTTGAATAATCGGTCAAACGGATAATTTCTTGAACCAACAGTTACAAAAATCAATACAAACACCCTCCGTAAATAGCTTTTTTATAATGTTTTACTTGTGACTCCCACTGAACAATAAATAGATCGGAATGTTTTTCCATCATCTTGCCTGCCACTGTTGGCATATCTGCACGTCCAAATGTCTCAATAAATATAAACTTTTTATGCATAATAATAGCTAACAGATAAAAAGGATAAGCTACCATAGTTCCTGTTGTTACAATGAAATCAGGCTTTTCCTTTATCCAAATTTTTAAAGCTTTTAGACCATTTATCAGCATCTTAGGAAACATGAATTTGTCTTTTAAATCTGTCTGAATCATCAAATATCTGGCGTTTGCCTCAAACTTTGTTTTTTCTGTCACAAAAAAACCATCGTATTTCCGGATTAGTGGTTCTAATTTTTGAAGTTGTTCCCAATGTCCTCCCGAAGAGGAAACAAGACATATTTTAGGTTTTTTCTTCCTTTGCTTTTTGCTCATTTTCTTTTAGTCCCTCATAAATATATCTCTCGTATACACTTTTTCTTTCACATCATCCAGACATTTATCATATCGATTAGCGATAATCGCCTGACTTTGCCGCTTAAACTCGTTCAAATCATTTACTACTTTACTTCCAAAGAAAGTATCTCCATCTTTCAGAGTCGGTTCGTAAATGATGACTGTAGCTCCTTTTGCCTTGATCCTTTTCATGACACCCTGGATGCTGCTTTGACGGAAGTTATCACTGTTGCTTTTCATCGTCAGCCGATAAACACCCACCATAACTTCTTTTTCCTTATTTTCATTCCAGCTGTCATTTGCACTATAAGCACCAGCTGTCTCCAGTACACGGTCTGCAATAAAATCTTTTCTTGTTCTATTACTTTCTACGATAGCTTCAATCAGATTTTCTGGCACATCAGCATAATTCGCTAATAGCTGTTTCGTATCTTTCGGCAGACAATACCCGCCATATCCAAAACTCGGGTTATTATAGTGTGAACCAATTCTTGGATCCAGACACACGCCATCAATAATCTCTTTGGTATTCAGGCCTTTACTCTCAGCATACGTATCCAGTTCATTAAAGTACGCAACTCTTAATGCCAGATAAGTATTGGCAAATAATTTCACAGCCTCAGCTTCTGTAAATCCCATAAACAGAGTTTCAATATTTTCTTTGATTGCGCCTTCCTGAAGCAATTTTGCAAAAGTATGTGCAGCTTCAAGCAAGTGCTCATCTTTCATGTCTGTCCCAACGATAATGCGCGACGGGTACAAATTGTCATATAAAGCCTTTGACTCTCTTAAAAATTCAGGACTAAAGATGATATTCTGACTGCCCGTCTTTTCCCGAATAAATTTCGTATAACCAACTGGAATCGTTGACTTAATGACCATAACTGCATCTGGGGCATATTCCATAACCAACTCAATTACACTCTCAACCGCAGAGGTATCAAAGAAATTCTTCTTACTGTCATAGTTTGTCGGCGCTGCAATCACAACAAAGTCTGCATCACTATATGCTTCCTTTGCATCCAGCGTAGCTGTCAAACTCAATTTTTTCTCAGCCAGATATTTTTCAATGTAATCATCTTGAATCGGTGATTTTCTATCATTGACCATATCTACCTTTTCAGGGACAATATCAACCGCCGTTACTTTATGATGTTGTGCCAGTAATGTGGCAATTGAAAGCCCAACATAGCCAGTGCCGGCAACTGCAATCTTCAAATCATTAAAATCTTTCATCAGTATTTTTCTCCTCCCACATTTGTGGAATCTTGTGTTGTATCTTCACTCTGTCAAAATCAGCTCATATAAAACTCTTTGTACCATTTAGCAAATTGTCTCAGCCCTTCTCGAAGACTTGTATTCGGCTTAAAGCTAAAGTCTCGTTCTAATGCGCTCGTATCCGCATAGGTCACAGGTACATCTCCAGGCTGCATAGGAACTAATTCTTTGTGTTTCTCAAAATCATAGTCTTTCGGAAGAACCCCGGCTCTCACCAATTCTTCACTCAATATCTGTACAAAATCCAGAAGATTTTCCGGACTGTTATTTCCGATGTTATAGAGCGCATATGGCGGTTCTGGTAATCCATCTTCGCCGATCATCTTGTCCGGCGCTTTCTCCATGACCTTCTCTACTCCTGTCACAATATCATCGATGTAAGTAAAGTCTCGTTTACAATTTCCATAGTTATATATCTGGATCATTTCACCTTTGCAAAGCTTATCAGTAAATCCAAAGTATGCCATATCCGGACGCCCTGCCGGACCATATACCGTAAAGAACCGAAGCCCTGTGGATGGGATATTATAAAGCTTTGAATATGCATGAGCTAATAATTCATTGCTTTTCTTTGTAGCCGCATACAGACTGACCGGCTGATCCACTTTATCTTCCGTGCTGTACGGCACTTTCTTATTTGATCCATAAACAGAAGAACTGGATGCATAAACAAGATGCTCTACACCTGTTCGATTGTTATCATAAGAATGCCGACAGGCTTCCAGAATATTGTAAAAGCCAATCAGGTTCGATTCGATATAGGCATCTGGATTCGTAATGGAATACCGAACTCCTGCCTGCGCCGCAAGATTTACAACAATCTGCGGTGTATATGTATCAAAAATCTCTGTTACCAAAGATTTATCTGCAATATTTCCCTGCACAAAAACAAAGGAAGGATACTCAGATAACTCTTTCAATCTTGCATCCTTCAGTTTTACGTCATAATAATCATTCATACTATCGAGTCCGATAACAGTCACATCTTCTAACTCCCTGCAAAGACGTTTTGCCAGATTAGATCCTATAAATCCAGCGGCTCCTGTTATCAATATTCTCTTTCCATTTAAGTCCGTATAACTCATGTTCTCTGCTGCTCCTTATTTCCCTTACTCCCCATATTTCCCCAATACTGTTTCCACAGTTTTGAAGATAATCTTCCAGTCTGTCCAAAAGCTTCGCTCTTGTATGTATTTCATATCCAAATCCATCCACTCATCAAAACTGATTTCATTCCTGTGGGGCTGAACCTGCCAGTAACAGGTAAGTCCCGGCTGGACAAACAGCCGCTGTCTTTCATATGTACCATACTGCTCCACCTCTCTCGGCAGCGCCGGTCTCGGTCCGACAATGCTCATATCCCCTTTCAGGATGTTGATCAGCTGCGGCAGTTCATCAATGCCGCGCTTCCGGATTATTTTCCCTACTCTTGTGATCCTTGGATCATTTTTCATTTTGAATGCCGGTCCGTCCATCTCATTGTCTTTCAGCAGACTTTCCAGTTTTTCTTCTGCATCCACATACATGGATCGGAATTTATAAAACCGAAAAATCTTTCCATCCCTGCCGACTCTGTCCTGAACAAAGATTGGACTTCCCTTCGGATCGTCCAGCCATATGATCAATGCGGTCAGCAGCAGAAAAGGCGATAAGACAACCAGCGCAAATATTGATAGAATGATATCCTGCATCCGGCGAAGCAGACAGTAGCCTTTTTTCGACCTTAGCTGCGCTTCTCTGTTTAAAATGATGACTTTTCTGGAAAGTGGTTTGTTCAGCGAACCGACATACTCGGACATATTCATTTGCTCCTCTTCCAGCGCATGATTCCCATACATTTCCATAAATACTCTCCCTCTCTCATCTGATCGTTACTTTTTTCATTTTTACCCTTATTCTCTTTTTTGATATGATTTGGACAAGACAGCCGGTATTCGGGACCATTTACAGGTTCCGGAAGGGGGAATTCTTCTCTTTGGCCATACCCGCCACTGTCTTGTCCATGTTAACCCCTCATATTGATCTGGAAATGATTCCGCCAGGAAGCGGTCTGATTTCCAGCAGCTTTGTGTGTTGTGCCTGTATAGAATTTCGTACGTTAGCATACTGGCAATTCTCCACACGCCTATACTCCCTGTAGTGAAATCAGGTCTATATGGTCGGAGGCTCATATATCCCCGGATTACTACCAGATCACAGTTCTGCATCACAATAAGTGATGAGATTTTCTTCGACTGCTTTTTCTATAAATTCATCCACATCGGCTTTGATTTCCTTCTCATCTTTTCCACATTCCGCCGCCAGAAGATGCACTAAACTTCTTTCTGTCTGTCTCCGTGACAGTTGTTCCCACAGAAACTCTCCTGTTTTGCTGAAGGTGACTATGCCATTGCGATGCTTTTTCTGCTTATCTGCAGGAATCAACACAGTCTCCCCTGCTGCACTGCGTCTGATTGCGTCAACATACTGACAGCTGTTCGTCTTACCGGTGTCGTCTGTTTCAAATTCTGTAATATAAAATTCAGGTTTTATATATTTCTGCATTTTTACCCCCTATGCGAATCTGATACCTATTTCATGTCACAGCGGATAATAAGATTTTCCTCTATCGCTTTTTTAATAAATTTATTGACATCGGCTTCCACTGCCCGGCCCTCTCTTCCCTGTTCTGCTGCGAGAAGATCAACCAGATCTGCCTTAGTTCTTCGTTTCGATAACTTACCCCATAGAAATTTTTCTTCTGCGCCAATAGCTGTTATCCTGCTGATCTGCTCTGCATCACGCTTTACCGGCATCAGAACAGTTCTGCCCAGTAATTCGCAAATCTTAAATTCCCGATTTTGCTGATAACAAACTTTATTTTCAAAATACAAGCCTGCTTTCATTGCGGCCGACAGTTCCTCATCTGAGGCATTTGCCAGATCAATGTCCGGCATTGGCGTCAATTCAACTCGATGGATTTCCGGAGATTGATACGCTTTCTTCAATACACATTCTCCTCCCTGGTATAAATTACCACGCTGAAAACGTGGATTTTTTATTCTTAAAGTAGTACACTATGCGAGTGGCTAAATTATGCACTCACATGCCATTAATTCCCTATCATTATATCACAGATGAAAAGGTTGTCAACTAATAAATAGTCTGCATAAGACATGAAACAGGGACAATTTCAAAGATTTTTATTGATTCGGGGTCAAAAAACTGGTCACTGCATATACGCCACATCGAAAAAGTTTCTTAACGGAAAGGGAATAAGTGTTATGGGAAGACGTGGTGAAAATATAAGGAAGCGAAAAGACGGACGCTGGGAGGCAAGGGTAATTTATACACATGATTTATCAGGGAAAGCAAAATATCGTTCTTTTTATGGCAGAACCTATCTGGAAGCAAAGAAAAAGAAGAATGAATTTATACAGAATCATCTTAACCCTGATCATGTATCAAATGGAAGAAATCAAGCTGAATTTAAAATCACATTGAAACAGTTAATGGAAGAGTGGATGGAATCAAGACGGAACGAGGTGAAAGAATCTACTTTTGCACATTATAAAAATATTCTAGAAAAACATATTTTACCTGCATTAGGGGAGACCTGTCTGCAAAATCTGCAGACAGAAACGATAGATGATTTTCTGAAAGAAAAATTGATTTCAGGAAGAATTGATAGAAAAGGAGGGTTATCCCCAAAAACTGTGGCGGATATTCGTTCGGTATTGGTTCTGGCATTGAAGTTTGCAAGAAAGAAACATTACGCTTGTCAGATAGAGCAGGATATCTATTATCCTAAAATTAGGCGTTCTGCAGCTAAGGTACTGACGAGAGAAGAACAGGCGAAGCTGGAACAGTTCCTGTTTCAAAATCCCTCACCTCTGGGACTTGGAATACTGCTTGTTTTGTACGGCGGACTTCGGATTGGAGAATTGTGTGCGTTGAAATGGAAAGATTTTAATCCGGAAAGTGGAACCATCCGGATCAATAAAACATTAATACGAATTCAGAACGTTACTTCAGATTCTCAGGAGAGAACAAAAATTATGATCGGACAGCCCAAAACAGAAAGTTCCAATCGTCTGATCCCGCTGTCATCATTTCTTACAGAACTATTAATAAAGCATCAGAAATCTGATGAAACTTATCTTATTACAGGAAATAAATCCTACTTAGAGCCAAGAGTATGTCTGGATAAGTATAAGCATATTTTAAATCAGGCAGGGCTCCATTCTTTTACATTTCATAGTCTGCGTCATACATTTGCTACCCGGTGTGTGGAAAGCGGATTCGATATTAAATCCTTAAGTGAAATACTGGGTCATGCAAATATAAATACGACACTGCAGAGATATGTGCATCCATCAATTGAAGCTAAAAAACAGCAAATGGACCGACTGGAAGAGATTTCTGTTTGGGGTCAGAATTAGGGTCATAGCAGTTTATGCTATGGCCTGTTTTTTCCCTTCATATAATATAGCATTTCTTTTTATTTTGTTTGTGAAAAATTAAATCGTGCTGAAATTACAGAGATTGCTCGTAATTTAAAATGAAGGGAAAATCCCCTGATGTCAGATGAAAACAATGATGTCAGGGGATTTTTTCGTATAGTGTACTACTTTAAGAATGATCGGAGATTTACCGCGTTTCATATGAAATGCGGTTTTTTGCTGTTAATATAAGACGATTTGATATTTCTGCTGATGAGAATTCTTTTCATCGTTACTTTTTTCAAACTTTTCCTACTTTTTCATCCTTGAACTATACCTTTTATTCTATCATATATGGACTATATTGTCTATAATTATATTTCTCTCTGCCTGCATCGGAAAAAGCATAGAAAAAAGAGCCCGAACCAGGCTCTCTTCCTTCTACATTTTCACCGCGTTCAGCTGTTTCCCTTCCAGCCACGCATACAGATTTTCAAATACAATTTCCGCTCTCTGTTCCATAGATTCCTCAGAGGCGAAGGCAATATGCGGCGTAACAATGGTATTCGGTGTATGGAGCAGCGGATGTTCTGTATCCAGCGGCGGTTCTGTCTCAAATACGTCACATGCGGCTCCCGCAATCCTTCCTTCTCCCAGTGCTTTGGCAAGAGCTTCGGTATCTGCCACCGGGCCTCTGGCCGTATTGATCAGCACCGCTGTCTTTTTCATCAGCTGAAGCTGCTCTTCTCCAATCATTCCTCTGGTCTCCGCTGTCAACGGACAATGCAGGGATACAATATCCGCTTCTTTTAACAATTCTTCCAGCGTTACCTGCCGGTCAATGGCCGGATGTTTTACTTCACTTCTGCTGTATGCGATCACTTTGCAGCCAAAAGCTTTGCAAAGTTCTGCTGTTTTCTTTCCGATGGCTCCGGCTCCAATGATCCCAATGGTCTTCCCGCAAAGAAGATTTCCGATCAGTCCGTCTTTTGTTTCGCCTTCCCTGCATCTCTGCTCTGTCTGCTTCACATTGCGGAGCAGCTGAATCATGAAGCTGATACAAAGTTCCGCCACAGCCTGGGTCGCATATCCGGAAGCATTACTGACAGCGATTCCTCTTTTCCCTGCCTCATCCATCGGAATATGATCCACGCCGGTAAATGCCACGTCAATGTATTTCAGATGAGAAGCGCTCTCGATGGCTTCCCTGCTCAAAGGCATATTGGCAAGCATGACAGCATCCGCATCTGCACACCGTTCTGCCTGTACCTGAGGGTCTGTATTTTTCTCATAAGCAGTAAATTCGTGACCCATTTCCTTCAGTTTTTCCGCCTGACAGCTGATAAATTCATCTGAGACTCCCAGACCTTCCAGTAATACGATTTTCATTTTCTGATATCCTCCTTGCTGTAAATCCTGTTTTTCCTTGTAAGTATACCATGAATATCTGCCCTTTTTATACTATTTCTGTGGATCAAAAAATACTGTTATAACTTCATCCTATGACCAGCCCCTGTTTTTCAGTATTATACAGGATCCCCCTCATCTGCTATGATACTAACCAGACAAGACAAAGAACATTTCAGGAGGCAAAAAATATGAGCACATTACAGACACCATTTCGTTATGACTATGTTGGAAGTTTCTTAAGACCGGAAGCTTTAAAGAATGCGAGAGCCGATTTTGAAAACGGAAAAATTTCAGAAGATGAACTCCATAAAATAGAAGATCAATGCATCTTAGATTTGGTCAAAAAACAGAAAGAAACCGGATATCATGTAATCACAGATGGAGAATTCCGCAGAGCCACATGGCACCTTGATTTCATGTGGGGATTCAACGGCGTGGAACATCACAAAACAGAAAAAGGAATCGCCTTCCACGGGGAACCTGCCCTGATCGACGATACTTATCTGGTTGGAAAAATCTCTGCCGGGCACCACCCGTTTGTGGATCATTTTAAGTTCGTAAAGGCGCTGGAAGATGAAAATACTGTGGCAAAACAGACCATTCCTGCACCGGCACAGTTCTTTTTACAGATGATCGTGCCTGACAATCTGGAATCCACCAGAACTTTTTATCCGACAGATGAGGAACTGATCGTTGATATCGCAAAAGCCTATCAGAAAGTGATCCGCGACCTGTACGATGCCGGATGCCGCAATCTCCAGTTTGACGACTGTTCCTGGGGACTCTGCATGTCAGACGAAGAAAATGAAAATAAAGAAGTGAACGATTATATCAAAGGCACCATGGAACAGCTTCTGGCGGTCAATAATCTGGCGCTGGAAAACAAACCGGAAGATCTTGTGGTAACCACTCATGTCTGCCGCGGAAACTATCACTCTACTTTCTTCAGCAGCGGAGCCTATGATCCGATCGCGGAGACTCTGTTCTCCCGCGAGAATGTAGATGCTTACTATCTGGAATATGATGATGAGCGCTCCGGCGGATTCGAGCCGCTTCAATATGTACCGGACCACAAGAAAGTCGTACTGGGACTGATCACAACCAAGTCTCCTATTCTGGAAGACAAAGAGGCAGTGATCGCAAGAATCCACGAGGCAGCAAAATATGTTCCTCTGGACCGTCTATACTTAAGCCCGCAGTGCGGATTCGCTTCCTGTGAGATTGGAAACAAGCTGACAGAAGAAGAGCAGTGGGCAAAATTACAGCTGGTCAAAGAAATCGCTGAAGAAGTCTGGGGCGTACAGTAACCTGCTGTTATAGCAGCAAAAACTCTTTCACCTAATATAGTAAGGAAATCATAAAAACGGGGATTTTAAGAATCTGACCTTAAAATTCCCGTTTTCCTTATTTCTTCTGGCTAAACAGCCATCCCATAATATCTTTATCCCTGGAGAAAAGCTGTCCGCCTCCTCCGTGCTGATTTTCCACGCCGCCTTCATCAAAATAATTCTGATCTTTGATATCCAAAACCAGAAGATCATCAATCTCATCATCGGAAAGTCCTTCTTCTTCATACAGATCATGCAGTTTCTGATATGCTTCCCTGGACGGTTCTGATCCATAATATTCATCATCTTCTCCTACGACGAAATAAACCGGCGTCCGGCTTTTTACAGCTGCGTCATAGTCTCCATCCCATTGAGAGCTGCACTGAAGATAGGCTGTAAAAAGATCCGGCCGTTTTCCCATGACCAGAGACATCGTCTCTCCGCCGCCGGAATATCCGCTGGCATAAACTCTGGATGTATCAATATTGTAATGATCGATGAAATATTCCACCAGGGCAATGGTCTGATCGGCTGAGGTCTCCTCCCAGTCGCTCAGCTGCGGCGCGACAATGATCATATCTGATATATAATCCTGTGCCGTAAATCCAAAATCTTCTGTCTTGATATTCTCTGCCACCCCCTGGAAATATAATCCCTGGTATCCCGGCAGAGTAAAGTACAATGCAAATATCACAGGGGTTCTATAACCGGCGTGCATACTCTGTCATTGTCTCTATTTGATTTCCTGGTCTCCGGTTGACCATACATGATCTTCTTTCGCCGCTGCCTGTGTATTCTGCGCCATAACGCCCACCAGCCGGTGCGGTACGTATGGTTCTTCCAGATATGCGGTTTCTTCCGGAGTTAATTCCAGATCCACTGCTTTCGCAGCGCCTTCGATATGATGCATTTTTGTGGCGCCTACAACCGGAGATGTCACCTTTGAAATCAGCCATGCAAGAGCAACTTCTGTCATGGAAACCTCTCGTTTATCCGCAATTTCCATGACTCTGCGAATCACCGCGTCATCCTGCTGCGCCGTTGCGTCATATTTGAAATGCGCGTATTCGTCTTCCTTCTGTCTCTTGGAAGTTTCTCCCGGACGTTTGGACAGTTTTCCTCCCGCCAGAGAACTGTACGGTGTCAGCGCGATGTTTTCCTCTCGGCAGAAAGGCACCATTTCTCTTTCTTCTTCCCTGAAAATCAGGTTGTAATGTCCCTGAATGGAAACAAATTTGGCAAATCCTTCTTTTTCCGCCAGAGCATTTGCCTTCGCCAGCTGCCAGGCGAAACAGTTGGAAATGCCGATATATCTTGTCTTTCCTGCCTGTACCATGCGGTTCAGACCTTCCATAATGTCATAAAGGGGAGTCTCATAATCCCACATGTGGTAAATATACAAATCTACATGATCCATTCCAAGATTGCTGAGGCTCTGATTCAGCATCCTTTCAATATGCTGCTGTCCGCTGATTCCTTCTGCGATTTCTTCCTGGGTTCTCGGCAGAAACTTCGTCGCTACCACTACGTCATCCCGTTTTGCGAAATCTTTCAGCGCTCTGCCCAGATACTGTTCACTGGTTCCGCTCTGGTAAGCAATCGCCGTATCAAAGAAATTAACGCCTAACTCCAGTCCTCTTTTAATAATTTCCCTGGAATGTTCCTCATCAATCGTCCACGTATGCTGTCCGTGCTGTGCGTCGCCGAATCCCATACAGCCCATACAGATCCGGGATACATTCAAATCTGAATTTCCAAGTTTTGTATACTTCATGATCGAATCCCCTTTCTATTTTTCTTCTTGTTCATGGTTCATTTCTCTGCGGATTTCATGACGGAGATAATCCAGCCGCTCCAGCTGTTTCTCTCTGAAATGGATTTCGTCCAGCACATTGTCCCGCTGTCTGTGCAGCATCTCCATCTGCTGTTCCCCTGTTCCATTTTCATCCAGGAACAGCCGCATATAAGCTTCCACCTCCTGGGTCGTAAAGCCCACGTCATGGAGCGTCATGATCAGACTCAGTTTTTCCAAATCTGAATCATCATAGTGCCACGCTCCCATTACTTTCTTTACTGCTCCACATAATCCCCATTCTTCATATTCCTTTAAAATCTTCATGGGAATATTGTAGCGTTCACTGGCTTCCTCTATCGTCATTGCCCCGTCCTTTCCTTTATCATCATTTCCTTCTATGATGTATTGTAACCCTTAAGTTCGGGACATGTCTAATACCCTGTCAGAATCCTTGAACATGCCTAAAAAGAATTTTTAATAAATTGAATGAATTGGGACGACGTTTCAGAAAATGTCTGATTCTTCTTCCATGCAAGCACTGCTCCTGTTTCCAGTCTCGGTCTGAGCGGTATAAACCTCAGATCACCGTACCGGTTGTCCATCTGAAAACAGAGCGCCGCTCCGACTCCGTTTCTGACCATATTGGCCGCATTTAAGATCAGATTATAAGTTGCCGCAATCTCCATCTTATCATAAGTATCTCCAAACCAGTTTGCCAGCTCGTTCTGTACACTTTCTCGTTTTGCAATAATGATGGGCTGTCCTGCCAGATCATCAGGGGAAAGCGTTTCTTTGTCCGCCAGCGGTGAATCCGCACAGACCAGGGCACCCCAGTGTTCTCTCTGAGGCATACGAACAAATTCATATTTTCCTATATCAACCGGCTCCATCAAAAGCGCAATATCAAGAATTCCTTTCTCCATCCGCTCCTTGATATCATCCGCTGTGGCGCTGTATATGTCATAGTGAACCAGAGGGTGTAGCCTGCGGAATTCCGCCATTTTCTTAGAGAGGAAGGTCATATTCCTTGTCTCTCCGCATCCAATGGCAATTTCTCCGGCCAGCTGGGCTTCATCTTTGGAAAATTCCCGTTTCGTTTTCTCTTCCAGCTCGATCATTTCCTGGGCCCGGCGCCTTAACAGCATTCCCTCATCTGTCAAAACGATGTGATATTTCCCCCGATGGAACAGTTTTACCCCCAGTTCTTCTTCCAGCTGCATCAGCTGTCTCGAAAGAGTCGGCTGCGTAATATGCAGAAGATTTGCCGCTTTTGTAATATTTTCTTCTCTTGCTGCCATTAAAAAATATTTTAAAACTCGTAATTCCATAGATTCACTCCTTCTTTTAGATGATACCACGTTTCATGAATTTTGCATAATAAGAAAAACAGCGACCGGTCTGCAGATGATACTGCGCGCCAATCGCTGTATTGCATAATTCTCTTTTTTCTTTTTATTCTGATTCCATGGATTCCAAATAATCCCGATACGCTTTTCGGTGTTTTTCATTGATATCCACTTCAAACCAGTTGGAAATGCTGATCTGTACCGCCTGAAAATAAAGGTGATAAAATTTTTCTGACCATTGCTTCATATTTATTGTCCTTTCTGACCATTTTCTGTTACTGTTCAAATGGTAGCATTTTACTAGATTCCTTTCAGCGGTAAATCTTAAACATTCATATGGTAAATCTTCAGGTATTTTTATGTATTTTCTGTTCCTTCAAAATTCTTAAATTCCGTATTCCATACAGAACAAAAGAAATTACCATCATCACCGTACACAATGCCGTCAAAGTGATAGACCAGACATCCGGAATATCATACCATGCAAGATGGAGAAAAATCGTGATATAAAGCAGCACTGTCGTCGCCTTCCCATGCCAGTCCGCTCCTTCTACGATTCCTGTCCTGCGGATGACAATCACTTTCAGAATTCCGGTCATGATCTCCTTGACCAGGATCAGACACATCGGCACCAGGATCCACTGAAACCGTACGGCCAGACAGACCAGCATCGCAAACTGGGTCAATTTGTCTGCCACCGGATCAAACGCTTTTCCAAAATCACTTACCATATCAAAACGCCGTGCCACGATTCCATCTGCAACATCTGTTATTCCGGAAATCACAAGAGCAAAAGCCGCAAGACCGTACATTTCCTTCTCATGGTACAGCCACACAATCAGCGGAATCAGGCATAACCGAAATAACGACATCAGATTCGGAATCGTCAGTATTTGATGTTTCCTTTTCATACCTTTTCCCTTTCCGTTTGCTAATTTTTTTATCTATTTCCTTATTCTAACACAATGAAAATTTTCTTTCCACCGGATACCTGACTAAAAAAATGCCATTGCCACGGTTCCCACTGTCAAAAGCACCAGCCCTGTGCCGGTTTTCCTGCTTAATGTCTCTCCAAACACAGCATAAGAGAACAGCACAGTCACCAGCACACTCAGCTTATCAACCGGCGCCACCACACTGGTCGGTCCATCCTGAAGTGCCCGGTAATAGCACAGCCAGGAAGCTCCCGTTGCGATTCCTGACAGAATCAGAAAACCAAGTGTCTTCCCGTCAATGGATCTGACCTGATCCACAGATCCGGCAATTCCGGCAATCAGCCAGGAAAAAATCAACACCACTGCGGTTCGCACAGCCGTTGCCACAGTGGAATCCGTCCTGCGGATCCCGCATTTTGCAAGAATAGACGTAATCCCCGCAAAGAATGCAGATCCCGCCGCATACATAAGCCACATACATTATTCCTTCTTTCTTTTTTATTCTTCCCTCATTTTAAAATGCATATTTAATAACTTACTGTGGATTTTTTAAACAATTTATAAACAATCGCAAAAAATCCACCGTCAGGGCAGCATATTTTCTCTGTCCTTCGGTGGATTTCTCTGAATCTTCTATCTTAAATTTTCACTGCCATCCCTGCAGCAGTTTCAGGATCATGGTGTTTGTAATTTCATAAATGGAAAAAAACACATAGTCAGCATCCGCCAGCCGCATGGCTTCTTTTTGTTTTTCCGATACGACGGTATATGGATACACTCCAAACAGGAATGGGAAAAAAGCATAGATAAATTCCTGCGTATCTTTCCGGGTCATTTTCGGGAAATATTTCTCCAGGCAGCGGCGCACTGTCTTCATGGAATTGCCATAGGATATCTTGAACGATGTAAGATTTTCCAGTCTGCAGTTCTCTTCCAGATCATAGTGATTCATGGACATAATCTTTAAGAGGCGTTCCCGCTTTTCCAGTGTATTCGCCAGACAGTCCGCAAAAACCCCGGCCGACATTGTCTCATGTTCCTGCATCATAGTTTCCAGATCCTTCACCCAGAGTTCATATTCTCTCTGCAGCAGCGCCAGAAAAATTTCCTCTTTCGTCTGGAAATAGTTATAAATGGACGTGCGGGAAAAAGAAGTTTTCTTCCCGATTTCTTTCAGTGTAATATCCTTAAAATTCATCGTCTCATACAGCTGCGCGCAGGCATTGATGATTTCCTCTTTTCTTGACTGCGTTAATTCTTTTGATCCTCTTGGCATATAGTTCTCCTCTTTCTTTGCATGTATCATTTACGCACATTCCGCCTGTCATCCTGTGCAGTTTATTCTTATTATACCAGTTGTCAAAAGTCCGTCAAATCCGATTGCTTGTCTCCGGCATCTGAACTGTACTCATTTTATGATCTTCTTTCTGCGGATCCTTTTTAAAGGAAAGGCATTTTCCGATGACCTCACCGGTTCTCAGATATTCATACGTTGGGAACTCAAATAATACCGGCTTTAATGTCTGATAATTAATTTTTCCATCCTCATTCAAATGTTCTTCTTCTACATAAGTATTGTCAATCATACAAATAAAACTTTCAAAACCTTTCGTTTCATATACGTCCACAACGGTACACTCCATGGTCAGAGGTGCTTTCTCGATGATCGGCGTTTCTGCTTCACCGGTTTCAAATTCAAAGACACCTGATTTATCCACTTTGGCGCCGCTTGCGGATCCCACATAATCCGCCTCAGGAAGCATTCCTTCATCGACAATATTTACAGATAATTTACCGGCAGCCTTGATGATATCATTGATATAACATCGCTCCGACAACAACTGTCGGCGTCGGATAAAGCGCTAACATAGAACCAATATTTTTCTTCATGATCGTTACCATCCTTTCTATTCTGACATCATGTCAATACTGTTTTTTCAATTCAGATAAAAAGAAAGCGGTACTTTGATCATATCAATGGAAGGAACGGAATGACTGCCGCTCTCTTCGTTTCTCACAGTTTTTTTACAAAAAGAGCCCGGATGGCGTTCAAAACTGCAAGAATCATAACACCTACATCTGCGAAAATTGCCAGCCACATGTTGGCGATTCCAACAGCTCCCAGAACGAGACAGATCAGTTTAATTCCGATGGCAAACACAATATTCTGATAAACGATTCTGAGGCACTTTCGTGAAATTTTGATGGCTTTGGAAATCTGCATTGGATCATCATCCATCAGCACAACATCGGCCGCTTCAATTGCCGCGTCGGATCCCATGGCGCCCATGGCAATTCCAATATCCGCGCGGCGCAGCACCGGCGCGTCATTGATGCCGTCTCCTACAAAGGCCAGTTTCTCTTTTTCCGGCTTGTTTTTCAGCAGTTCCTCGACTTTCTCTACCTTATCCGCCGGCAGAAGTTCACTGTATACATCATCCAGATTCAAGTCTTCTGCCACCTGGTCTGCTGCTTTTTTCGCATCTCCGGTGAGCATTACTGTTTTGCTGATTCCGGCTTTCTTTAATTCAAGGACTGCGTCTTTTGCCTGCGGTTTTACAATATCAGAAATTACGATATGTCCGGCATATTTTTTATCCACTGCCATATGCAGAATAGTTCCCACAGAATGGCAGCCGATAAATGAAATTCCAAGATGTTTCATCAATTTGTCGCTGCCTATGGCAATTTCCCGTCCGTCAACTTTTGCAATAACACCATTTCCGCTGATTTCACGAATATCGCTGACACGGCTGCGGTCAATTTCTTTTCCATAAGCACGCTGGAGACTTTTGCTGATCGGATGGGAAGAGGCGCTCTCCGCAAGAGCCGCATATTCTATCAGTTTCTCGTTTTCTATCTCATTATGATGGATACCGTTTACCTCAAAAACCCCCTGAGTCAGTGTTCCTGTTTTATCAAATACCACGATTTTCGTCTGGGAAAGCGTTTCCAGATAATTGGATCCCTTGACCAGGACGCCTGCATTGCTGGCTCCGCCGATTCCCGCAAAGAAGCTTAACGGTATGCTGATAACCAGAGCACACGGACAGCTGATAACCAGGAACGTCAGTGCCCGGTAAATCCAAGTTCCCCATTCTGCTTCCAGACCCATTCCCAGCATACGCACCAGCGGCGGCAGAAATGCCAGTGCCAGCGCCGCATAACAGACAGCCGGCGTATAAATGCGGGCAAATTTAGAAATAAAATCTTCAGATTTGGACTTTCTGGAACTGGCATTTTCCACAAGGTCCAGAATCTTAGACACTGTAGATTCTCCGAATTCCTTCGTCGTACGGATCTTTAAAACTCCCGTCATGTTGATGCATCCGCTGACAATCTCATCTCCTTCTTTCACATCTCTCGGAAGGCTTTCACCTGTCAGCGCACTTGTATTCAGACTGGAACTTCCATTTTCCACGATTCCGTCAATGGGTACTTTTTCACCCGGCTGTACGACAATGATGCTGCCGATTTCTACTTCATCCGGATCTGTTTTTTCCAGCTTTCCATCCCTCTCAATGTTGGCATAATCCGGCCGGATATCCATCAGCTCACTGATATTTCTGCGGCTCTTTCCCACTGCGTAACTCTGAAACCACTCGCCAATCTGATAAAACAGCATGACCGCAATGGCTTCCGTATAATCTCCGCTTTTTTCATACAGCGCCAGAGCAATGGCTCCTATGGTTGCCACGGCCATCAGAAAACTCTCATCAAACATCTGACGGTTTTTGATCCCCTTCAGCGCCTTCAACAAAATATCGTACCCGATCACCAGATACGGAATCAGATACAGCAGAAATCTTACGGCTCCCGTAACCGAAATAAAATTCAATGCAATCAGAAAGACCGCTGCAATTATAATCCGAAACAGCATCTTCCTTTGTTTTTTATTCATATTGTCATCGCCTTTCTTTTTAATTAAATATTTGTTTATTTGTTTAATTGTTGTTTAAAAGAAAAACCCCTTCGATTTCTTACGCTCTCTCCGGGCCTCTTTCTTCTTTCTATCTCTTTTTTAAAGATAAACTTCACAGTCATCTTCCACTTTTTTGCAGTTCTTTCGCACTTCCTGCATTACTTCTTTGGGACTGCATCCCTCTTCAAATTCCACATTCATCTTAAGCATCATGAAATTCACAGAAGCATTTTTCACCCCGGCTGTTTTCCGGGCAGCCTCTTCCATTTTGTTCGCACAGTTTGCACAGTCTACTTCAATCTTATAACTTTTCTTCATTTCTATCTTCCTTTCCCGTTATCATTTCAACAATTAAGCAATTATTTAATTATTAATTATAAAGTACTCCTTTTTCATCTGAAAGTCAACATGTTTTTTAAGAAATTTTTTCTTTCAAATCCAGTATCTTCTCTTCTATTTTCTGAATCACATCCCTAAAAACCTGATCATCCTGCCCGGTGGGATCCTCCAGACCCCAGTCAGCAGCTTCCTTTCCCGGAACATTCGGACACGCTACATTACAGCCCATGGTCACGTAAAGATCCGCCTCCGGTATTTCGTCCAGCAGTTTCGGATACTGCTCTTTTTCCATATCAATGCCATACTCCTGCTTCATCAGCCTCACGGCGTCCTGATTGATTTGCGGCTTTGTCTGAGTTCCTGCAGAATAACAATCGGCAATGGCGGATAGATATTTTTTCCCGAGGGCTTCCGCAATCTGACTCCTGCAGGAATTATGGACACAGATAAAAGCAATCTTCTTTTTCGCTCTATTACAAAACGGACACCGTTTCCCAATACACTGGTTGTTCTGCCCGCTGTGAGAACAGACAATTTCCGGCAGTTCCATTTCTATCCCCAGGTTTTCTTTCACAAACTCCACTGCCTTTTGGATGGAAAGATAGGAATCTCTCTTGCAGCAGCGCGGTCCCCCAATCTCTCCAATGGCTCCCAGAGCCGCGGATGTCATCTTGTGGGACAGGGCAAAATTATCTGTTCCAAGAGGCGTAGAGCCGGTTACTATAGAAACAAACATTCCGGCGCTGATTCCCGCTCCGCAGGCACCCCAGAATCCGCAGGCACCGCCCGGCACCGACTTTCCTCTGCTGTTCATCTCGATCAGAGCCTTCTCAAGGTTGATTTCTCCCCCTGCATTTTTATAAGCTGTCAGCAGGGCCATCCCCACCATAACATGATGCTCCGGCCCGTGCATATGGCAAAACGGCAGATCCATCATTTGATTCAAAATCTTCACCGGATTTTTGGATGTTTCCTTCAGACACAAGCCTACAAGACTGTCAATTCCCTGCATATGACATTCATTGCAGACATAATGTCCATTGATACATCGAGTCTTACTCTTTTCTTTTTTATGGCATAATTCACACTCCATCTCAATATCCTCATTCAGATACTCCAGGGGTGCTTTACAAATCAGACATTCTTCTTTCATATCTCCCTCCGTGGATTTCCTTTTATACATCTGTTTTTAACTCATTGTTTTCAGAAGACATTTCTTTATTTTCTCCACTTTGCTACAGAAATCTTCCCGTAATGCTCTCCTGTGTCTCTTTTATCATCTGCGGTGTTCCTGCTGCCACAATACGTCCGCCGGCTTCGCCTCCGCCCGGTCCCATATCAATGACATAGTCCGCATTTCGGATCACGTCCAGATCATGCTCAATCACAATGACCGTCGCACCATGACTGATCAATGTCTGGAAAACTCTCAGCAAAGTTTCCACATCCAGCGGATGCAGGCCGATGGTTGGCTCATCAAAAATGAACACAGAATCTGACTGGGCTTTTCCCATTTCACTGGCCAGCTTCAGACGCTGCGCCTCACCGCCGGACAGGTTCGGCGTTTCTTCTCCCAATGTAAGATACCCCAGTCCCAGATCTTCCAATACCTGCAGACGGCGGTGCACTAATTTCAGATCTTTGCACGCTTCCAGTGCAGTATGGATATCCATCGCCATAAGATCCGGAAGTGAATACTTCTGTCCCTCTTCATTCTGATAGTAAATGCCGCCTGCGTCTTTTCCATAGCGGGATCCCCTGCATTCCGGACAGGGAATATCCACATCCGGCAAAAACTGCACATCCAGGCTGATCACTCCTGTACCATCGCAGACCGGGCAGCGCAGCCGTCCTTTGTTATAAGAGAAATCTCCCGCTTTGTATCCTCTTTCTTTCGCTTCCGGCGTACGGGCAAAAATCTTCCGAAGCTCCGCATGAACATTGGCGTAAGTTGCCACCGTAGAACGGACATTAATGCCGATTGGCGTCGCGTCGATCAATTTCACCTGTGAAATACCTGCAGTACCCACATCATGCACATGTTCCGGCAGTTTCTTCCCCTGAATCTCCGCCTCCAGTCCCGGAATCAGACTTTCCAGAATCAGGGTTGTTTTTCCTGAACCGGACACGCCGGTTACAACCGTCATCCGGCCTTTCGGTATATCTGCCTCCAGCGGCTTCACTGTATGGATGGTTCCTGTGGAAAGATGGATTTTCCCTTCGTCAAACATCGTCTCCATTGAAGTCTGCTCCCGAAGGCCGGCTCTCGGATGATCTGCCAGAAATGGACCGATTTTAGAACCCGGATTTTTGGTCAAATCATCCACCGTTCCCTGAGCGATCACACGTCCTCCGTCTGATCCCGCGCCCGGTCCCATCTCGATGATCCAGTCGGCTTCTGACAAAATCTGCGTATCATGATCCACCAGCACCACTGAGTTACCATCATCAATCAGATCATGCATCACTCCGGTCAGACCAACGATATTAGATGGATGCAGACCAATAGACGGCTCATCCAGCACATACAAAACTCCGGTAGTACGGTTTCTCACCGCACGAGCCAGCTGCATCCGCTGGCGCTCTCCTGTTGAAAGGGTAGACGATGCACGGTCAAGGGTCAGATACCCAAGTCCCAGATCCATCAGCCGCTTTGCCACGGTCTGAAAAGACTCGCAGATACTCTCCGCCATCGGCCGCATTTCTTCCGGCAGACTCTCCGGCACACCTGCTGCCCAGTTCACCAGATCTCCCAGTGTCATTCTGCAGGCCTCATCCAGAGATATTCCTCTCAGCTTTGGTGCTCTGGCTGCCGCGTTCAGACGGCTGCCTCCGCAGTCCGGACAGGTATCTTCTTTCAGGAATTTTTCCACCCGCTTCATCCCTTTTTCATCTTTCACTTTGGAGAGGGCATTTTCAACGGTACGAACCGCACTGTAGTAAGTAAAATCCAGTTCTGAAACAGCATCTGTTTTCTTTGCATGGTAAAGAATGTGCTTTTTCTCTGCCGGACCGTCAAACACAATTTCTTTTTCTTTGTCTGTCAAATCCCGAAACGGCACATCGGTGCGCACTCCCATTTCACGGCATACATCTGTCATCAGATCCCACATCAGCGACCTCCATGGCGCCACCGCTCCTTCGTCAATTGTCAGGCTTTCATCCGGAACCAGCACAGACCGGTCCACAGTACGCACAATGCCGGTTCCGCCGCAGGTCTTGCAGGCTCCCTGGCTGTTAAAAGCCAGTTCCTCCGCGGAAGGCGCATAAAATTCCGCGCCGCACTCCGGACAAACGATTGGTTTCTCTGCGGCAACTGCCAGTGCAGGCGGTACATAATGACCATTTGGACAGCGGTGACTGGCCAGACGAGAATACATCAGCCTCAGGCTGTTCAGCAGCTCGGTCCCCGTACCAAAAGTGCTCCGGATTCCCGGCACGCCGGGACGCTGATGCAGAGCCAATGCCGCCGGTACATATAACACTTCATCCACCTGGGCTTTTGCCGCCTGAGTCATGCGGCGGCGGGTATAAGTAGACAGGGCCTCCAGATAACGTCTTGAGCCCTCAGCATACAGGACGCCAAGCGCCAGAGAAGATTTTCCCGAACCGGAAACCCCGGCAATCCCTACAATCTGATTCAACGGCACATCCACATCAATATTTTTCAGATTGTGCACCCTTGCGCCGCGGATTTGGATATGATCATGCATTGTCATCTACGTCCTTTCTTCTTGTAACTGCTTCTTCTAATTCTTCCATCGCAGGTTCCATATCTGTTCTCCCTGTCACATTGATACAACATTTCGTGTGAGCAGGGCGACTGTCTCCACGTGCCCGCTGTGTCCGAACTGGTCTACGACGCTGACTTTGTCCACCTGGTATCCCTGCTCTCCCAGTATTTTCACATCTCTCGCCAGTGTAGCCGGATCACAGCTTACATAGACAATCCGTTTCGGCGCCATTTTTACCATGGTATCCAGCAGTTTCCCGTCGCATCCTTTTCGCGGCGGATCCACAACGATAACGTCTGCATACACGCCGTTCTTTTCATATTCTCCCGGCAGTACTTCTTCTGCCTTTCCTACGAAAAACTGTGCATTGTCAAATCCGTTCATCCTGGCGTTCAGTCTTGCGTCGTCAATAGCTTCCGGCACGATTTCCACGCCGTAGACCCATTTTGCTTTCTGAGCCAGGAACAAAGAAATGGTTCCAATGCCGCAGTACAGATCCCAAACCGTTTCCTCTCCTTCCAGCTGTGCATATTCCAGTGCCTTTTCATAGAGAACTCTCGTCTGTTTCGGGTTCACTTGGAAAAAGGACAGAGGTCCGATCTGATATTTTACATTTCCAATATAATCATAAATATACGGCGGTCCATACACTTCTTCAATCTGACTTCCCAGAATCTTGTTGGTCCGCTCCCGGTTGACATTCACACAGATACTGGTCATTCCTTCGATTTCCCGCAGAGAATCCACCAGCTGCTCCACGTTTTTCAGCTTCTTTTTGTTTCCGTTCAGCACAAGGCAGACCATCACTTCTCCGGTGGCAAATCCGACTCTCGTCACGATATGGCGCACCAGTCCCTTCCCGGTCTTTTCATCGTACGCGGAAATATGATTTTTTCTCATATAATCCAGCACTTTTTCCAGGATTTTCTGATTCACCGGATGCTGAATGGCACAATCGGTACATGGAATGATCTGATGCGATTTTCCTGCATAAAATCCGGTGACCAGATTGCCTTCTCTGTCTGTCCCCACAGGAAACTGAGCCTTGTTTCTGTAATGATACGGTTCATCCATGCCATAGACCGGCTCCATTTTTTCTTCAATATTTTCCAGACCGCCAATCCGCTCCAGGCAGTTTTTTACTTTGCGGAACTTATATTCCAGCTGTTTTTCATAGGATAAGTGCTGCAAAGTACAGCCTCCGCACGGTCTTGCCACTGGACAGACCGGTTTCACACGGTCTTTGGACGGCTCCAGCACTTTCTCCACCCGGGCGTAGCCATATTTCTTCTTGGCTTTCATGATCTTCGCCCGGACTCTGTCTCCCACCACGGCGTCCTTTAAAAAGAGGGCATAGCCGTCCACATGGCCGATGCCCTCTCCTTCATTTCCTATGTCATCAATATACAGTTCAACCATCTGATTTTTCTTAAATTCCATATTCACCTCTAAATTGATGTTTTTCGGATTCTTGTATCCAGCAGTCTCTGGAATCCTGACCATTCCTGATCTTCTTTCTGTTTTTCAATGATTTCTGCAAATGTTTCCATTCTGGCGTCCAGATTATCTGCCTGGCTCAGTGCAATGGCTTCCAGCAGCGCCGGTTTTTTCGGAGAACCAAATTCCAGTTCTCCATGGTGTGCCAGAATACAGTGTTTCACTTCATTTGCCAGTTTCGCCGGGAACCCTGGAATCTGCTGCATCATGCGGTCCAGCTTGATCGCTCCCATGACGATATGACCCACCAGCTGTCCTTCATCCGTATAATCATTTTCAGGGAACCCTGATAATTCCTCTACTTTTCCCATATCATGCCACAATGCGCTCATAACCAGCAGATCCCGGTTGATCTGCGGATAAAGGACCGCATAACTTTCACATATTTTCGCCACAGACAGGCTGTGCTCCAGCAGTCCTCCAATATAGCCGTGATGCACGCTCTTGGCTGCAGAATGAACCTTGAATTCCCTGACAAAATCCTGATCTTCTATAAAAATCATTTCTGCCAGTTTCTTTAAATGTGGTTCTTTTGTTCTCCGAATCATCTGCACCAGTTCATCATACATGCCGTCAATATCCTTTTTCGTACTCGGCATATAGTCAATCATGTTATATTCGCCATCCTGCGCTTTGCGGATCCGGTGAATATTCAGCTGATTGGATCCCTGATAACTGGTCACCTGCCCTCTTACATGGATATAATCCATCGCCTCAAAATGACCGATGGCATTGGTCAGCTCCCATACTTTTCCGTCAATCATCCCCGTTTTATCCTGAAGGGTGAGAGAATAATAAGACTTCCCATACTTTGATGTCCCCGGAGATTTGGTTTTGCACAAATACACCTCGGAAACCTGATCGCCTTCTCTTAACTCACTAATATACCTCATAATATTGCCTTTCTAATTATAAAATCACTCTGTGCTCTTTTCAGGCACTTTTACATTTCATTATGCCACAGATTTTCTCTAAAATCCATATAAAACGCCGCTTATCCAAAAAAGAACATGAACTGCCTGCTTTCTTCGCTTTTGTTACTTTACTTATAAGTTTATATATGCTATACTAAAGTTCAAAATAATGCGGAAGTGAGTGTGAAATATATGCAGGCATGGGAAGAAAGAGTCCTCGACCGTCAGGAGGCAAGAGCAGAAGGCCGGATAGAAGGTCAAAGACACCTATTATCAGAACTCATTCAAAAGAAATTAGAAAAAGGACTGACCATTGATCAGATTGCAGATGCGCTGGAAATTGACACTTCCAGAGTAAAAGAACTGATCCGTGAAATGGAAACATCAAGTTAGTCTGTTTTCTTTGAAGCAAAATATCTCCGGAGTGCCGCTCCTTTTTACAGGGAACGTTCTCCGGAGATATTATTTTGTCTGTATATATTATGAATTTCTGCGTTCTATTGCCTGATCATATGCCTGCTGATAGAAGAATTCCTGAGAATTCAAAGGTGTGTCCTGATCTTTTGGACGACTGTAATTTCCTTCGGAATCCTCTTCTTTTGCTTTCTGGTTATCACTCAGCATTGTAATGAACATTTCAATGATCTGCATTTTCAGATCCGGATCATAGACCGGCGCCGCTACTTCCACACGGCGGAGAGTATTTCTTGTCATAAAGTCCGCTGACGCGATATAGACTTTTTCTCTTCCCTTTGAGCCAAAAATATAGATGCGGGAATGTTCAAGAAATCTTCCGACGATGCTCCGAACGGTAATATTTTCTGTCTTTCCTTTGACTCCGGGGATCAGACAGCAGATGCCTCGTATGATCATATCAATCTTAACACCCGCACAGGATGCTTCAATCAATTTTTCCATGATTTTCTTATCTGTCAGAGAGTTCATCTTCAGACCAATATATGCATCTTCTCCGGCTTTTGCATGAGCAATCTCCTCATCGATCATTTCAAGCACCCGGTTCTGCAGGCAGTTCGGAGCAACCAGGAGATGTTCAGATTCCTGCACCGTCTCACCCATGGACAATGCCTGGAATACATTCGCTGCTTCTTCTGCGATGCTGTCGTCCGCTGTCATCAGAGACAGGTCTGTATACAGACGGCTGGTCTTCTCGTTATAGTTTCCTGTTCCAATCTGCGTAATGCAGCTGATTCCCTTTTTGGTCTTTCTTGTGATCAGACACAGCTTGGAATGTACTTTATAGCCGTCCAGACCATAGATCACACGGCATCCGGCGTCCTCCAGCCGGCGGGACCAGCGGATATTATTTTCCTCATCAAAACGTGCTTTCAATTCCATCAGAATCGTAACTTCTTTTCCATTATCCGCCGCTTCGATCAGCGCTGCCGCAATCTGACTCTGTTTTGCCACACGGTAAAGCGTCATCTTAATGGAAACTACATCGTCATCCTCTGCCGCCTCACGGAGCATATTAATGAACGGTCTCATGCTCTCATATGGATAAGACAAAAGTTTATCTTTCTTTTCAATCTGTTTGATGATGGATTTGTGATCCTTAAACTGTATTGACTTCTGAGGAACTCTTCTCTCGTAGAATAACTCGCTTTCTCCTCTCAGACAATCTCTCACACCGTCCACAAAAGAAAGATCAAGCGGTGATCTGCTGTGGAACACATAGTCCGTACTCAGACCAATATACCCGCAGATTGTCTCTATGCTCTCGCCGTCCATTTCCTTTGTATATTCCAGGCGGACCGGCGCAAGTTTTCTTCTTCTCTTGATCAGATCTTCCATGAAATCTCTGTAGTCCAAATCTTCATCATACAGAGCATCTGCATCAATGTCTGCATTTCTTGTCACACGGATCAGACATTTTGATTTTACATGATATCCCTTGAAAACCCTCGGTACATAATGAAGGATAATCTCTTCTGACAGCATATAGGCGTCTTTTCCCGGAATCTTGATCAGACGCGGGAAAACTCCGCTGCCGCATGGAATGATAGCCAGTTTTTCTTTGCCATTCTTCGTCTCCAGCACAGCTGTCACATAAATCTCTTTGTTCTTCAAAAATGGAAACGGCTGTCTTTTTCCAATAATCGTCGGGGAAATCAAAGGTGCGATTTCCGCTTTAAAATATTTTCTTAAATATTCGCTTTCCTTCTTTGAAATTTTCTGGAAATTCACCAGTTTCATTCCGTATGTTTCCAGCTTCTCCATAATATCTTCATAGATAGTATCTTTTTTCCGGTTCAGTCTCTTTACTTCCGGAATGATCGCATCCAGCTGTTCCTGCGATGTCATCTTTGTCTTATTTTCTCTGATTTCATGATCGATCAGCAGCTGATCTACCAGGGTTCCCACCCGGACCATAAAGAATTCATCCAGGTTGCTCTGATAAATTGACGCAAACGACAGTCTCTCACATAACGGAACCTGCGGATTCTTGGCTTCCGCCAGAACTCTTTCATTGAATTTCAGCCAGGATAATTCCCTATTCATATAAATCTTTTGTTTCATCCATTTTCACCTTTCAGCTATTTTGCATTTTTACACCTACATCATACGATTTCTGTGTTAAATTTTAGTACAGTTTTTGTTAATTTCTTGTAAATTTGGTCCCGTCCGATCCACTGCTGCCGGGGTTTCCTGCATTTACACAAAAAATAATATATGTTAAACTTTTGGTAACTAAATACTCCTATATTATAATATGTAATATTTTTAATTTCAACATCATGAAAAGGGAAGATCTATTATGAATCAAAAAGTTTTTCAGACATTAGAATTTGATAAAATCATAAATATACTGACCGGATATGCTTCTACTGAAATGGGACAGGATCTGTGCCGAAAATTAACGCCTATGACAGAGGAAGCCGATATTTTGGCTGCCCAGGATCAGACCCAGGACGCGCTGACCCGGCTTTACCGCAGAGGCGCTGTCTCTTTCCAGGGAATCACCGATCTGCGTCCGTCCATTGCCCGTCTGAACATGAAAGGAACGCTGGGCGCCGGAGAGCTTTTAAATATTGCAAAGCTGCTGGAAACCGTAAAAAATGCACTTGCCTATCACTCCAGCGCAGAGGAGGATATGGAAGCTGATTCTCTGGATGAAATTTTCGAGGCGCTGGTGCCGTTAAATGACCTGCTCAGAGAAATCCGCCGCTGTATTATTTCTGAGGAAGAAATCAGCGATGATGCTTCTTCTGCCCTTAAGAGTATCCGGCGTTCTATGAAACAGGCCAATCAGAAGATTCACAACCAGCTGACTGCAGTTGTCAGCGCATCCTCCAATCAGGATAAACTGCAGGATGCGATTGTTACCATGAGAAACGGACGGTACTGTATTCCTGTCAAGCAGGCTTACAGGAATTCTTTTCCGGGCATGATCCACGATCAGTCCGCCTCCGGAAATACACTATTTATCGAACCGATGTCCGTTGTTACCCTCAACAATGAACTGAAAGAACTGGAAGGACGGGAGCAGGCAGAAATCGAACGAATCCTCGCCCTTTTAAGCGAGGAAGCTTCCTATGCCGCGGAAGATATTGCCAGAAACCAGGAACTTCTGGTACAGCTGGATTTCATTTTCGCCAAAGCAAAATATGCCAAAGACCTGGACGCCACCCGGCCGATTTTTCGGGAAGACGGCGTGATCAATATCAAGCAGGGCCGTCATCCTCTTCTGGATCAGAAGAAAGTCGTTCCGATCAATGTATCCTTAGGGCAGGATTTTTCCATGCTGATCGTTACCGGTCCGAACACCGGAGGAAAAACGGTCTCTTTAAAAACCGTCGGACTTCTGACTCTTATGGGACAGTCAGGGCTGCATATTCCGGCTTTTCAGGGGTCCTCTCTTGGAATTTTCCGGGAAGTTTTTGCCGATATCGGAGATGAACAGAGCATTGAGCAGAATCTGAGTACATTTTCTTCTCATATGACCAACATTGTTTCCATCATTCAGCAGGCCTATAAAGATTCCCTGGTTCTTCTGGATGAGCTGTGCGGAGGAACAGACCCGATCGAAGGAGCCGCTCTGGCCATTTCCATTTTGACGGATCTCCACGACCGCGGCATTAAAACAATGGCGACAACTCATTACAGTGAACTTAAAATGTTTGCTCTTTCCACAGACGACATCGAAAACGCATCCTGTGAATTCGATGTGGAAACCCTGTCTCCGACTTACCGTCTGATGATCGGAATTCCGGGCAAGAGCAACGCCTTCGCTATTTCCAGAAAGCTGGGACTGGATGAACATATTATTGAGAATGCTTCCGGTCAGATTGATGAATCTGTAAAGGATTTTGAAACCATTCTCGCGGATCTGGAAAAGAGCAAACAGACCATTGAGCAGGAACAGGAAGAGCTTCTTGCCTACCGAAAGGAAATTGAATCTCTGCGCAGAAGTTTGAAATCACGTCAGGACAACATCAAAGAAAAACGCGAAAAAACTCTCCGCAATGCCCGGGAAGAAGCCCAGCGCATTCTCCAGGAGGCAAAGGATGTGGCGGATCAGACCATCCGTGAATATAATCAGCTGAAAAAGCAGACAAATAAAGATACCAACAAAAAAATGGAACATATGCGAAGCGATCTCCGCGGCCGTATGAACAAACTGGAAAATCAGATGACAACCAAAAAGAAGAAGCGTTCCGGCAAGCGGCATGACGCAGGTGATTTCCATGTAGGAGATGAAGTCTACGTATCCAGCTTATCCTTAAATGGTACAGTACAGACTCTCCCGAACGCCAAAGGCGATCTCTATGTCCAGATGGGCATGATGCGCTCTCTGGTTAATATCCGGGATCTGGAAATCACAAAGACCGCAAAAGAAGTGAAACGCGAAAACCAGCGGAACGAAAACAGAAGCCGCACCCGTACTGCCATCAATAAATCCGCCACCATCAAACCGGAAATCAATGTTATGGGAATGACCGTTGACGAAGCGATTGCCGAACTGGACAAATACATCGACGACGCCTGTCTTGCAAATCTGGCGCAGATTACGGTTGTTCACGGCAAAGGAACCGGCGCCCTTCGAAAGGGTCTTCATAATTACTTTAAGAACCTGAAGAAGCAGAAACGCATTTCCGGCTACCGGGACGGCGAATATGGCGAAGGAGATCTCGGCGTTACCGTCGTTACATTATAGAATAATATTATGTTTGAGGAGACCCCCATGAAGAGAGACCCAGATGAAATAGCAGCTAAAATGCATGAGGCGCTGCGGGATAAGGAATTTAAACTTTATCTTCAGCCTAAAATTGACCTGAAAACAAAATCCACCGCCGGGGCGGAAGCTCTGGTCCGGTGGATTGGCAAAAAGGGAGAAATTTTGTTTCCAAACGAATTCATTCCTGTTTTTGAACAAAATGGATTTTGCATTTTTCTTGATGATTATATGCTGGAACAAACCTGCCGGCTGATCCGGCAGTGGATGAAAAACGGAATAGAACCTATTCCCATTTCCGTCAATCAATCCCGGCTGATCTTCTTTCAGCCAGATTACACTGCCCGGCTTCAGCAGCTGATGGAAACTTATCAGATCCCCCGGGGTGTTCTCATACTGGAGATTACCGAGGGAATTGCTCTGGAAAAGGAGCAGCATCTGACTGCCCGGCTCACACAAATTCAAAATCTTGGTATTCAGATCTCTATGGATGATTTTGGCACCGGTTACTCTTCTCTTACAATGCTTGGAAGCCTTCCCATTGATGAACTGAAGCTGGACCGGGGCTTTCTTCTGAAAGCATCGGATCCCGCAGATACCCGTTCCCGCATCATTCTGCAGCACATTTTCCAGCTGGCAAAATCTCTCAATCTCCCTACCGTTGCGGAGGGCATTGAGACTGTGGAGCAGGAAACATTTGTGAGAAACTGGGGCGGCGACTACGGACAGGGCTATCTGTATGACAGACCGATGCCGGTAAAAGAATTTAATACGAAATACATGAGAGGAAATTTCAATGAAAAAACAGATTTTATTATATAATATCAAAGACAAAAAAAGAGCCATGGACATTGGCCGGGTTTTAATGCCGTTAAAAATCCGCATTAAAAATATTTCTCCAGATGAATTTGCTTATCCTATCGGATATCTCCTGGGTCTGGAAGGATATGAGGCGTCTGATACTCCTGCTGAAGATTGTTTCTTCGAAGATGAGATGATGATTATGGCCGGATTCACCAGCTATGACATCGATCAGGTCATCCGCGGATTCCATAAGCGCAGAATCAAGGGCATTCCGCTGAAAGCCATTGTCACACCTCATAACCAGGAATGGACTTCCTATAAATTATACGGAGACCTGAAAAAAGAGCATGAGAAAATGTCAGAATAGTAAAACCCCCAAAGCATCATTGAATTGAACTTTGGGGGTTTCGTCATAAAATAATTTCTAAAATGTTACTGCCTTCGGTTCTTTTGTAAAGGATGAAAATATCGCCGTAGCATCTTTCAGGAACTCATAACCTTCTTCCATGTTCATTCCTCGCTTTCTGTCTATGCTTTGGTTCACTTACTTCTTATCTGAATCAAATCTGCTCTACTTTCATTTTTTCGAATCCGTCTCTTCCAAGAACCGCAGACAGAGCCTTCGTGTACTCATCATACGTAAGACTGCCTTCCGGAACCAGAAGTTCAAAATCCGTGCCGTAAGCGTTAACGAATAAATTTGTTTCCTTCAAACCGTTTTTCATATAGAATTTTTTTCTGCTGGCTCTCTGCTCCGCATTGGGCGCAGATGCATCCTGCTTCTCAATCTCCAGGATCAGCTTCCTGCCGCGGAACCTGTCCATAATTTTCTGAATTCCGATGCTTCCATAGCCTCCGCTGCGTTTTTCCGGCAAAATGGCATAATAATCTAAAATCGCCAGATTTCCCGCCAGCATATTAATATTTAACCCTATCAATTCTTCCCTTTCCATAAGAGAAAGAATCTCCATTTTGCCTGCACGTTCTAATTGACGCATATAGTCAAATGGTTTCTTTTCCTCTGCCGGAAAGGCTTCTTCATACAATGTCCTCAACCGATTTGCTGTCTCTCTTTTCATATCATCAAATCGTATCAGATCCATATTATCCTGACTCCTCTTCTTCTGATTCTATGATTGTATTTTTATCTGGCATACTTTCATGGCTTCCAGTGCATTGGCATGGCTCTCCGGCGTTACCCCGGCACAGCATCCGGCATCCACTGTAATCTCTGCTTCCGGAAGCACAGATTTAATGATCATTGCATTGGAAATCACACAGATATCCGTGCACACTCCGATCAGTTCAATCCTGCATTCCTCCGTGCCGCACTCTTCTGCCAGAATATCACCCAGTTCCCTGGAACCGAACGCTCCTTTTTTGCAGAAATCATGAACCTCTGCCTTGGTCTCTGCCAGAGCCTGCAGAATTTCTCCGTTAAGCGCCCAGCCGTCTTCCCCATAAATACAGTGAGTTACCGGAAGATTCCTGCCTTCCTGTGTATCCAGATAATTCTCTCCATGGGTATCCAGAGTTCCGTAAATATCTCCCTGGAAATTCCGGATCTTATCCGCTGCCGCAGTGACAATATTCTGAGCTTCTTCCGTTCCCAGAGCACCGTCGATAAAATCATTCTGCATGTCCACAACAACTAAAATATTTCTCATTGAAGTTTCTCTCCTACCAGCTGATTCACTAATTTGCCGTCTGCTTTTCCTTTGACTCTCGGCATCAGATTCTTCATGATCTTTCCTTTATCTTTCATCGTCGGAGCATCGATTCCCAGTTCAGATAATACGGCGTCAATCTCTGCCTTAATCTGGTCTTCACTCATCTGCTCCGGTGCGAACTCTTCCAGAACCGCAAGCCTTGCTTTGCACTCATCGATGATATCCGTGCGGTCTGCCGGACAGGAATCCATCGTCTCTTTTGTCTGTTTGATCTCTTTGGCAATAATTCCGTTTTCTTCCGCCTCTGTCAGGTCTTCTCTCTTGTCAATCTGCGCGTTCTTTAACGCTGTCAGCAGCATGGAAAGTGCGTCTTTGCGCTCTTTATCCTTATTTTTCATTGCTGCCATCATTTCTTTCCGAATTACGTCGATCATACTCATGTTTCTTTTCCTCCTCTTTCTATAAAAAATTACTTATCTTTTTTATTATGAACCATTTTTGCTGTCTCATCAACATGCTGTCAATCCTTCTGTAATCTGTTTGAAGAAATCAGCATTCCAAAGATTCAGAACACCTGTGTCGTGAATAAACGGTTCAACATCCTGTTTTGCCTGTGAATAATTGATGGAATCAAATCGCTGCGTCAGCATTTCCTTTATCTCTTTTAATCCTATCTCTGCATCAGAAGAAAGGTAACCCGACTGAATCAAACGCTCCCTCAAATGTTTCCGGTTCACTGCTGCTCCTCTTGAAAGATAGAAAACATAATCATATAAATCTCTTCCTTTCACTCTGTTTTTCCATGCGCGGCAGATTACAGCATGTATCTTCCCGGCAAACAAAGAAGACATATCATATAAATTAATTTCATAAGGAGCCGGCAGCAGCCGATATTTACGTTCGAAGGCAGCATATTCCGGCGGATTTACGTCAATCTCAAATTTAATCTTCACAACCTCATTTTTTGGTACACTCTCTACGTTTTTTTCATCAGGATAAAAAATCAGCAAATGTTCCTTTGTATTTCCCTTGAGAAAAGCCGAACGAATTCCACTCTCCCTGGTCTTCTGTTTTTCCATAATTGTAATATTCAAACCAAAAGATCGCACCTCTTTTTCCAGAGTTGGAAAATAGGACGAAAGATCAAATGATGTATCTGCTGTCTGAAGCGAAAAATCCAAATCCTCTGAAAATCGATCCAGACCATAGAAAATCCTTAATGCAGTACCTCCATAAAAAGCTGCTTTTTGAAAAAATCCTGCACGTGATAAACCGCACAATACAATTTCCTGCATAATTTCTTTCATCGCATTCTTTTTGTCATAGAGATTATCCGGCTGATAGTTTTTCAGCATTTGTTCGATTACAGCGCTCATTTTTGGATCCTCCTTATCAGCGACGCAAGCTTCTTTATATTGGTTGCATGATAATACTCCGAAAGCATCTTGATTTTGTCTGCATTGAGTTTTAAAAGTGCTGTTTCTTCTATACGAAGGTCTTGAGCAAGTAATTCAATCAGTACTTTCATATTCTGTACAGGCGGCATGATGTAAAGTTTATCACAAAGTGCTTTTTCGGGCTCTGCAATTCGATAGAAATAATCTCCTTCCTTCACCAGTCTGAGTTCCAGGGGAAATGCTTCAGACGGGACATCTCGGTAAGTAAACGTCCCAAACATTGTTTCATATTTCTTCTTTTTCTTTTTCTCAAATGTCGCACAGGTAATTGTATAAACTGCTTCCGGAATCATAGCATAATACGCAAGTGCATACTCAAAAGAAATATAGGACGGCCCATAAATACTCCCTGCGAGCAAATGTCCTGGTACATTCCTCTCTGTCTCATATAAACCTTTTTTGATTTTAAAACATTCTCCCTGTCTGACCATCCGGGACAGTTTGTCTTTTGGATTTGCATAAGAACTCAGTTCCTCAAGAAGCATGCCTGTTGTTTTTATCATATTTTCACCTCATAATCCAATTATATAAGATTTCCCGGTGAAAATCAATCATTTTTAAATCTCCCAAAAGTACAGATACCCTTCCACGTCTCTTCTTGCACTCCCCGCAAGCCAGAAATTTTTGTATCTGCGCATCTCCTCAAATTCTCCCTCCGGCATTTGTCCGGAACTGTTTTCCGGAAACACATACACATAAAATGGTTCTTTTCTTTTTTCCTTTTCTATGATCTGCGCCGCGTCCACATAAGCGCTTCCGATATCCAGCCGCTTTCCCTGACGGGAGCAGACAGCTGTCTGCTCATAGACCTCGATGCCTTCCGTCATAAATAAAAATAGTTTGACAGGATGGACCCAGAGACAGGTCTCCGATACGACCTCCATCTCACAGGGAATCTGCCGTTCCTCAATATACTCCCGCAGCCGGCGAAGACTCTTCCTTTCTCTGCGGTTTCCCGCCCGCAGAATTCCCATGCCGCCAAGTTCCGGCATCCTGGAAATCACATTTTCTTCCAGCAGCATAACCGCATTTCCCTGCTCATGCTGAAAATGAGCTTCCACCGCATGCTGCAGCGTCGCTCCTATATAAACAACATCTGCTTTTTTGTCTCTTTTTAAAATAGGGTAATCAGGGAAGTCTATCTTTTCCTGCCAGATTGAATGCATAATGCCGCCTCTCTTTCCTCCTGAATCATTCTAAGGAATAGCATATGCATTTTACATATTAATATTTACATTTTCCAACAGTTCTCGGATATGGAATCACATCCCGGATATTTGCCATACCGGTCACATACATGACCATTCTCTCAAATCCCAGTCCAAATCCGGAATGTCTGGTGGATCCATATTTCCGGAGATCCAGATAGAAGTCATAGTCTTCCGGATTCATGCCCAGTTCTGCCATCCGCTTCTCCAGTTTTTTCAGAGAATCTTCTCTCTGGCTTCCGCCGATGATTTCTCCGATCGCCGGCACCAGAAGATCCATGGCCGCTACAGTTTTCTCATCGTCGTTCATTTTCATATAAAACGCCTTAATATCCTTCGGATAGTCGGTTACAAACACTGGTTTTTTATAAACTTTTTCTGTCAGAAACCGCTCGTGCTCTGTCTGAAGATCAATCCCCCAGGATACTTTGTACTGGAACTGATCGTTATGCTGCTCCAGAATCTTCACAGCTTCTGTGTAAGTCACCCTGCCAAACTCAGATTCCGCCACATGATGCAGACGTTCCAGCAGTCCTTTATCTACAAACTTATTGAAAAACTCCATCTCTTCCGGCGCGTGTTCCAGCACATAACCGATGATATATTTGATCATCTGCTCTGCAAGCTCCATGTTGTCTTCCAGATCCGCAAACGCCATCTCCGGCTCGATCATCCAGAACTCAGCCGCATGTCTCGTCGTATTGGATTCTTCCGCCCGGAATGTCGGTCCAAAAGTATAAATGTTGCGGAATGCCTGAGCGAAGGTTTCTCCGGCCAGCTGTCCGCTGACTGTCAGACTCACCGGTTTTTCAAAGAAATCCTCCTCATAATTGATTTCGCCTTTTTTTACTGCTTCTTCCAGATCCAGTGTCGTTACCTGGAACATTTCTCCCGCTCCCTCACAGTCCTGTCCTGTAATGATCGGTGTATGCACATAAACAAAATCCCGTTCCATAAAAAATTTGTGAATCGCATACGCCACCAGAGACCGTACCCGGAATACTGCCTGAAATGTATTGGCTCTCGGCCGCAGATGTGCGATCTTTCTCAGATATTCAAATGTATGGCGCTTCTTTTGCAGCGGATAATCAGAGGAACAGCTTCCTTCAATTTCCACACCTTTTGCCTGGATTTCAAATGGCTGCTTTGCTTCCGGCGTTGCCACTAATATGCCGGTTACGATCACCGCCGTTCCCACATTTAATTTTGCAATTTCTCCAAAGTTATTCATTTCTTTATCATATACTACCTGGATCGGTTCAAAAAAAGTTCCGTCATTTACGATCAGAAATCCAAAATTTTTGGATCCACGGTTGCTTTTGACCCATCCGCACATTTCTACTTCTTTCTGATCGTACTCCTGATAGTTTTTATGCAGCTGTCTGCCTGTCATTAAATTCATTTACAGAATATCCTCCAAATTATTATAATTAAAATTCAAAAAGATTCAGTCCGATTTCTTCATCGAACTTCCGGTCTACGGTACCGTTCATTTCCGTCAGCACCAGTTCTCCGGTCCCGCTGATCACGGCTTCCTGCAGATGCCCGCCGAATACATTTCCCTGCTCATCGGCGACGCTGATATGAAAATGTATATAGGTTTCCCCGTTCATGGTATTGATATTCCCTCCGATGGAAACCACTTCCAAATCACCTTCCCATCTCCTGCCTTTGAACACCTTTTCTTTCGTATCAAAAACACCTGCCGTGACTCTGCCCACAGCGCCGATTCCCGTTAGATACGCAAGTTTTATATTTTCTTTTTCCGCAATGGTTTTCAGACTTGCTACGATTTCTTCACCCCGGTCCAAACGGATCACATACTGATTTTCAAATTTACGATAATCCATCGTCTGCCTCCTTCTTATCCATCCCGGCTTTTGCCGGTTTTCCTATGTTTAAGATTATAAAACAATCCCTTTCATCCAACAAGACAGAAAAAGCCTCCGGCGGCTTCCTTTTTGCCGCACAGAGACTTCTCTGATTCTTTAAGATTTATTTTTACCTCATGCTTTCATACAGATCTCTCAGTATTTCATCTGTAATTGTTACCGGATTATTTTCGAGATTCGGATGATGACTGATCTGAATCAGTTCATCAATCTGCTCATCCGTTAATTTCAGATCTTTCAGATCATTCCTCAGGCCCATTTTTTCCTTCAGATCATGAATGGCATCTGCCATTGCATCCACATCTTCGAATCCGAGTTTCCTCGCAAAATCCTGTACTCTTCCATTTTCCACATCTTTATTGATCCTTGCGAAATAGTCCAGCGTCAGGCCGCAGGCCTCTCCGTGCGGAATATGATACAAATTAGTCAGCGGAAAAGAACACGCGTGGGATGATGTGGTTTTCGGCAGTGTGAACGCCAGGCCTGCGATCACAGATGCCTCACACATTTTTTCTCTCGCTTCCTCATCATCCGGATTCTCATATGCCCGGTAAAGGTACTGGAACACCAGCCCTGCCGCATGGAGCGCACAGGCGTCGCAGATGGGCTGATGTCCCCTGCTCCAGTATCCCTCCAGGGCGTGGGACAAAACATCAATTCCGGTTCCCGCCGTAACTTTCGGCGGCATTGTATAGGTAAGTTCCGGATCAATGATGGCGTACGCCGGATAAAAACTGTCGGAAACGATCGGCGACTTTTTCTGATTTTTATGATCCGTCAGCACAGAAACACAGGTGACTTCACTTCCAGTTCCTGCTGTTGTGGGGATTGCGATAATCGGCAGATGTTCTTTCGGTACCGTCTTCCCGGTTCCGTGATATTCCCGAATGGAATCATCCGTCAGGCATACTGCTGCTGCCGCTTTGGCGCAGTCCATGGAGCTGCCGCCGCCCAGAGCCGCAACAAAATCAATATTTTCCCTTCGGATCTTATCCGCGCAGGCATCGACTTCTTCCACATCCGGATTGGGAGAAACATCTCCAAAAACTCCCGCAAGAAATCCGCCGCTCGCTTCTATGATCTGCTCTGCCAGCCCATTGGTCAGAAAAAACGGATCCGCCACCAGCAGCCCTTTTCTGCATCCCATGTTTTCTGCCAGATCTTTGATTTCTCTGACTCTTCCTTTTCCAAACCGGATCTGCACCGGCTGTAAATAATCCCAGTTCATATCTTCCACCTCTAATCGCAGTATTTCTCGTCTACCATAGTCAGCACTTCATCAAGAATCGGAAGATATTCTTCCAGTTCCTCTTTCGTAATAATCAGCGGCGGACAGATTTCAATGAAATTCTCCCGCCCAAACGTCGCAAATCCTCGTTTCTTTAACTCCGCAAAGATCCATGGCATCACCGGCCCCGGAACTCCGTATTCCTGCATCGGCTCTCTTGTCTCTTTGTTTTTTACGACTTCCAGTGCTCCGAACAGTCCAATGCATCTTGCCTCTCCAATGCATTTGTGCTTTTCCACCATTTCATTCATAAAGTCAGAAACAATTTCATGCATCTCTGCCACATGTTCCCCAATCTTATGATCTTTATAATAATTCATGGCTGCCACGCCTGCCGCACAGGCTAATGTATGGCCGGAATAAGTAAGTCCGCACTGAAGCACATTTTCCTCAAAATATTTTGCAATTTTCTTATTTACGATTACGCCTCCCAGAGGGACATATCCGCAGGTAACACCCTTTGCAAATGTGATCATATCCGGTTTAAAATCAAAATTCTGCCATGCAAACCATTTTCCTGTCCGGAAAAATCCTGCCATAACTTCATCACAGATCATCAGGATTCCATATTTATCACAGAGGGCTCTTACCCCTTCCATATACCCATCCGGCGGAAGAATCACGCCATTTGCGCCTACAATGGATTCCATCAGGATAGCCGCCACATTGTCGGTTCCTTCATATCTGAGCTGAAGATCCAGATCCGCCAGCGCTTTCTCTGTCACTTCCGCGTCATCTTTTCCTTTGGCATATCCGTCCCGGTACATATGCGGGTTCATGAATTTCACAAAGCCATTGGCGCCTCCGATTTCCGCTGCAAATCTTCTCCAGTCACCGGAAGCATTGGAAGATCCCAGTGTCGCTCCGTGATAGCTTCGGTAGCAGGAAAAAATCTTTGTTCTTCCGGTGACCATCCTCGCCATTTTTATGGCGTTTTCATTGGATTCCGCTCCGGCGTTGGTAAAGAACACTCTCTGGTATGTATCCTCCCCTGCTGCTTCCACCAGCATTTTTGCCAGCCGGCTCTTTGGTTCACTTGCATAAGCCGGTGCCATAAAGCACATCTTGTCTGCCTGTTCTTTGATCGCTCCTACAATTTCCGGAAGTTCGTGCCCCAGATTGGAGCACACCAGCAGAGATGCCATATCTGCGTATTTATTTCCATCATAATCCCAGAAATAAATTCCTTCCGCTTTCTCCACCGGCACCACATCCTGTCCGGCCTTTCCCCATGACTGGAGAATGTATTCTTTATGCATTTCCTGTATTTCTTTTCCTTGTAAACTCATTGTTTCTGCCCCTTTCTTGTGTCATGCTGTTTTGCTTTTTTTGTATCGTATTCCCTTTTATGCTCCGTTTCAATGTGTTAAAGCCTGTTTTTAAATAGGCTCTGGCATATTTACCAAAGTGCATCCGCCTACAAAATTTCCTGTATCATAAACGCAATTTTAAACCTGGAGCGCACGTCCAGGCTGGACAGATCGAGACCCGTGATTTCCTCGATTTTATTGATTTTCTTGTTTATGGTATTGCGGTGCACATACAGCTCTTCTGCCGCCTCCTTCACACTTCCATCATGGTTCAGGTAACATTCCAGGACTTTACAGTAATCAGTCTGTTTCGCCTCATCATATTTCAGCAGCGCTCCCATCATCTCTATATAATATTCCCTGACAATCTCTGTATCTTCCATAGCCAGCAGCAATTTGTAAAGTCCCAGTTCTCTATAAACCACAGCGGTCTTATCCTGATTTCTTCTCTTCTGCAGCTTCAAGACTCCCTTAGCCTGCCGATAGCTTTTCGCAATACACTTCATATTTTTGGTGCTGCGTCCGATCCCTATATAACTTTTTTCCTCTTTCCGCAGCATACATTCATACTGCTTCATCACCTGCTGCAGGATTCCCTTTACCTCCTCATCCGTCATCTGATGAAAAATCAGCAGAATTTCTCCGTCCTGCTCGAAAATGATCACATCCCGATACCGGTAGGAAAGCTGATTTTCTATGTATTTCTGAAATCTCATGCGTCTTTCTTCTTCCACAGGCTGAGCGCCTTCCAGAATTTCAATGGCTGCCACGCAGTAAGACCATCCGGGCGAATAATGATACCGCTTCAGAGCAGGAATATACAAATCCTCCTGCATCGGAAAAAAGATTGCGTTTTTGACGGCGCTGGACAATTCCATGTTTGCTTTATCTTCTTCTGTAATCTTCAGACAGAAAATCTGCATAATATGTGCCATATGTGTCTCCCACGGCACCGTGATCAGCGGAAACTGCCGTTCCTCACAGTATGATATGATGCGCTTCGGCACTTCTTTGATATAAGGCCCGATGTTTACAATGATTGCCGTTGCCTGATTATTGATAATGCACTTTACCATCTCAAAAAAATCTTCTTCTGATTTTAATGCCGCCCCTGTGGTAAAGGCTATCTCCTGTCCTTCCAGAAACGTAGATATTTCGATGGATTCTACCATGTGAGTCCACCGCACCGCCCGGTCCAGATTATTCTGCCCTGCCAGAATATGAATCTTCTCTTCCTCCACACATTCAAGGAGCTTTCGTAATGTCACCGCCATATCCATTCCTCCTCTCCTGAAACAATCTTCTTATGACGCCAGCACCGATATGCCGGAAACAGCCAGAAGAATATATGTTGTTTTCAAAAATACCGTCTGATTTATTTTTTTCTGAATTTTATTTCCAATATAAATTGCCAGGAACAGCGGAATCATTCCCAGTCCTGTCAATGCCAGCACATCCGGCGTCATATATCCGTGGCTTTCGTCTGAAATCATCAAAAATAAGTTCAATATCACCCATACAGGAGCCACCGTTGCCCTGAACCGGTTCTTATCTTTGATGACTGAAGACGCGTAAACCACCAGCAGCGCTCCACCGGACACAAACATTCCGTGTATGACTCCCGCCGCCAGAAGACTGATTGTAAGAAGCCATCCGGGCAGAGATAATTCCCTCTGGATCAGCAGCTTTTTCAGGGCGATCAGCAGGATGAAAATCCCATAGCACGGAAGAAGAAAGTCCAGAGAAACCCTGTCAAAAATCCAGACTCCTATGATCATCCCTATCCCCATCCAGAGGATGATTTTTCCGAGAATTTTATATTGAATGTACCTGCGGTTCTGCACGGTAATCCAAAGGCAGGAGGCAAAGGCCATAATATTTAATATGACCTTCGCCTCCAGAACACCGATCAGCTGTATGGATACCGGCATCGCCAGAAGTGTGCCGGCAAATCCGGTGACCGCCTGTATCACATTTGCCGCAAAAAGAATGATAAAAAACAATATTGTTTTCATAGTTTTAAAGTCTCATTCTGTTCATTGATAATGTTCAGGATTTCCTCTCTGATCTGCATGTACTTTTTGGTATATCTGGCGCTTTCTTTGTTTACGCCGCCAATATCATACGTAAAATCTGTCTCAAATTCTTTAACGATTCTTCCCGGACGGCTGGACATAACGATGATTCTCGTTGCCAGAGCCAGCGCCTCATCCACATCATGGGTGATCATAAATACGGTATTTTGTGTCTGACTCCAGATTTTACGAATCAGAGTCTGCATGTTCTGCCTCGTCAGGGCATCCAGAGCACCGAAAGGCTCATCCATCAGAATCATTCTAGGCTGATTGACCAGCACTCTCGCAAGAGATGCTCTCTGCCGCATTCCTCCTGACAGCTCATAAGGTTTGTGATCTCCGAAATCACCTAATTCCACCAGATCCAGATATTTCTGCGTCAGCTGCTCCGTCTCTTTTTTTGATAAATGACGGACATTTGGACCGAAGGCCACATTATCATGAATATTCAGCCATGGATACAGTGTAGGTGTCTGGAACACGACCGCCCGCTCCCAGCCGGCTCCCTCAATGGGTCTGCCGTTCATTTTAGCCTCTCCTTCTGTCGGCTTCAGAAACCCTGCCATAATATTGAGCAACGTGCTTTTCCCGCATCCGGAAGGCCCCAGAACACAGATAAATTCTCCTTTTTCAATGTTCAGGTTTACATTCTGAAGCGCCGTCACTTCTCCGCGCTCTCCATTATATTTCAAATTAATATGATCCATTGTCACCACATGCTGCGGTTTTGCATTTAAGATTTCTTCCATAATCTGCTTCTCCTTTCCTGCTATTCTCCCAGGACTGCCTCGATGTACTGCGGATCGACCGCTTTTTCAAACACTGATTTATCCGGCACACTGGTAATATTTTTCTGGTCTTTCAGGAAGTTTGCCGTATCCAGCAGATTATCTGCCAGTGCTCCCACTGCGCCGCTGGTTCCGAGATATTCGCTGCTGATCTGATCTTCCGCGGATACCCACTCGGCTCCGGCAATCTGTGTCTTGATTTCATCTTCCGTTAATCCAAGTTCATCTGATAAAGCGGATACTGCCGTATCCTGATCATCACTGTACAGATTTCTTGCTTCCTGCATGGCTTCAATATATTTCTGTACCAGATCCGGATGCTCTTCGGCAAAATCTGCGCTTACAACTTCTACATTCGCTGTCATATAGCCTTCTTCTGCGGCATCTCCATTGGATATAAGAATTTCCCCGCCGTCATCCAAAATGCTCTGAAGGGCCGGCTGCCATACCCATGCGGCATCAATGTCTCCGCGTTTCCATGCAGCATATGCACTGTTGGTATCCATATCCAGCAGGGTTACATCAGACTCAGACAATCCCTGAGAATTCAGATAACGAAGCAGGCAGTAATGAGATGTGGTTGCGAACGGCACTGCAATGGTCTTTCCCTTCAGATCCGCTATGCTTTCAATATTATCCTCTTCCCGAACGGCAAGAGATTCAATATCCCCCAGAACCTCATGGATCCAGATCACCTTGATATCAATTTCCGTAGAAAGTGCCAGCGCTGCGGATGTGGTTCCCTCCAGTCCGAAGTCAATGCTGTCGGCCTTTAACGCATTATTGACATCTTTTCCGGAATCAAATTTCACGATTTCTACGTCAACGCCTAATTTCTCTTCCAGATAATTTTCCGCTTTTGCGATTCCTTCATCGTTCGGCATTTCCTGTGTACCGATTCTTACGGTATCCACAGAGTCGGAATCAGAGGAACTGCTGTTTCCGCATGCGGTCAGCCCTGTAACCGTAATGGCTCCTGCAATGGCACAGGCCGCTAATTTCTTCCATCTTCTTTTTCTCATATTCATTCTCCTTTTCTTCATCAGTCTTTGCCTTTCCATGGAACGATACATTTCTCCACAAAGAGAATGATTCCATTTAACAGGATTCCTGTTGCACTCATAACGATAATTCCCATAAAAATAATGTCGTATCTCAGATAATTACTTGCATCCAGGACAAGCCATCCAAGTCCTGAACTCGCCGCTACCATTTCGGCAGCAACCAGTGTCGTATAGCCTACGCCCAGCGCTGTTCTCAATCCCATAAAAATATCTGGCAGGCAGGCCGGAAAAATAACTTTTGTGAAAACCTGCTGTTTCGCTGCTCCCAGAGTATAAGCACTGTTGATATAATCCTTTTTTACTCTCATGACTGCAGAGGTACACTGAATATAAATCGGCGCGAAACATGCCAGAAACAGCAGCGCGATCTTGGATTCATTTTCAATTCCCAAAAGCAGTACCAGCAGTGTATAATATGCCAGCGGCGGAAGCGGACGATAAAATTCAATGACCGGTTCCAGCACCGCGCGGAATTTACTGCTGCTGCCACTCAGAAGTCCCAGAGGAACAGCGACCACTGCTGCCAGCAGGAAAGATACCAGAAGCCGGTACATGCTGGCTCCGATATGCTGTGCAAATGTAAATCCTTTATATCCGTTTACTGCAATATCCATAAATGCCGCCCACACCATCTGAGGTGTCGGAAGCAGCGTTGTATCAACCATTCCCAGATTGGTTGCCAGGAACCATGCCGCCAGTATAATGACCACTGTCGCTATGGTTATTATCTTTTCTGTCGATAATCCATTTTTCTTCATTGTATTACCTCTTTTTATTTTGTCTTTCTTCATTGTTTCTGCCGCACTAATATGCATCAGCACCACCCTCTCCGTTTCTGACCTGATAGGATTCCTGGATCGGCATCACAAATATTTTTCCATCTCCAGGCGTTCCTGTGTGATTGATTTCCATGATTGTTTCAACCGCCCGTCCGGCATCCTCTTCCGATACAATCAGCGTGATCAGCCGTTTGGGGAGCAGGCGGTGTCTCGCATTTTCTGATATGCCTCCGGCAAAATTAAACGGCTTCTTTCCTCTGCCTCTTACCCTCATACAGGTATAAGCCGGAAAACCTGCCTGCTCCAGCGCGTCTTTCGTCGCGCCAGTCATATTCGGCCGGATGACCGCTAAAATTTCTTTCATAATCTCCTCCTGTCTACAGACCCTCATCTTCCGTACTGATCGTGTACGCTTCATCCACTGGACTGATAAAAATACGTCCGTCGCCGGAATTTCCGGTCTCTCCTGTTCTGGCATGTTCCATGATGATATCTTTCACTTTTTCTTTGACTCCATCTTCGATTACCATAAAAAGCATTTCTTTTGGAATCTCATCATAAAAAACATCTCCAATCTGGATTCCTTTCTGTTTTCCTCTTCCGTAAACCTCCATTTTTGTCACAGATGAATATCCTTCCTGCAGTAAAGCATCCAGCACTTCTCTCACTTTTTCCGGCCGGATAATCGCTCTTAATAACAGCATGTTCCATCCTCCTTTCACTTGACGATAAAGTCGATACATGTACATTGCATACATATATAACAGCATCCTGTTTTCCCTTCGATCAAAATCCCTCAATGCAGAAAAGGCGCCAGCTGGTTTGCTGACGCCTTTGTCTGATTCATATTGTTTGTAATGAATTTAGGTCTTATTATAACCGTTTCCCAAAATAAGGCAAGGTGCTTCAGCACATTTATTATTGTGCTGAAGCCGTTTTGTCTGCATACTTCTCTATGCCTCCCACAGGGAGCGGTATATTTTTATCATATCTTCTTTGCGTATTTTTTTCCTGGTATTAGAAGGGCTTCCGCTTGTCTCCGCATCCTCCGCCATCTTATCCACAGCGCCCAAAAACGTCTCCCGGTCAATTCCATAATCTTCCGGTTTCCCGATTTCGCACCGGTCACACAGTTTTCGAACAGCGTCGATAAACTTTCCGGCTGCCGTACTGTCATCATCTTCTGCTCCCGCGGCCTGTACGGCCCTCCCAAGATCCGCAAACCGCTCAGCTGCGCCATCCATCACATAGTTCAGACATGGATACAGAAGCATCGCATTGGATGTTCCATGAGGCACATGGAACAAAGCTCCGATGGGGCGGCTCATTCCGTGGACAATAGTCACAGATGAATTATTAAATGCGATTCCTGCTTCCAGAGCCGCCAGGGACATCTCCTTCCTTGCGTCCAGGTTGCTTCCATCCTCACAGGCCGCCGGAAGATTTGCAAAAATTCTCCGGACAGCGGAAACTGCGAAAATATCTGTCAGCGGCTGAGCTTTTCTGGAGGTATAAGCCTCTATTGCGTGTGTCAGAGCATCCAGGCCGGTTGCCGCAGTAACCCCCGGAGGTGCCGTCATCGTATACGCCGGGTCGATTACAGCCAGATCCGGCATGAAGGATTCTCCTTTCAGCAGCATTTTCACATTGTTTTTCGTATCCGTAATAATGGTAAACTGGGTCGCTTCTGATCCGGTTCCCGCTGTTGTCGGGATTACCGCCACAGGTGGAAGTTTTCCGGTGACGGAAACTCCCATATAATCGGACATTTTACCGCCGCATACGGCTTTCAGTCCGATGGCCTTTACCGCATCCAGAGGGCTTCCTCCGCCTGCACCGATCAGAAAATCGCAGTTCTGCTCCAAATATATTTTTGTTCCTTCCTCAACCATCTGATCTGTCGGTTCATCTGTAATCCCGGCAAATATCACATAAGAAATATCATATTTTTCGAGTACTGCCGCCACTTTGCCTGCTATGCCGATTTTTTTCACCACAGGGCCGCAGACAATCAGCGCCTTTCTTCCCATGGTGCGGATATGATCTCCTGCTGCCTCCAGGGCATTTTCTCCCATTATAATTTTAGGCGGCGTAAAAAACTGATCTGCCATATGCTCCCTCCTTACCGCATTGTCTGATCTGCAATATTCAGTACTTCGTCCATTTTCGCCATTTCTTCCCGCAGCTGTTCTTCGGTGATGATCAGCGGCGGTGCGATCAGAATCATGTTCTCATGAGAATAGGTCATAAAACCTCTTTCTTCCAGCATTCCTATGATCTGCCCCATCTTTCCTTCCGGATCTTTTCCATACGGCACCAGAGGCTCTTTCGTCTCCCGGTCTTTTACCAGTTCAATAGCTGAAAAGAGACCAATATAGCGCACATCTCCGACAATCGGATATTTTTCTTTCAAATCTTCCAAAATCTCGCCCAGAACCGCGCCTGTCTGCCGCACATTGTCCAGCACATGATGTTTGGCATAATAATCCACACAGGCATTGCCCGCCGCGCATGCCAGCGGATGTCCGCTGTACGTCAGACCGCAGGAAAGAACATGATCATCAAAATAGGCTGCAATTTCTTTGCTCACGGCGACTCCGCCCAGCTGTACATAGCCGCATGTCACTCCCTTGGCAAAGGAAACAATATCCGGCTTCACATCAAAGTTTTCAAAGGCAAACATTTTACCGGTTCTTCCGAACCCTGCCATGACCTCATCGCAGATCATCATGATCCCATACTCATCGCACAGTTTCCGGACGCCCGGCAGATAATTTTTCGGCGGGATGATGACGCCGTTGGATCCTGTAATCGTTTCCATAACAATAGCCGCGATGCTGTCCGCGCCCTCGTACAAAATCTGTTCTCTCAGTTTCTCCACATAATATGCTCCCGCTTCTTCTTCACTGCCAAATGATATTTTTTCTCTGTATACATACGGATCAAAAAATTTAATAAATCCCGGAATTCCCGGTTCCAGCGGAAACCGTCTCGGCTCCCCGGTAAGATTTCCCGCGCCAAAAGAAGAACCGTGATAGCTGCGGTAACGGCTCATCACCTTATTCCTCCCTGTATACATCCGTGCCATTTTAATGGCATTTTCATTGGCATCCGCGCCGGCATTGGTAAAAAATACTTTTCCCATGTTTTCCGGCAGCAGTCCGATGATTTTCTCTGCCAGCAGGGAACGGCTTTCCACGGCATAACTAGGCGCCATAAAACAGAACTGATCCACCTGTTTCTTGATTGCCTCGCCAATTTCCCCGTTTCTGTGACCCAGGTTCATATTGACCAGCTGGGCTGACATATCCGTATAACGGTTTCCATCGTAATCCCACAGATAAATATTGTCGGCCTTCTCAATTGCCTTCGGCCGCAGTCCGCCCTGGGCAGACCAGGACTGCAGATTATATTTCAAATGTTTTTCAATGATTTCTTTTCCATTCATCACAAAGTTCCTCCTTCTGTTGTTCTGTAGTTTCAAGTATAACAACAGAAAACCCTTTCACAAGAACAGAAAAGCCCTCATTCTTCTTCGAATTTTGTGCAGTCAGCACAATCCCTCTGTTTCTGCGGCAGCTATGGCCAGGAGCAGCTCTGCTTTGTCTCGGCCGGAAATCTTTTCCTTCCCAAGGATCTGACGAATATTCTGCATCCTGTGATTAATAGTATTCCTGTGATAATTCAGTACTCTGGCAGTTTCCTGAACGCTTCCGTCAGTTTCCAGATAATACCGCAGAATTCTCATATAATCTGTTTTATGCCGGGCATCATATTCCATCAGAGCCCCCAGCATGTGCTCTGCGTATATTTTCAGGGTTTCTTTATCCGGGTGTGTCAGCAGCATCTGATACACACCCATGTCATCATAAAGCAGCACTTTCTGCTGCCTCCTTTTCCCCAGTCCCAGCAGCCGTTCTGCCGCCTGATAACTTTGAGAAAGGTGCTCGATTCCTTCCCGGTTCGGCCCTGATGCCATTCCCTCAATCTGAAGCAGTTCCCGGCTGTTTTCATATTCTTTTACTTTCTGACAGCAGTCCGCCGTTTCTTCCTGACCGCTGTCATATAAAACCATAATAATATACTGGTTAAACTTAAATACTGTGATTTTTCTGAAATAAAAGGACAGCATATCTTCCAGATAATCCGCCGTTTCTTCCCTGTCTTTCTCTGAAATTTCCGGCAGTTCTGCAATGACCGGGCAAAAACTTTTTTCTGTATCGTATCCATACCGTTTCAGCTCTTCTCTGTATCCTTTGCTGCCGCCGGGATAAAAGACGGCATCTTTCATGGCACTGACAATCCCTGCTCTTCGTTTTTCCTGATCCAGCAAAAGTCCGGATATATATTTGAACACATCCACCAGATGCACGTCCCACGGCATTTCCATCAATACAAAATCATGTTCTTCTCCGTACTTCTTTACCGCTTCCGGTATCTCTCTGATATGCGGTCCGGTATTGACCACAAGTCCGCCGGCATGATTTTCATGTAATCTCTGTACCAGTTTCAAGAGCCAGGATTCTCCCCGGCCTGCAATTCCCGTCGTAAAAATCAGTTCATTTCCATTGATAAATCCTGCTGCCTCCAGATCTTCGATCATATGGATCCACCGCACCCGTTTGAGTGTTCCGGCTGATCCGGTCAGCAGCCGGACAGGAAATTGATCTTTCAGTTTATGGTAAATCTCAATCAGTCTCATAGTGCCAGCCTCCTGTCTCCGTTCTTTTATGCAAAGTATACGGCACATTCCAAAATCAAAACAAATGCTTTTTCTTTCTTAACACGCAGAAAGAACTCTCCTTCGGACTTCTTTGTCCGTCAGAAGAGTTCTCTCATGCTGTTTTATAATAACTTATTCAGGATCCTATTTCTCTACGATCGTTGTGAATTTTTCCCATGGGATGTTTACTTCCGCACCTTCGTTGATGATCGCGTCTACGTGCATCAGCAGTGGGAAATCATCCAGTGAAACAACGCCTCTCTCTGCCAGTTTGCGGACAGCCCGTGCTGTACGTGTGGCAATTACGATAGATTCCAGCGTTACGCCCTGCAGTTCTTCCATCGCCTGATCAAAGGTAAGGCCGCGTCCAAGCAGAGTACCGATCTTACGTGTACGTCCTCCGAATACGGTTACGTATAAATCTCCGGCTCCGTGAATGATATTTTCCGGTCCTCCGTGGATCAGTTCCAGCAGATGGATCATTTCTTTCACACCCTGTCCGAACAATGCTGCCTGAGAATTGTAATGAACGGCTCCAATCTTGCCGTCTCTCTTCTCTGCCAGACCTACAGCAAGAGAAACGCCCAGTGCGTATGCATTCTTCATTGCGACTGCGCACTCAACTCCGACCACGTCCGTAGAAAGGCTGATGTGATAGTAATCTGTTGCCAGCAGAGATTTGATATATTTCAAAGTTTCCATATCATTTCCGCAGAAAGCCACGTGGCTGTCATCGTGGTCTGCCAGCTCATAGCTGGTGCACGGTCCACCGATGGCATTAAAGTTAATGTGTTTTCCTTCCGGCTGTCTCTGGGCAAAAATATGAGGATAAGGAACCAGAGTTCCATCATCTAAATCAACCATACCTTTTGTTACCGTAAGCAGAGGGACATCCTCCGGAAGTACCGGCAGAATTTCGTCACAGAACCAGTCCAGTCCGAAGCTGCTGACTCCGCCCAGGATAAGATCTGCTCCTTCCAGTGCCTCTTCCAGTTCTTCGATCTGATAATATTTGATGCCGTCATGTAAGGTTCTCTTCAATGTAATATGGAAATTGTCTTTCCTTAATCCATCGATAATATCTCTGTCCAGAGGGGATCCTACCAGACGTACTTCATGTCCGTTTTCAAATGCCGGGAATGTGATTGCAGAGTTCATCTGACCTGCACATACAAATGTTATAACGCTCATTTCTTTTCCTCCTGAATTTAAAGTTATTCTGTTACCTTCTTGCAGGCAACGATATCCACACCAAGACCCAGTACATCCGGGATTACCACGTCACCGATTTGTACCGGCGCCTTGACAGTTACCTTATCCAACTCTTCCATAATATCATAAATTCTGCCCTTTGGAATGTCTCCGGCTGTTTTTACCGGCACCCTTCTGGCTGTTTTTGCTTCAATTTTTACGGTGGAAGTGATGACTCTGGTCGGATTTACCAGTTCCTTCTCTCCATAAGCTGCTCCTCTCGGGCATCCGTTTCCGGTTACTTTATATCCATTTTCTTCGTCTACTTTCAGATGGCATCCTTTCGGACATACGATACAAATTAACTCTGTCATGTTATGCACCTACCTTTTCTACTGACACGGTAATCTCACCATTTTCCACTTTATCTAAAAATGCTTTCGGAATCACGATTTTTTCCATTTCGCCCGGAGCCATATGTTCCCGTTTGAAAGAAGCCAGTTCTTTTCCGTCAGATTTTACTTTGATCTGCACATCTTTATAGACGTTGCGGGCGCGGAACATAACTTCCACCATCTTATCCACATTGGATGGACGTACTTTCTGCGGCACAATACCATTGACTCCGTCTCCATTTTTAACGGCAATACAGGTCTGATCTTCTGTTTCCCCATTTTTTACATATTCAGCAGCGCTCTTTCCGGCCTTCTGGCTTTCTGCCGTAACGAAGTCCACCAGGTCATGCACATGGACTACATTTCCGCTGGCGAAGATTCCTTCTGCAGACGTCTCCATATTTTCATATACGACCGGACCGCTGGTTGCCGGATCCATTTCGATTCCTGCAGATCTTGTCAGCTCATTTTCCGGAATCAGTCCTACAGATAAAAGAACGGTATCTACATCAAATTCAATCTCTGTTCCCGGAATCGGCTGATTGTTTTCATCTACTTTCTGAACAATCACTTTTTCAACTCGTTTGTCCCCCTGGATGTCTGTGATCGTATGAGACAGGTACAGCGGAATATCGTAGTCTTCCAGACACTGGACGATATTACGTGTCAGTCCGTTGGAGTATGGACAGAGTTCTACACATCCAACGACTTTGGCGCCTTCCAGGCTCATTCGTCTTGCCATGATCAGTCCGATATCTCCGGATCCGAGGATCAGGACTTTCTTTCCTACCATATATCCTTCAATATTTACATATCTCTGGGCAGCTCCGGCTGTAAAAACTCCTGCCGGACGGTCTCCCGGAATGGCGATGGCTCCTCTGGTTCTCTCACGGCATCCCATATTCAGGATAATGGCCTTTGCCTCCAGTTTCATATATCCGTTCTTTTTGTTCATGGCATGAACGCACTTTTCTGTTTCGTCCACATCAAGTACCATTGTATCCAGCATAACCTCGATATTGGTCTGCTCCAGCATATCGATAAATTTTCCTGCATATTCAGGACCTGTTAATTCTTCCTTGAAATAGTGGAGTCCGAATCCATTATGAATACACTGATTTAAGATTCCTCCCAGTTCCTGATCACGTTCCACGACCAGTACTTTTTCCGCACCGTTTTTATTGGCTTCTACTGCTGCCGCTAATCCCGCAGGACCTCCGCCGACTACAATTACATCATATTTCATTATCTGGCACCTCCGTCCTTGGTTTCTCCTGTAATAATATCTGTTCCCTTTCGATCCTGAGGAACTTCCTCCAGTGGAATATTTAACTCTCTTGCGATGATTTCCTGTACTCTAGGTCCGCAGAAACCACCCTGGCATCTTCCCATTCCTGCGTTGCATCTTCTCTTGACCGCGTCAATGGAAACCGCAGGAATCGGGCGGTGGATCGCATTGATGATCTCCCCTTCTGTTACTGTTTCACATCGGCAGATAATCTTTCCGTACGCCGGATTTTCAGCAACCAGTTTTGCTCTCTCTTCATGGCTTAATCCTTTGAATCTGGCAATCTTTCTCTCATCTACGATTTCTTCTTTCGCATCCAGGACAAGTCCTGATTCTCCCAGCATCTTTACAATATCGAGGGCAACTGCTGTAGCAGAAGATAATCCCGGAGATTCCATTCCGCCGATATTAATAAAGCCTTTATTCTTCTTATCTTCATAAATCTGGAAATCATGTTCTTTTGTTCTTGCTCTGACACCGGCAAAGTTTCGGATAGATTCTCTGAAATTAATGCCAGGCACAGATTTCAGGGCTGTATTACGGACAAAATCCAGTCCCTGTCTCGTCGTAGAAACATCATCTCCGGCAGACGGCTGTGAATCCGGTCCCACAATCAGGTTTCCATGAACCGTCGGAGCCACTAAGACGCCTTTTCCATTCTCATTCGGACATTGGAAAATAACATGATTCACAAGATCTCCCTGGCTCTTATCCAGCAGATAATATTCTCCTTTATTCGGTGTGATCTCAAAGGTCTTTTCATTGACCATTTCATTTACTTTGTCTGCGAACACGCCTGCTGCGTTGCAGATATATTTTGCCTCAACCATTCCCTGGCTGGTTTCGATCTGATATCCTTCATCCTTTTTCTCAATACCGGTTACTTCCGTATTCAGTTTGTATTCTACTCCGTTCTGAGCAGATACTTCTGCCAGCGCGATAGCTAATTCCCAGGGACTTATGATTCCTACATTCGGTGAATACAGAGCTGCCTGCGCCTTCTCTGAAATGTTTGGCTCTTCCTTTCTCAGCTTTTCCTGATCCCAGATTTCCATATCCGGAACACCGTTGGTGTTTCCTCTTTCTTTCAGCTCTTCCAGAGTTTTCTTTTCCTCTTCGCTGAATGCTACGACCAGGGCTCCGATCTGCTTAAAAGGTACGTCCAGCTTCTCACATAATTCCTTCGTGTACTGATTTCCACGGATATTGTAGTAAGCCATCTTTGTTCCCGGCTTTGGATCATATCCGCCATGGATGATCGCACTATTTGCTTTGGTTGTTCCTACAGATACATCATTTTCTTTCTCGAGCACGACTGCCTTTACCTGATACTTTCCAAGTTCATATGCAATAGAACAGCCTGTGACCCCCGCGCCGATAATTGCTACATCATACACTGTTTTTACCCTCCTGTTTTCGCTTGCGTTTGTTGCTTTCTGACTTAATCTAATCACAATTTTTTTACTGTGTCAAACCCTGCAAACCGCCATTTTAAGCGGTTTTTAAGCATTTTTCATTAATCACTCATTTTGATTAACGCTGCCGGAAAACAGGATGACTCTTCCGGTTTTTTTATCCCTGACGGAAATACTTGCATTCTCTGTTAATCATTTATATAATATTAATAATCAGGGTTATATTTCAATTAATAATTCGAATTAATCAAAATAAATCACAGTTTTTTTCACTGTGATTTCCGCATATCGAAAACTTTACAAAGTCTTTCGTTTTGCATATTTTTTCTTTAACATTGAGCAGAAAGGAGTCTTTCATGGGAAAAAGAAATAAAGTCACCACAAGAGATATTGCTGAATACGCCGGCGTCTCCCAGTCCACCGTTTCCATGATTTTGAGTAGGAAACCTCATGTATCGTTTTCCAAAGAAACTGTGGATAAGGTAAAAAACGCCGCTCAGGAATTAGGATACCGCAAGCCTCAGACCAGCATTAAGAAGAAAGATACCGCTCTGTCCAGGAGCATTATCGTCATTTGTCCGATTCTGTCCAACGGCTACTATTCCATGATCATCCATTCCATCACCGAACGCGCTCAGGAATACGGCTATACGGTTTTCACGATTTCAACCCTCAGAGATGTATCAAGAGAAGAATTATACTTTAATCTCCTCTCCGGTTTTGAACTGGCCGGCGTAATCTCTCTGTATCCGCCTACAAAAATCGCCGAAGCAAATGCTCTCTCCAAACAGGTCCCTGTCGTTTCCATCGGCGACAAACCGGAAGCATGCCGTTTTGACTCTGTGGAACTGGACAGCAAGAAACCGGGATACATTATCGCAGAACATCTGATTTCCCTGGGGCATACCCATATTACTTATGTATCCACTCCGATTCGTCCAAAAGAAATCGGCCGGATCCATCGTCTGAGAGGCCTTCGCTCCTGTTTCCGGGATCACGGTCTGGATCCGGAACAAATTGAAGTAAAATCTCCGACTCTGGCAGCCTACAGTCGATACTCTTCTGATAATTCCGAATATCAGAACGGATACGCCCTCGCCGCAGAAGCCCTGGATGAACATACCAGGTCTACCGCCTTTGTCGGCAACAATGATATGACGGCATTCGGAATTATGGCTGCAATTTCCGATTACGGCTACCGGATTCCAAATGATTATTCGGTCTGTGGCTTTGACAATATCGCATTATCCGCCATGCCGCAGATTTCCCTGACCACCATTGACCACGCCTCTATTTCCAAGGGGCAGGAAGCGGTGGATATTATCTATAAGAAGAATACCCAGAAAGATAAGTCATCCAAACGCCATTATATTATGCGGATGGAATACGAACCGGAACTGATTATCAGAAACTCTACCGGAAAATGCAGATCATAAGAGACATATGTTCAGAACGCGAAACAAAGTTTTGTCACTAAGTCATCTGAAAAAAATGTCATTAGTGTGTATTGATTCCCGTACAATCCTTAGGTTATGATATATTCATGATAAACGTTTATGCAAGAAAGAATAAGGAGGGCGCATGGCCGGCAAACTTCTATCTGATGATTTTCTGAATTTAATATGTCTGGATTTTTCATGCAGTACGGCAGAAGACGCGATCCGGCAGGCAGGAAATCTTCTTCTTGAGAATCAGTACATCACTTCAGAATATATTGATGGTATGCTGAGAAGAGAACAAGATCATCCTACTTATCTGGATTTCGGCGTCATGATTCCCCACGGCACAGAAGATTCTTTATCCTGTGTGCTCCGTCCAGGAATCAGTATCGTACATATACCTCGGGGTTTTTCTTATCTTGGACACAGGGTTTCTTTTGTCATTGGAATCTCCAGCAGAGAAGAAGATCCTCTTCAGGAGCTGATGCAGATTACCGACATCCTTCTGGAACCGGAAAAACGCGGCAGGCTTCTCAATCCTTCTTCAAAACAGGAAATCATCGATGTCATCAATGAAAACTATTTTGAAAAAGGAGAATTATAATATGGCAGAAGAAAAAACTACTGTATCACAGAAACTCCAGAAATTTGGCGCATTCCTCGCCGGAATGGTAATTCCAAATATCGGAGCTTTCATCGGATTCGGACTGATTACAGCCTTCTTCCTGGAAACAGGATGGACGCCAAATGAAAAGCTGGCACTTTTGATCACACCAATTTTGAATAACCTGCTCCCGATCCTGATCGGTCACACAGGTGGTAAGATGACCGGCGGAGACCGTGGTGGTGTTATCGGTGCTCTTGTTACCATGGGTGCAATCGTTGCCGTTGACGGAACTCCAATGTTCCTGGCAGCCATGATCCTCGGACCTCTTTCCGGATGGGTCATTAAGAAATTTGACCAGGCAGTTGACGGAAAAATCCCTGGCGGATTTGAAATGATCGTCAACAATTTCTCTTTAGGTATTATCGGTGCGATTCTCTGCTGCATCGCAATGCTCGTATTTGGTCCTGTTATGGAAACCGTAACTTCCGTTTTAACAAACGGTGTAAACTGGATCGTTGAGCACAATGCTCTGCCGTTATCCGCAATCTTCGTAGAGCCTGCAAAAGTACTGTTCCTGAACAACGCTCTGGATCATGGTATCTTCGGACCAATCGGTTATGAACAGGTAAAAACATTGGGACACTCCGCTCTGTTCATGTTAGTTCCAAACCCGGGCGCTGGACTTGGATTATTACTGGCTTACTGGTTCTTTGGAAAAGGCGAAATGAAAGACGCCGCACCTGGAATGATCCTGATCCACTTCTTCGGTGGTATCCATGAAGTATACTTCCCATATGTGTTATCTAACCCACTGACCATCATTGGTATGATTGCCGGAGGAATCGTAGGTACCGGTACTCTCACAATACTGGACGTAGGTACTGTAGCAACTCCATCACCTGGAAGTATCTTCTCCGTCATCGCATTATCCCCGCCAAACTGTATGTTTGGAGTTATTTTAAGTGTGATCCTCTCATGTATTGTATCTCTCGTCGTCAATGCGTTCTTCGTAAAACGTATGGTCGCAAAAGGAGGAGACACATCTCTCGGAGAATCTGTTATCCCGAAAGAAGCTATGGGAAGCTCCGAATCAGAAGGCTCTTCCTCTGACACTGCCGTAACTAATGATTCAAGCCTCGGAGTTGACGGACTTGATATATCTAAAATTAAGAAAATCGTTGTAGCGTGTGACGCCGGAATGGGATCTTCCGCAATGTCCGCTGCAGCACTTAAGAAAAAAGTAAAAGCCGAAAATCTTCCAATTGAGGTTATCAATACAGCGATTTCAAGAATTCCTGATGACGCCGATCTTGTCATCACACACGTGGAACTGACAGGTACTGCAAAGGCTGCACAGCCGAACAAACAGCACTTATCTATTTCCAACTATCTGAAAGCGCCGGAATATGATCAGTTGGTAGAACGACTGAAAAGCGAACGATAAAATCCATAACATCAAAGACTAAGGATTTTCGGATTCTTAGTCTTTGATTCTACAGAAAAAGGAAGGCATCTATGAAAGCAATTATGTATGGCGCAGGAAGCATTGGCCGTGGCTTCATTGGCGCATTATTATCTGAAATCGGTTACGAAGTCGTATTCATCGATGTCAATGACCAGCTCGTTGATACGATCAATCAGGAAAAAACTTATCCACAGATCATCATGAAAAAAGAACAGGAAATCCACTGGATCAGGAATATCCGTGCAGTCAATGGAAATGATCAGAATGCTGTATGCGATGAAATTGCCGATGCGGACCTTCTGGCAACAGCTGTCGGAGCCTCCGTTCTGGAAAAAATCGCTCCGGTCATTGCTCAGGGTCTTATGAAGCGCTGGGATAAAGATCCGGAAAATGCGCTGGATCTCCTGATCTGTGAAAATCTGATGGACGCTGACGTCCTGTTAAGAAACTGGCTGCGGCAGGCAATGCCTGAGAAATACCAGCCGGTAATGGAAGAAAAGCTGGGTCTTGTGGAAACTTCCATCGGACGAATGGTCCCGCCGCCGGATCCGGATCAGATTTCTGATATTCAGCATCCTCTGGCTGTACGGGTGGAAGCATACGATTATCTTCCTGTGGACCGGGCAGCATTTAAAAATCCGATCCCTGATGATCCGAAGATTGTGCCGTATGAACCATTTCACTATTATCTGGAACGGAAACTCTACATTCACAATATGGCACATGTAACCACCGCCTTTCTTGGAAAACTGCTTCATTTAACTTACATTGATGAAGCCGCAGACAACATTTATATCAGGCATATTGTTCAGGGATGTATGACAGAAAGCGCTCTGATGCTTTCACGCAAATACCACATTGACTTCGCAGAACTTCAGTATCATATGGATGATCTGCTTTACCGCTTCCGTAATCCTTATCTGAAAGATACTGTAAAACGTGTAGCAAGGGAGCCCATCCGCAAATTAGGTCCCACAGACCGGCTTGTCGGTTCTGCCAGAAGCTGCGAGGAGCAGAATATCAAACCAGCTTATCTGTCATTTGCCATCGCTCTCGCACTCTATTTTCTGAACGATGACAATACAGAAGATTTTCTTGAACAGATCTGCTTCATCCATAAAAATGAACCACTATTTGACAGAATCATGTATTTTTATCACATAATAGAACAAAACAAAGAATCTCTTCCTGCTATTTTACACTGCATTGAAGAGGTGCAAACTGATCTCAGAGGAGAAACCATTTAAACTGCTTAAGAAAGAAGAGGCTAATCATGCTTATTTCAGATCGCTCCAAAGAAATAATCGAATACTTAATGAATGCGAATGGTCCTGTGACGGTATCTGATCTCGCCAAGGAACTTCAGGTGACGGAGCGGACAATTTACCGCCAGATGTCGGAAGTTTCCAATATCATAGAATCTTTCGGCCTGACTTTAGATCATTCATCTGGCAAAGGCATGATGATTTTTGGATCCCTTTATAATATCAAACGTTTAAGTTCTGCCTTCGAAGAAGTAAAAACCGAACAAAATTACTCCGCCAGAGAACGGGTGGACATGATCATTCTGATTCTTCTGAACGCTGACGATTATGTAAAAACACAGTCACTGGCTATTGACTTAAATACTTCTTCCCAGACAGTGCGCAACGATTTTTCTTCTGTAAAGGAGAAAATTCATACTCATAATGTCAAATTCGAAACGAAGAAGAGCGAAGGCGTGCGTCTCACCGGAAAAGAAATCCCAAAACGTCATTTATTCGTCAATATTCTTCTTCAGAACATTTCACCGGACAACTTTTTTGACTGGCTGAAAGATGAAAAATATAAACAGAACCCTTTTATTTTTCTTTTGGATAAATTTCGTTGTGAAAAGTCTCTGAAAATTCTGTATCATGAAATCCAGCCTGTGATCCACAGGCACCATCTGAATATTTCAGACAGCGAACTGCAGGAATTTCTGCTTCTGATTGCTGTTTTCATTAAACGGCATTCTTATATCGGAGGCCTCGGTGAGCAGGCGGATCCGCTGAAATTAAATATCAATGTGCCGGATACAGAATCTGATTTTCAGGAAGACATCCTCTCGATATTGGATAAAAAGTTTGATATTATATTATATAAGAATGAGAAGTCCTATTTTCGCTGGATGCTGAGCTTGTATGTGGGACGCACTCATTACCAGCTGAATCACCCTGCTTCCGCGCTTCAGATTTTGGATAATATCAGCCGGCTGATCGGAGAAATTGAAACAAAACTCCACTTTCCTTTCAGTAAAGACAAGAATCTGGCTGAGAACCTGATGCTCCATGTCAACATGGCACTGGAGCGGATCCAGAACGGCATCAGTGTAAGCAACCCCATGCTGGAAGAAGTGTACCAGTCCAATCCTAAATTATATGAGATTGTAAAACAGAGTTTTCTGGACATTTTTGATTCTGTTAATGTTCCGGAAGATGAGATCGGCTATATTGTCATATACTTTATCGCATCCATTGATTACCTGAGCCAGAAATCAATTTCTGTTCTGGTTGTATGTTCCAGTGGTATCGGATCCTCCAAGATGCTCCGCAGCCGTCTGGAAAGGGAATTTACAGAGATTGATGTAAAGAAGATTATTTCTCTTCACAAGCTCCACGATGAAAATCTGGACAATTATGACTTTATTATCTCGACTGTTCCTTTAGACCTGGATGAAGACAAATATTTATGCGTATCACCTTTGCTCAATGAAAAAGAAAAACAGGAAACAAGAAAACGATTAAAGAATCTAAATAAAAAAGGAGATTACTATGAATAAAATTTTTAATGAAAACAACATCGTACTGAACGTATCTTTACGTGACAAACCGGATGCAATTGAAAAAGCCGGAAGAATTCTTTATGAACAGGGCTATGTAGAAGAACAATATATCTCCTGCATGCATCAGAGAGAAGAAGTTATTTCTACTTATATTGGAAATAATGTTGCCATTCCTCACGGAATTGACGGATCTGAGAAGTATATCAAAGAATCCGGTATTTCTTTTGTTCAGTGTCCAGATGGAGTTATGTACGGTGATGAACCTGCATATATCATCATGGGAGTTGCCGGCAAAGACGGCACTCATCTGGATATTCTTATGAAACTGGCTGAGGTAATCTGCGAGGAAGAAAACATTGAAAAACTCCGCAATGCAACAACAAAACAGGAAGTCCTGGATGTAATCGGAGATCTGGAAATGTAATCGTACACAAAATTTCCAGGCATAAGAAATTTTGTGTATTATATATCAAAATAAGGCTTTTTATAATAACTGACAGGAGGACTTTTCTATGTTAATTTTAATTGATGACGCTGATTTAACAAAAATCGAAGAACTTTATACTATGTATCCTTATGATGGAGTCACCACAAATCCAACCATTTTAAGTAAAACAGGAAACCCAGATCCAATGGATCAGCTGAAAAAGATTCGTGCCCTGATCCCTTCTGACGCCATGCTTCATGCTCAGGTTCTTTCCACAGAGACTGACGATATGGTAAAAGAAGCCAAACATATGGTTTCTGTTCTGGGTGAAAATACATACATTAAAGTTCCTGTAACAGCAAATGGTTTAAAAGCAATTTCTATTTTAAGCAAAGAAGGAATCAATATTACCGCAACTGCGATCTACGGCGTTATGCCGGCTTTCATGGCTGCAAAAGCAGGCGCAAAATTCCTTGCGCCGTACGTAAATCGTCTGGACAATCTTGGATATGACGGCGTTCAGATTGCCAAAGACATCCACACTATGGTGAAAGCTGCCGGTTATGAAGCTGAAGTACTCGGCGCTTCTTTCAAGAACTCTCAGCAGGTTCTGGAAATGGGCAAATTCGGTATTGGTTCCGTAACAGTAAATCCTGATACGTTAAAGACTCTTGCTTTTAATGGCGTCGCTGAAACTGCTGTCAAAGATTTCATTCATGATTTTGAAGGATGCTGCGGTGAAGGCAAAACAATGCTTGATTTTGAATAATTTCATATGACTTTAAAATAAGGGAAAAGATCTCCGCTCAAATTTGCGGATCGTTCTTTTCCCTTCCTTTCATATTCCTTTTAATCTTTATTTTCCTGTCAGTCGTCTCTGAGATCTGCATTCCAGTCAATTATGATTCCTGTAGATGCATCAACTTCAAATTCATATTTCATGGAATCATATCGGAACTGTCCTTCATACCGATTCTCGTCGTCATCGTCATCAGACTCTTTCCAGACTTTAATATCATTCTCTGAAACGCCCGGAACCTTTTCCTGTGCGATTTTCTTCACATCATCAGCGCTGACTGCACTGCCGTTCTGTCTGCGGGCCCATTCCTCTTCTACTTCATAGTCCGCACCTACAATTTTACCGCCGTTAATTGCTACTTCATAATCATAATCTCCGTATTCTGTCTCAAATTCAATATCATAAATCGGAATTCCATCGTCTTCATCTCTTTCGGCTTTTACCTCCCTGGCATTATCTGAAGATACTTCTGCATCTGCCATGGCAATCTCCAACGCCCTGTCTCTGCTGATTTCACCCTGATCAGAAGTATTATCATCTGTCTGCTGCTGTGCCTGTGTTGACGCAGATTGTTCTTCTGATACAGAAGACGTCGTCGGTGCGCTGGTTTCCGAGGAAGACTGCGCCTGATTCGTGTCATTGCCTCCTGAATTTCCGCATCCTCCCAGTACAAATAATGCTGCTAAAAGAAATACTGCTAATTTTCCTTTTCTCATTGCAAAACCTCCCTGCTTCAAAAATATAATTTCTTCTTTCAATATAGTAACGCAGCAGGTTCGCTTTTTATTGCATTATTGCAAAAAAATTTTTTTATTTTTAAAAATTTTTTTATTTCATGAGAATGTGTTTTTCATTTTATATAAACATAGTTTTCTGTAAAATAAAAAAAGACTCTGATTTCTTATCAAAGTCTCTGAATTGCGGGGGCCGGATTTGAACCAACGACCTTCGGGTTATGAGCCCGACGAGCTACCAGACTGCTCCACCCCGCGACAATATTATAATAATGAGTCATTATAAATGTCTCAAAGGCGCCGACCAGATTTGAACTGGTGATCAGGGAGTTGCAGTCCCATGCCTTACCACTTGGCTACGGCGCCATATGATATAAGTATATTCAACTAGTTATAAAAAGATGACTCCAACGGGATTTGAACCCGTGTTACCGCCGTGAAAGGGCGGTGTCTTAACCACTTGACCATGGAGCCTCATCTTCATGGCCGCTTCACGGCCTTTTCCTTCCACACTGTCTCCCAGTGTTTCCAACCTCCCCGAGCCGGGCTCGAACCAGCGACAGCACGGTTAACAGCCGTGTGCTCTACCAACTGAGCTATCGAGGATCATTGAGATACTTCATGTACCTTCAAAACATCATACAAAACCTTTCTCCTTCCATCTCTCCACTCTGGCCTTCTCTGGTCAAAGCCTCGACCGATTAGTGACAGTCAGCTCCATGTGTTGCCACACTTCCACCCCTGCCCTATCTACCTCGTCGTCTTCAAGGGGTCTTACTACCTTTCGGTATGGGAAATCTCATCTTTAGGGG